>JAHCJK010000118.1 GCA_026184295.1 Planctomycetota bacterium
GGCCACGCGCCCGCGCGGCTGAGCGCTACGGGAACTTCAGGTCGTCGAACGGCCGGCCGTCCTCGTCGGCGAGGCGGAAGATGTAGTGCAGCGCCCCGTACGGGCAGCCCACCTTGATCAGGATTTCGTTGTCGCCGTCCTTCAGGCGCACGGGCGTGGCGTCGCTGTCCTTGCGGCCGCCGGGGTAGCGCTCGTTCACGACGCGCCGGTTGTTGACCCAGATCGAGATCGCGTCGTTCGCGCCGTAGAGCAGCAGCGCGCGGCGCGCCGAGCAGTTGACCTTGATGTAGGCGTACCCGAAGTACGGCCCGCGCTCGATCTCGCGGCGGAAGTCCTTGCCGAGCTTCTCCTGGAAGTACGGCAGCAGGCGGATGTATCCGTCGCCGGGCTGGCCGCGCTTGTCCTTCGCGAAGGAGACCTTGGACCAGGTAAGTTCCACTTCGCCGGCGCCCTTGGGCTTCCAGTTCAGGTCCACGTTCTTTTCCGGGTCGAGCACGATGTCGAGGCCGCGCCGTTCGCCCACGGCCTGGAAGGGCCCGATCACGTTCCAATCCATCCACGCGGGCGAATACTGGCTGTAGAACGCGCGCTTGTTGTCGCGCGAGACGCGGCAGGCCTGCATCACGGCCTCGCAGCGCGCCATCGGGTTGCGGTCGCCGTCCTGCGCGTACAGAGCCTGCAGAATCTGGAGAATCTGCAGCGCGTTGGTGGTCTCGGGGTTGGCGCGGAGGTAATCCTCGCATTCGCCGATGCACTTCCGCACGCGGTCGTCGCCCTTGTAGCCGTCCAGGATGCGCCGCAGGAAGACCAGGCCGTCGGTCGAGTCCTGCAGGATCTTGGCCACCGCGCGGTAGGCTTCGATCTGCTTGGGGCCGTCTTCCGGCTTCTCGATCTTCAGCGCGTTGCCGGCGGGGATGGAGTTCATCTGCGCCTGCGGGATCACTTCCTTCGCCTGGCTCTTGCTGGCCCAGAGCAGCTTGAAGCACGACGGCCCGCCGCCCTGGAAGAACTCGATGCGGATCGCGTACGCCTTGCCGGCCTGCATGTCCACCTTGCCGCTGTCCTCGGTGGGCCCGTGGTCGGTCCAGTTTTCGATCACCAGCTTGTTGTCGATCCAGACGCGCACGCCGTCGTCGGAGATCGTCGAGAGCGTGTACTGCTCGCCGAACTTCGGCACCAGTTCGCCGGTCCAGCGCACGGAGATGTTCTCGCCCGGCACGTTGGGCCCCGGGGAGCCGTTCCAGTCGTAGTTCAGCGTCGCGTCGGTGCGTTCCAGCTTCAGGTCGGTGAAGTTGCGCGCGCCGTAGTATTCGCCGCGCAGGCCGATGCCCTTCATCGTCTGCGCCGTCAGCGCGTCGAGCACGATCTGCGGGCACTTGAGGCTGCGCGCCAGGTTCATGGCCTTGCCCTTGGGATCGGCCTCGCCGGCGCCGCGGTACAGGTCGGTCAGCGTCGAGAGGATCTGGAAGGCGTGCACGGTCTGGGGGCGCTGCTTGAGGAACTTCTCCAGTTCGTCCACGCGCTCCTGCGCCGCCTTGGGCCCGCGCTTGGTGGCCAGGATCAGGTTGAGGTACTTCATCGTCTCCGGCGCGTCGGGCACGCGCAGGACGATGTCCTTGTAGCGCTCGATCTTTTCCACCGAGATGTCCAGCAGCGAGAGCTGGCCGAGGCGCGCGGGCACGAGCGAGAGCCCGGTCACGCCGGCGCCCCACTCCATCGCGCCCTTCACCTCCGCGCCGTCGCGGTCGTACACGGCCACGCCGACGCGCAGTTCCTTGCGGTCGCCGGGGCGGTAGGCCGGGTTGCGGCGCAGCAGCGCCCACGGCAGGAAGATTTCGTAGCGCACGCCCTTGCCGTCGGGGGCGCGCACGGCGCGGCCGTCGGGCTGGTTGACGCCGTCGGTCTCGCCGCCGCCGGAGACCGTCATCTCCGTGCGCCCTTCGACCAGCGCCAGGGAGCAGACCACGTTCTCGCGCGTGTCGAACCCGTTGTACGGGTTGGTCAGGCCGTTCACCGCGACGCTGACGCTGTCGCCGCTGGCCAGGTCCACGCCCGGCTCCGGCGGGACGAAGCGGTCGTCCTTCACGTCCACCGCGAGGTAGATGCCGCGGCCGTCCCACGCCGAGCAGACGCGCGCGGAGCAGTCGTCGGGGCCGCTCCAGGCTTCGCCGTTCGCCAGCGGCGTGTAGTAGTCCAGGCCCGCGAGCATCAGCGAATCGCTGGCGGCCCATTCGGTCAGGTCGCCGTCCACCTTCAGGCCCGTCGGCGCGATGAAGGCCTGCAGCGCCACCGGTTCCAGGGCCGAGAGCGCGCGGCGCCCGTCGCGCCGCTGCACCGGGTCGAGCTTCTCGTCGGAGAGCGCTTTTTTCAGTTCCACGATCGCGTCGGAGCGCGAATCGCCGCGCGGGGAGAAGGCGAAGAGCCCTTCCCACGTGCCGATCAGGAGCAGGTTGCCGCGCCGTTCCACCGCGCTGCGGTAGCCCCAGCCTTCCTGCAGGCGGATCGGCGTGCCGGGCAGGAACTCGCTCTGCAGGAGCTGCCCCGAGGCCCAGTCGAACGTGCGCAGCAGGAACTGGTCGGATTCGGAGTCGCTGCGGCGCACGTAGAGGAGGTACAGGCGGTCCTTGGCCGTGGAGAGGAAGGCCGAGACGAGCCCCTGGTTGACGGTCGAATTCTGCGGATACTGGAAGACCCAGACGTCCTTGTCGCCCTTGTCGGCGTCGCGGCGGGCGAGCGTGCGGCCCCAGTCCTCGCGGACCATCAGCGTGCTCTCGTTGTTCAGGCTCACCTGGCCGCCGCGCAGGTGCTTGACCGGCTTGCCGTCGGCGGCGTTGAAGATCATGGTGTGCCAGCCGCGGTCGTTGCCGTCGTGGCAGTCGCCGTAGTAGACGACGTTGCCTTCCTCGTCGAACTTGAGCCCGTAGTTGTTGTAGCCGTTGTAATTCAGCTTGGGCACGTTGATCTGCCAGGCGTACTTGCCTTCGACGAGGTTCACGCAGGCCAGGCGCCCGCCCTGGGGGCGGTAGACCATGTACTTGCCGTCGGGCGAATAGTAGGTCGCGCCGTTCTCCATGCGCTTGCGTTCGAGCGTCTCGGTCTTCACGCGCGTGCCGTGCTGCGGCTCGTAGGCGTACAGATAGGTGTTCTTGTCGCTGTGCCCGGCGAATTCGATCACGCGCCCGCCGGCGTAGGCCAGCCCGATGGGGCGCCGGTCGTAGCGGTAGTTGGACCAGATCTCGTCGCCCGTGCGCGGATTGAAGGCGAAGAGCACGTCGCCCGCGATCGCGGCCACGCAGTCTTCGCCGAAGGCCGAGAAATTGAAGCCGCGCAGGAAGCTGCGCCGCCCGCCGGCCTTGCGCTTGCGCGGTTCCTCGGTGGGCAGGAAGCGCTGCCAGACCTGCTCGCCGGTGTCGCGGTCCAGCATCAGGAGCTTCTGGCTGCCCATCATCAGGATGCGCTTGCCCGAGATGCCGGTGATGCGCATGCCGGGGCCGACGTAGTTCTGCCACATGAGGTCGAAGCGCGCGTTCACGCGCATCATCGAGAGCGTGTTCCCGCTCTGCACCAGGAAGCGGTCCTTGGGGCCGTCCTGCAGGAACTCGATCTTGGGATCGGCGCCGGGGAGTTGCCAGGCGTAGGCGAGCGTGCCCGAGACGCCCTGCGGAATCTCCGCGGGCGGCGGCGAAGGCTGCCCCAGCCGCGCGCGCAGGGCCTCGGCAAGCAGCGATTTTTCGACCTGCCACCAGCCGCCCTGCGCCTGAATGATGGCCGGCTTGTCGGCCAGAATCCGGTCGATGCTCGCCAGGCCCTCGTCGTTGCGGCCCAGCTTGCCCAGCGCCATCACCAGGCCGCTGACGGCGTTGAGGACGTTCTCCGGATCGGAGCCCTGCGCCGCGCGGTTGAAGCAGTCGGCGGCCTGTTCCCACTTGCCGTCGGCGACGTAGCCGCGCGCTTCTTCCAGCGGAAGGTCGGCGCGCTTGGCGTTGGGCGGGCCCAGCAGCGCCGCCAGGCGCTCGTTCACGCCCAGGATGCCCTGCGGCAGCACGGCGAAGTTCGCCAGCGGGCCCACGCGCGGATCCCAGTCGGCGGCGGCCTTCGTGCGCCCCGTGCGCGCGTCGATCGTCTGCAGGTGGTCGGTGGTGGGAATGTACAGCATCCCGCCCGAATACCCCGGCGCGCCGAACAGGCGCTCGCCGTTCAGCCCGTTGTTCCAGACCACGCGCCCCGTGGACATCTCGACGGCCTTCACGTCGTCGTCCACCAGCAGCACGCTCCCTTCGCACGCGCCGGCGACGAAGCGCGCGTCCTCCAGCTCGTTGTTCCAGCGGATCACGCCGGTGCGCCGGTCGAACCCGATCAGGCCCGTCGCGTCCTTGGGCGCCAGCACGATGACGTCTTCGCCGACCACCGGCGAGGCCGGGCCGCGGTTGATCACCTTCATGAAGCGGCTGCGGAAGTTCTCGAAGACGCCGCCCTGGCTGCCCCAGTCCAGGTGCGGGACGGTCATCTTGGGGTAGCCCGAGATCCAGTTGGCCTCGCCGGTGAACGCGTTCAGCGCCGCCAGCGAGTTCAACCCCGTCGCCGCGTAGACCACGCCGCCGTCCACCGCCGGCGGGCCGAGCTGCAGCGAGGAACCGTAGTACGCGTACTGCGACTTGACGCCGGAATTGCCCGTCACGAGCGAACTCTTCCAGCGGAAGCGCCCGGTGTCGGCCTCGACCGCCGCCACGCCGTGCGTGTTCATGTCGCCGGGCTCGCAGATGACTCCGATGGCCAGGCCGTAGGCGACGACGGGATCGCTGAGCCAGACGGCCTTCTGCAGTTCGGGAATCGCGGCGGTGCTCCAGACCAGCCGGCCGTCCTCGGCGGAGCGGCATTCGAGCGCCGACTGCGCCTCCACCATCACGCGCTGGTACAGGCGGTTGCCCTTCACTTCGGGACAACTGATCGGGAACCCGGAGAACTGCCCGCGCAGCAGCGCGCCCGAGGACGCCGACGTATTCCGCCAGAGCAGCTTGCCCGTCGCCAGGTCGAGCGCCTGCGTCGATTCGAGCGTGGTCAGGAAGGCCTTGCCGCCGCTGACCACCGGATAGGACGGAATCTGCGGATACTGCGCGTCGCCAAAGGCCGCGATGGCCAGGTCCACGCTCGTCGCGGGATACTGCGGGCGCACCCAGGCCACCGGGCCCGGCTGCGTGGCCGGGGCGTTGAGCGGCGCGCCGGTGCGGCGCTGGTTGCCCGCGTGCTGCGTGGCCCCGGCCTCGGCCGCGGCCCCGCCCGCGCCTTCCTTGTCGATCCGGCCGAGCAGGTCGCGGCTGAAATCGGCCGCCTGCACCGGCTTGCCGCCGACGGTGATGGCCGCCTGCGCGTAGTTTTTCTGAAGACGTTCGGCCGCCGCGCGCGCTTCCAGCGTCTGGCCGCAATGGAGGAGCGCGTGGGCCATCTTCGCGGCGGTCAGCGCCTCGTTCACGCCCTCGAAGCCCTTGTAATCCCGCAGGAGAATCTGCAGCGCCGACGCGGCCTGCGCGTACTCGCCGCGGTCCATGTACAGGTTCGCGGAACGGTTCAGCGCCTTCGCGGCCACCGGCGTGTACGGGTACGCCGCGGCCACCGCTTCCAGGCCGGCGGGATCGCCTTCGCCCACGGCCGACCGGAAGCGTTCGTCCGCGGCCGATTCGACGACCTTCTGGTAAAGCCCCAGGGCGTCGCCGTTCAGGTGCGCCAGGATGTCGCGAACGTACTCGCGCACGCCGACGTAGAGCGGGTTCTGGACCGCGTCGGTCAGGCGGATGAGCGAGGCGGTGTCGCCGCGCATCACCGAACCGAGGTTGCGCATGGCGCGCTCCACATCGTCGGCGTTGGCGGCCTTGAGCTGCGTCTTGGCGTTCTCGACCTTGTTCTGGACGTCGTGGTCGGTGGTGAAGAGCGTGCGTTCGGGCCGGAAGGTCGTGGCGACGCCCATGCCCTGCCCGATGAAGCGGTACCACCAGTGCGAGGTCGGCACCAGCCGCGCCGCGCGCGTGTAGTAGGGCTTGGCCGATTCGGCGATCGAGAAGTCCACGCGCAGCGCGCCGCGCATGATCAGGGCCATGCCGCACAGGTCGTCGTTGCCCGAATTCCGCGCGGTGAAGCTCAGCAGCACGTCGTCGGCGCGCGAGCTGTCGCCTTCGTACGCGGCCGCGCGGGCCGCGCGTTCCGCCGCCGCCCATTCGAAGGCGCCGCGGCGGCCCGAGCCGTCCGGCCAGGTCTCCAGCAGTTCGATCAGGCGGACGTTCTGGCGCCCGGTCTCGCCGTAAGCCATCTCCTCGATCATGCGCTGTGTGGGGAAGAAGAGCCCGTTGAAGCGGACGTCCTCGTTGAGCGGGTTCAGGAACGCGTAGGCTTCGCCCAGGTCCTGCAGGGCCGCGGGGCTGATCTTGGCGTGGCACCAGTTCAGCATCCAGTCGATGGTGCCCGCGTACCAGTAGACCGACTGCTGCAGGTTGCAGTACGCCTGCGCCAGCCAGACGCGGGTGAGCAGGTACTGCGCGAGTTCCGGCTCGGCGCCGACGTGGCAGCGCATGGTCAGCGGCCCGCCGTCGCTGGGCGAGACCAGCTTGAGCAGCAGGCGGTGCTTCCCGGCCGTGAGCTTCAGCGGGATGCGCGCGCCGTCCACGCGGAAGTGTTCCTCGGTGTCTTCGCCCACCGGTTTCCCGTCGAGCCACGCGTAGAAGCCCGAGCGCACCGAGAGGTACAGCGTCGCGTTCGTCTCGGCGGGAACTTCCAGGTCCCGCGCGGCGTAGACCACGCCTTCCTTCGTCTCGCCCAGGAAGGCCTTCAGGTCGTGCCCCAGGTCGTGCGCGCCCTTGGTGGGATCGGTTTCGACCCAGGCCTTCTCGCCGCCCTTGCCGGGATGGCGCGCGTTCAGGTCGGGATTGGTCTCGGGCCCGTAGGCGGTCCCTTCGCCCACCCCGTCGGCGTTCTCGAACGGCCCGATCACCTTCCAGCGGTCGAGCATCTTCACCTGGCCGGTGTAGCCCCCGCGCATGGCGTCCAGGTCCTTGATCGCCTGGTTGCGGTCTTTCAACTGCTTGGTGTTGGGGTCGATCGCGAAATCGGCGGGGGCCTTGTAGGCCTTGCTCAGTCCGAAGACGTTCGCGCCATCGGGGCTCGCGGAGGCCATCGCCAGCAGCGCGGCGCCCCAGTAACCGGCCACGGCGCGTTCGTGCTTGCCGGCCTTCAGGTCGGCCTCGCCTTCCTGGGCCAGCGCCTGCACCTGCGGGCTGTTGCCGGCCGGAATCAGGCTCAGGCCCTTCTTCGCCGAGGCGCAGATGAGCGCCAGCTTCGACGGCTCGACCTTGCCGCCCGCCGCGACGCGCCCGTATTCCACCTGGAGCCGGGCAAAGGCCGCCTCGAAGGCCGCGCGCGAGCGCGCGGTCGCGTCGGCGCCCGCGGCATCGGCCAGGTGCTCCAGCGCCGCGAAGGACGCCTCCCAGTTGCCGGCCGTGGCGTAAGCGCCGGCCATCGAGCGCCAGACCCATTCGATGCGGCTCGAATCGCCCGCGGCCTGCGCTTCCTCGGCCTTGGCCCGGGCTTCCGCGCCGGCCGCGTCCCCGCCGAGCAGTTTGCCGGTCAGCACCGCGCGCAGCGCGTCGCGCGAACCCATGCCCCGGGGGCTCGCCGCGAGGTACTGTTCGCCGGCCGCGGCGACGCCCTTCCAGTCGCGGAGCAGTTCGAGCAGCGCAAGCTTCCCGCCGAAGGCTTCGAAGCGGTAACGGTAGTCGTCCTTGAAGGCCTCCAGCGCCTGGTCGTACGCCTTGAGCGCCTCCTGGTAGCGCCCCATGCTCAGGTACAGCCGCGGAATCTCGAGGCGCGCTTCCTTGCCCGGCCATTCGTGCGCTTCGTACTCGTACAATTCCAACAGCCGTTCGAGCACGCGGATGCGGTGGCCGGGATCGGCGCGTTCGGCGCGGAAATGGAAGGCCCACGGCCCGCGGCTCTGGCTGATCTTCACCTTGACCACGTTGATGCCGCGCTTCATCTCGACCGGCACCAGATGCCCGTCCTTGACCGCGCGCCCTTCGCGCTTGGTGTCGCTGAAGACCTTCACGTTGTTGAGGTACAGGTCGGCCATGCCTTCGTTGTCGAAATACAGCACCGCGGGCCCGCCGATGGGCCAGTCGATCTCGGTGCGCGCGTACGCCAGCACCTGCGACTTGGGATCGAGGATTTCGGCCACGTCCACCAGCGTGCCGGCGTCGTCTTCCGGGCGCGACCAGTTGGTGGTGCGGAAGGGCTTGCCGGTCTCGTCCTGGGGCACGGTCTTCCAGTCGTCGGTGGCGTCGGGCGGCAGGCCTTCGCGGCGGCGGAAGAGCGCGAAGTCGCGGTCGGGGCGCGGGCCGAGAAAGACCCAGTTCTTCGGCACGCCGGAGGCTTCCAGGTCGCGCAGGGACTCCTGCCAGTTCTCGCGTTTCTCGAACGCGAGCGGCTCGGGCAGCGGCGCGACGCGGTCGGAGATGAAGAAGTTGCGGAAGGTCGTGGCGATCAGGCGCTGGTTGCCGTCGGGGTAGTAGTCGTTGGCGAAGTCCGGTTTCGCGTCCTTGTTGGCGCGCTCGCCCGTCCAGCCCCGGCCGAGCAGAATCTTGAGCGGCCCGACGCCCGCGCGGCCCGGGCGCGCGTCGAAATCGATCAGGTCGCGCCAGTTGGCTCCGTCGAGCGAGAACGAGGCAATCACGTTGTTGCTCAGCAGCGTGAAGCGCATCGAGACCGTGCCCTTTTTGGGGTCGGGAACCTGGTTGTAAAAGGGACGCTCCTTGTACTCCCCGTTGTTCATCCAGCGCACGTAGATGTGCTGGTCGCCCAGGTAGCCGATGGTGGCGTAGTTGTCGTTGTCCCAGTAGATCGTCAGTCCGGGCCAGACCCCCGCGCCGGGTTCGGTGTCCATCGTGACGCCGATACGCAGGGGCTGCGCGTCGCTGCCGGCGGCCTCGTTGCGGCGCTTGAGCAACCCGTACGTGCGCCATTCGGCCTTGATCGCCGTGCCGTTGGCGCCCGCGCCGATCGAGCCCTTGCTCTTGTCGGACAGGTCCTTCAGCCACGCCTGGCTCAACTGGCCGGTGAGCGGGTCCTGTTCGTCCACCGCGCGCGCCGCGCCCGCGGCCAGCACGCTCAGACTCACCACGCAAAGGAGACTTCGGACGATCCGGTTCGGGGACGGCATGGACACCTCTCGATGTTGGACGAGGCAGCGAAGCGGGCCACGCGACGGCGTGTACACCTGGATGTCAGGCCAGCCCGGGAATCGGCACGTAACTTTCAACCATAGGCTCGCACTGTATTTAGTACACCACGGGCAGGTGAAAATCAGGCCAATTAGGCCCGATGTGCCTCTTGCAATCGCTTTACGGACTTTGGGTTAGAATTAGAGGCCCAGATCCTTCCGCAGCGTCTTCGCGCCCTCGTCGGTCGCGTCGATTTCGAGCGCCGCGCGGACGGCCTTGCCGGCTTCCTCGCGGTTGCCCTGTTCGAAGTGCAGGCGGCCCAGTTTGACCAGGCTCTCGACATCTTTGTCGTCGAGCGCCACGACCACGCGGTATTCGCGGATGGCGCGCGGGAGGTCCTTCAGTTCCACGAAGACCCGCCCGGCCAGCTTGTGAATCTCGGGCTTGTAGGGGTTGATCTCCATGTGCCGTTCGGCGCAGCGCGCCGCCGATTTCCAGTCTTTGATCTCGATGGCGAACTTCAGACCCTTCTCGGCGGCCTCGGCATCGTCGGTATTCGCGTCCAGGGAGTCGAGCCAGACCTGCATGGCCTTCTCGTTCTGCGCCGGCTCCAGGTCCGTGTAGAGTTCCGGGAGCAGGTAGTACGGATTGTCCGGCCCGACGTAGCGCGGGTACAGCTTGCGGGCCATCTCGAGCGCCTCGATGGCCTTGGTCGTGCGCCCTTCCTTCTTGTAGATCACGCCCAGGCGGTGCCAGGCCGTGAAGCTGCGCTCCGGGTCGATCTGCGTCGATTCGATAAAGAACTTCTGCGCCCCGGCGTAGTCCTTGTTCTGCATCGCGACGACGCCCTTCAGGTTCAGCGCATCGACGCACTTGGGGTCTTTTTGCAGGGCCTTGTCCGCGCCGGCGACGGCCATCTGAAGCTTGTTCTGCGCCAGATGCGCGATGGCCAGGTCGGCGATCGCCTGCGCGGGGGCCTCGGCCGAAGAGGCCGCGGCTTCGAGCTTGGCCAGGTCGGCGGGATCGTAGGTCGGGCGCAGGCGGACCTTCTTGAGGAACTCCTTCACCTGGTTCTCGACGCCCTGGTTCATCTCGGGCAGCGTCTTGCCGGTCACTTCGGTCAGCGCCTGTTCCAGCGTCTTGCCCTCGGAGAAGAGCTTGAGGGCCTTGGTGACGGCCTCGAAACCGAACTCCTTGTTGAGGTACTCGATCACGAAGCGCCCGTGCACGTAGGCCAGGATGCGGTTCTCGTAGATGTACTCCTGCATCTTCTCGATCGGCTTGAGCTGGCCCTTGTAGTACAGGTTCACGATCAACTGGTCGGTGTTCAGGCGGCTGTCGTTTTCGACGAAGGTCGAGAGCGCCTCGGTGAACCAGAGCGGCACGCGGAACTTCGACATCTGCAGCGCCATCACGTGCGCGTATTCGTGGTCCAGCACCTTGCGCCAGTTGAACGCCGGCGTGGCCTTGCGGTCGCCGCCTTCGCGCGGGGAGAGGACCGTGCAGAGTTTCCCGAAGCAGACGCCCAGAATCCCGCCCACCGGAATGCCGACCGTGCGCGCGGCCTGGTCGCCCGAGGTGAAGCAGAGCGAGACCGTCAGCGGGCCTTGGGGCTCGAAACCGAAGCGCTTGGCCTGGTCCTTGTACGCCGACTCGGCCCAGTCTTCGAGGTAGCCCTGCACGATCTCCGCTTCCTTCTTGTGGTAGGCGATGGTGAAGTGTTCGGTCTTGCGCTGCAGGTAGACGGGCTCGACGGCCTGGTCCTTGTCGCCGATGAATTTGTCCAGCACCTTGATCATGTTGTTGGCCCACGGATTGAACCGGTTCATGCCGAAGGCCTTCAACAGCAGTTGCTTGCCTTTCTCTTCGCCCTGCGCGCCCTGCCGCGAGGTGTTCATGCCCAGGCCGTAGAAGCCGCGCCAATTCTCCGGATCGAGGTCGATCGCCTTCTGGTAGTACGCGGGCGCCTCGTCGAAGCCGTGCTTTTCCTCGATCAGTTCGCCGATCTGGTAGTAGAAATTGGCACAGCGCGGATTCAGGGCGATGACCTTCTTCTCGACTTCGGCCATCTTTTCGGGCTGCTTGGTGAAGTGGTAGTAGAACGCCAAATACGCGAGCGCCTCGAGGTGATTGGGGTTCGTCGCGAGCGCGGCCTCGATGTGCTTCCGGGCTTCCTCGTCGCGTTCCTGGGTGAACTCGATCGTCGCCTGCGTCAGGCGCGCGCCGATGTGGTTGGGGTTGATCTCGAGCGCCTCCTTGAGCAGCGGCTGCGCTTTCTGGATGTCGTGCTGCGCCGCCATCAGCACCGTGGCCGTCCCCGCCAAGGCGTCCGGCAGCTTGGGGCGGAACTTCAGCACGGCCGCGTAGCGTTCGCCCGCGTAGCCGAAGGCATATTTGTCGAAGGCCAGTTCCGCCGACCAGAGAAAGGCCTCGGGGTTCTTGATGCCCTTCTGCTGGATGAACTTCTCGGCGAGCATGAAACCGACTTCGAAGGCGTCCTTGGGATTCTCGTCCTGGATGCCCAGCCCGACGTAGGCCATCTCCATCGGATCGGGCACGTTCCCGGCGTGGTAGGCGTCGGCCTTGGCGTTGAAGAGTTCGAAAAAGTGGTCGCTGGTCTTCTTGACGAGTTCCTTCTGGCCGAGCGTCTTGGCCACGCGCACCCGCAGGCCCCAGGCGCGCTGGTTCTCCGCGTCGGCTTCGACGATCTTGTTGAACGTCCCCAGCGCTTCCTCGTACTGTCCGACTTCCGTCTGCATCTCGCCGAGCAGCCCCAGCGCCGCGGCGTCCTTGGGGCTGGCCTTGACCGCGTCCTCGCAAATGCCCAGCGCTTCCTTGTAGCCGCCGATGATGCGCAGCGCCCCGGCCAGCCGCAGGGCCACCTTCTGCCAGCGCGGCGAACCCTTCTCGGCCGTGCCGAAGTTCTTGCGCAGGATCTCGACGGCTTCCTTGTAGCGCCCGGCGTTCAGGTACTCATCGACCCATTCGAGCGACTCGCCGCCGGGTTCTTCCGCGCGTACGGAAAACGGCATCTGCGCAAGCAGCGCCGTTCCCAACACCGCGGCGGTGATCCAGCGTGCGTTCGTCCTGGTCATCTCGTGGGCTCCCGATGTCCGGCGTGCGTGCGCGCATGGCCTGCAAGCGCCTTCGAATCTTACTATAAGTAGGACGGTTGAAAACCCCATCCAGCGCCGGGATTTCGGAGGAAACGCCCCGGCCTCCTACGGCCCCCGGGCCTCCGGCTTGCGCTTCAGCAGCAGCACCTGGTTGCGGGACGAACCGAAGCTCTTCCAGACGCCGTAGCGTTCCTGAATCCAGGCGCAGGAGCGTTCCCCGAAGTCGATGCCGTAGCCTTCGAGCCCGTACTCGGGAAAACGCATCGAGACCAGGACGATGGTCTCGGGCGGCGTGGAGGTCAGCGCTTCCACGGCCATGTCCTCGTAGCCGGGCGAGGTCAGCGCCACCGGATGGAAGGGCGTGCGCACGTAGCCGTCGGATAGGCCGGCCATAAAGAGCAGCCCGACGCCCTGCGGCGCCATCAGGACGCGCGAATCCGCCGGAGCTTCGGACAGGGTCCGCACGACCTCGCGGTAGACGTCCCCCTGGCCTTCGTGGTTGCAGAGGTTGATCGTGCCGCGCGCGGTCTCGAGCCGCGTCACCGGCAGGCTCAGCACTTCGTCCGATTTCGCCAGATGCGCCAGCACGATCCCGGCCAGAAGCCCCGCGCCGCCCAGCGCCACGACCGTGCTTTGAGCCCGGCCGGGCAGACTCGGCAGCCCGCGGAAGAAGGCCACCGCAAGCGCCGTCAGCGCGACGGGCATCAGGTAAAAACCGTAGTGATGCGCCGAGGCCGAGAGCGGCAGGCGGGCCACGCAGGCGCTCGCGAAGACGAAGAGCCCCAGCGCGGGCCAAAGCGCCTCGCGCTCGGCCGGCGTCCGCCAGAATTTCCATACGAGCAGCGCGGCCCCCAGCCCCACGGCCAGCGGGGCCACGCGCAGTTCGCTGCCCACCGAGCCGAAGGCGAAGGCCAGGCCGCCTGCCAGCGCGGCCAGCAGGCCCGGCAGCAGCGCCTCCCGCGCCGCGCGCCCCGCCGTCTTCCGCGCGAGCACGCCCGTCACGCCCGCCGCGAGCGCGAACATCGCAGCCGAAAGCCCCACCGCCTTCAGGGACTCCTGGGTGCTCGCCAGGCCCATGTGCCGCGCGATGTACTGGTTGAACTGCAGATTCCCGGCCACGAAGAGATTCTTGCGGATCAGGTCCATGCCGATCTGGCTCAGGAAATACCCGTAGACCGCCAGCGGCGGCGCCAGCGCCAGCAGGTATCCCAGCACGTGGACGCGCAGCGAGAGCTTGCGCAGCCAGAGGCCCCCGGCGACCAGCACCGCGTGCACGGCGCAGGCCGCGAAGAGCACTTCCACCTTGGTCAGCGCGCACACCGAAAGGAAGAGCACGGACGCGAAGAAGTCGCGCGCGCGGCCCTTGCGCATGTGCCGAAGCGCAAAGTACGCGCTGCCCGCCGCCGCCACGATGCCGAAAGTTGCAGAGTGCGCGTACGGCAGCATGAAGTTGAAGATGCCGTTGATCGAGTAGCGCCCGAAGGCGAAGACATACACGAAGACGACCGCCGCCGCCGCCGCGCCCGCCCGGTGGGTGAAGAGCCGCGCGATCCGGTACAGCAGCGCCGCCATCGCCAGGGTCAGCGCCAGCCCGACGCTCAGCGCCACGGAAAGGTTCGTCCCAAAAAGCTTGAAGCAGGCGGCAAGCGCGTACGCGGGAAACGGTCCGTGCGGGTAGGGCACGTCGCGGTAGAGCATCTTGCCGCCGGCCACGCAGGCGGCGCACTCCAGGCTCCATCCGCTGTCCACGACCAAGTCGCCCCAGCAGAGCCAACTGCGCCAGAGGCTATGGATCAGGGCCGCGGCAATGAGCGCCACGGAGACCGCGCGCGGCCAGCGGCACCAGCGCGGGGTTCCGGCGCGGCGGGAGCTTCTTCCGGAGGCCTGGCCAGCGTTCGCATCCACCCATGCGCCCCTGCGGAATTATTTCGATTTCTCGTCGCCGCCGAAAAGCCCGCCCACGCCTGGAATCTTCTTGATCAGCTTCTCGCCCTCGCGCACGCCCTGGTCCACCGCCGAACCCATCGCGGTCCCGAACGCCTTGAAGGCATTGAAGGGATTCCCGGAAACGATCCCCTTGCCGATGCTGAGCAGCGCGCCCGCGGCGAAGTCCGGTGGATTGAACTGGGGATCTTCAAGCGTTCCGCGGATGCGCACGGTCTTGATCGGCGTGCCCGTGGCCACCGCGGAAAGGCTGCTGACCAGCTTGCCGGTGTACCCCTTCCCCACCATTTTCGTGTCGGCGCTGAGGGTAATGCTGCCGTCCCATTCGACCTTGCCCTGGGTGGTCGTGCCGGAAAATTCCGCGTCCAGCGTGCCTTTCTCGATGCCCGCGCCGGTGGAATGTTCCACGCGCGAACTGACCACCGGCAGCGCGAACTTCGTGACCGAGAACGCCTGCTTGAACGTCAGTTGCGGCCAGCTCCCCGTCACCTCGGTCCATGCGAGGCTGAATTCGCCGTCGCCTTCGCTGGAGCGCGTCGGAGAGGCGATCTTCAGGTGGCCCGGCCCGCCGCCCAGCCCGTCGGTGCCGGGGCCCGCGCCGATCTTTTCGATCTCCGCCTTCAGGTCGGTCATGCGCCAGTAGGCAGGCTTCCCGTTCGCATCGCTGCCCTGCAGTTCGATGGCCGATTTCCCCATGTTCAGGTCGGCGAGGTACACGCCGCCGTTGCCCAGGCTCATGCCTTTCTCGCCCGGCTTGGCCGGCGGCGACTTGAGGCACGCGCCGCGCGCGCCCATGATCCGGTCCAGCGTGTCGGGATCACCGGGCTTGTTCAGGACGTTGCGGATGTTCAGCCCATCGATGACAACGCCCTGAATCTTCAAGGGCTTCGTCAGCGCATCGGGAAACATGATCTGCCCGGCGATGCTCGTGAGCGTCACGCCTTCGGCGATCGGTTCGCCGGCCTCCGCGATCGCATCCACGGCAGGCTGACCCTTGACCGGCGACCGGATGGCAACCTCGCTCACTTCGATGCGCGCCCACTGCTCCTTGGGCACAGCCTGACCGGGAGCCGGCAGGACCAGGTCTCCCACGTTCAGGCCGGTCACCTCGATCTGCACCGGCTCGAATTCCAGGGACGACTTCGGCGCGAGCACCGCCTTGGGGACGTGCAGGAAGATCAGGCTGTCGCGCATCGAAAAGCTGTCGATGGGCAGCGCCGCAGTACGCGTGGACGGCGGCATCTTGTCGAGGAACGCGGCCAGCGTCGCTTCGCCTTTTTCGTCGCAGGCCAGATGAACCTGCGCGCCCTTCGATTTGAACCCGGTCACGTGCAGGTCCCCGCCGAAGACCGTCCCGAAGGAGACGTTGACGCGCAGGGATTCGAAGGCCACCAGCGGCCGGTTGTCCGTCGCCGCGGTCGCTTCGCCGATCTCCAGGTTCGAGAGCGTCGCGCCGGGCATCAGCAGCGAGACGGAAAGCCCGCCCAGTTTCACCGGCGCGTTGACGGCCTCGCCGATCTTCTTTTCGACCGTCTCCCGCAGGAACAGCCCCAGGACGAACGGCAGCACGAACACCAGCACGATCAGCAGCAGCGCGAGCGCCACGCAGATCTTGCGTCCCTTCGATATGGCCATGACGGGAACTCCTGAGCCGTTCCTTAGGTTCAGCCCTGCGCGAGCGCCCAGGCTTCCACGCGCCCCAGGCGCATGTCCGCGCGCGCGGCGGAAAAGAGCCGCAGGCCGAACCGGCCGCGCACGCGCGGCGTTCCGTATACTCCGGCGTCCACGTAGGCGTGCACCAGTTGCCCGTCCACGTGCACCTGGAAGCTCCGCCCGTGCTGCAGCAGTTCCACGCGGTAGCGGCGGTCCAAGGGCCGGCAAGGATCGGGCTGGACCGTCGAAAGCATGCGCAGACCTTCGCACGTGCGGCGCAGGTTGGTCATACCCGAGTTCCCCCGGCAAAGCGAGACATGATACGTGTCGAGCCCATAGTTGTACTGGTCCATCGGCCCGGCCGAGATCGCGTACCCGCGCGCATCGCAGGGGACGGCGGGAAACGCGAAGAGCGCCCCGGAGCCGGCGCCTTCCAGCGCCATGGGCTGGAAGTCGAACGCGATCAGCCCGCCCTCGAAGTCCCGGTCGAGCCAGACCGTGTTCCCCGCGCCGTACACGCGCAGGTCTTCGCCCACGCGGCCGAAGTAGCCTTCGCCGAAGCAGCGCCAGTTCCGAAGCCCGTCGCCGCCGCCGTCGCGCAGCAGGCACGTCCGCGGCGCCACCCGGATCAGCGCGCGCCGGGACGAGAGCAGCCCCGCCAGCTTGTAAATCTCCTTCACCGCGTCGCGCGTGTGTTCGGCCCGATAAAAGGGGAAGTGCGCCCCCTCACCCTCGATCCAGCCCATCATCCATTCGCGGTAAATCTTGCGGTCGTTCCGAGCAAACCCGCCGACGGCTCGCACGTTGGCCTGGAACTGCCCCATCCAGGCCGCGAGGACTTCCTCTTCGCGCCCGCGCCCGAACAGGACGACCGGCGCCGCCGCTTCTTCGATCAAGGGATGCTCGGTCAGCCGCGCGTGGATGCGTTCGAGGTTCGGCACGCCCGCCTGCGCGGCCGCCGCGGCTTCTTCCTGCGTCAGCGAACGCAGCCTTGGCAGGATCGCTTCGCACCACGTGCGTACCGCGCCCCAATCGGCGACCTCGCGCGCCGCCAACCCCTCAAGGTCCGCAAAGCTCCGAGCGATCTCGTTCCACGTTTGCGTATCAGCCATGCACGGAATTCCTAACGAGTTAGGCGAATCACGGCGCAAAAAAAGCTGGACGAACGGAAGCTGGATAATACTCTCGTTGGGGCGGCTTTCGGTGAATAAAAAAACGTCAATCGCGTCCGAAGTTCGTCCGACAAGGTGCACACCCGGCAGAGGAGGTTTTGAATCATGAGCAGAACGCTTCGCACGGCCCCGATCCTCGCGGCGGCGCTGGTCGTCGTGGTGGGCATGGCGCTTCCCGTCCTGGCGCAGAAGAAGTTCCTCGAGAAGGTGCGCCGCCACTACCAACTCGACGCGACCACCGGCAAGTGCACGCTCTGCCACCAGCTCCAGCCCAAGGAAGAACCGACCAAGGAAAACCTGAACGCCTACGGCAAGGACCTGGCCGCCGACCCGGCCATCAAGCCCGCGCTCGGCAAGGACGACGAACACAAGTTCACCGACGACGAACTCGCCGCCGTCGAAAAGGCCGCCGTGAGCATCGAAGCCAAGGACAGCGACGGCGACGGCGCGACCAACAAGGAAGAACTCGACCTCGGTTCCTTCCCCGGCGACAAGGCCAGCACGCCCGACGCCAAGAAGCTGGAAGAATACCGCAAGAAAGCCAAGAAGTAGCGTGAACCGCATCGCCACGGGCCTGCTCGCGGCCGGCATCGTTCTCGCGCCGGCCGCGGTCTTTTTCGCGCCCGTCTTCGCGCAGGAAGGCTTCCTCAAGGCCACGCGCAAGCACTACGGCCTGGCCAAGGAGAAGGCCGGCTGCGCGCTCTGCCACGAAGTCAAGGACCCCGCCGACGCCAAGGGCCACAACCTGAACGCCTACGGCAAGGACATCCAGCGCCAGCCGGACTTCCTGATCCTGATGGGCAAGGAAGGCGATTACGAATTCACCGCCGAAGAGGTCGAGATCTTCCTCGCCTGCGTGAAAGCCGTGGAGAAAGTCGATTCCGACGGCGACGGCGCGACCAACGCCGAAGAACTGTCCCTGGGCACCAACCCCGGCGACAAAGCCGAGGCCCCCGAAGCCGAGAAGTTGAAGGCCTTGCGCGAGAAGAAGTGACGGAACGGCAGGGGTCAGGGATCAGGATTTAGGCTTTAGTGCTTTGTTGAAAAGCCCTAAAGGCCAAGCCGTGAATGGACGATGCAGAGGGGCGTGGGGGGGCGGAGGAACGCCCCGATGTCCGGTCAACGCCTTCCGTACACGAAATCCGCCTTGGCGCTGGCGCGCGAAGCCCTGAAAGCCGGGCAGCGCGTTCTGCCGGCTTACTCCCACGTCTTTTCGCCTCGTAAATTCACCTTGCCGCAACTGTTTGCCATTCTCGCCATCCGCGAGTTTTACCATCTCGATTATCGCGCCACCGAACAGATGCTGCTCGAATGGTCCGACCTCCGCGAAGCCATCGGCCTGACCCGCGTGCCCACCTATTCCGCGCTCTGCCGCGCGCACGAACGCCTGGCAAAAAAAACGCCCTCGTCCAGCTCCTCGATCACAGCGTCCGCTGCGCCCAACGCCGCGGGCTGATCGAACCGCACCCGCAGATCGCCGGCGACGGCACCGGCCTGGAAGCCGGTCACGTCTCCTATTATTTCCGCCGAAAAACAGAGCATCGCAGGCGCGCCCTACACTTTCCCAAACTGACGCTTTGCGCCGATCTGGATTCGCATTTCATCGTGGCCGTCTGCCTGACCGAAGGACCCAGCCGCGACACGCGCGAAGCGCCCGACCTGCTGCGCCAAGCCCACCGCCGCGTCAAATTCCGGCGCGCGCTCTGGGACGCTGGCGCCGACGCCGAAGCCATTCACCGTCTTATCCGCGAAGAACTGGGGGCCCACAGCGTGATTCCGCCCAAGAGCGGGCCCAAGACGCGGCGCTGGCCGCCCACGGAATACCGGAGGCAGATGCGGCGACGATTTTTTCATCGCGTGTTCGGACAGCGCTGGCAAGCCGAAAGCGTCTTTAGCCGCTTCAAGCGTTGCCTCGGATCCGAACTGCGCAGCGTCCGCTGGAAAAACCAGGAGAGCGAAGCCCTGCTCCGCACCGTCGTCCACAACCTCGCCCTTCTCGCCCTATGGATATTTGGGCTTTTCAACAGAGCA
>JAHCJK010000119.1 GCA_026184295.1 Planctomycetota bacterium
CCGTTCGCTCACGCGCGCGGGCGGCGCGGCCTCGGCGCTCGGTTCGGCCCTGGCGATGACCGTGGGCGTGATCGTGATGGTCTATTCGTTCGAACTGGAAGTGCGCCATTGGATCCAGACCGCGATCCGCGCCGATGTCTTCATCGGCGAAGCCCACGAAGAGACCTCGCGCGAGAACGCCCGCGTGCCCGACGAAGCGGTGAAGCTGATCGCGGCGACGCCCGGCGTCCGCGCCATCGACACGCTGCGCGCGGTGGAAGTGCCCCGGGGAGACCGCAGCTTCCGCTTCGCAGGCGCGGAACTGCCGACGCCGGAAAGCCGCGCGCGCTTCGAGTTCCTCGAAGGCGAGGCGGACGCGGCGCTCGATGCGGCCCTCGCCGGCGACGCCGTGGTCTCCGAACCTCTTGCGCGCCACTACGGCCTGCATCCGGGAGACACGCTTGAGGTCCCCAGCCGAGCGCCGGGCGGCACGACGCGCTTTGTCGTCCGCGGCGTCTTCCGCGATTTCTCCTACGACCGCGGTTATGCGCTGACGGGCAAGGACGCCTTCGTCGCGGCCTTCGGCGACACCGGCGTCAGCAACGTCGCCGCGTACGTCGAACCCGGCGCCGACCGCGAGGCCGTCGCGGAACGGTTGCGCGAGGCCTTCCGCGGCAAGTACCTGCTCAACGTCCGCTCCAACGCCGATCTGCGGGCGGGCGTGATCGACGTCTTCGAGCGGACCTTCGCGGTCACGTACCTGCTTCAGATCATCGCGACCGTGATGGCGCTCGCCGGCACCGCCGTGACGCTCTTCGGCCTCTTCCTCGAACGCGCCCGCGAGATCGCCACGCTGCGCGCGCTCGGCGCGACCATCGGCGCCATCGGACGCCTCTTCGCCGCCGAATCGCTCCTGATGACGCTCTTTCCGGTCGCGATGGCGCTGCCGCTCGGCGCGATGCTCGCGTGGGTCCTGATCCACGTCGTGAACCTGCGTTCGTTCGGCTGGACGATCGGCTACGCGTGGCCCTGGGGGCCGGTGCTGATCACCTGCGCCCTCGCCGCCTGCGCGAGCATCCTCGCGACGCTCGTCCCTCTGGCCCTGGCGCGCCGGCAGTCCATCTCGGGGGCCTTGCGGGAGGAGTAGCGACGCTTTTCACCGCGGAGGCGCTGAGGGCGCGGAGAACGGCGACGCTTTTTACCACGGAGGCACGGAGACACGGAGAACGGAGAACGGACGAACACTTGAAGGAACGGAAAGAATTGGATGCGTGCGGAGAAACAAACGTGATCGAGCGAAGTATAGCTGCAATTGGTTGTTCTCCGCGCCCTCCGCGCCTCCGTGGTGAAAAATGGCTGTGGATGTGCGCCGTCCTCTGGGTGCTCTGTGCCCTCCGTGGTGAAAAAGAAGGAAGCGCATCGGAGGAGCCGGCTTTCGAGCGCGCCATCGCTCCGCGCGAGTTCTCGTACCCGAAGGACTTCGGGGCGCATCCGGCGTACAAGACGGAGTGGTGGTACCTGACGGGCGCGCTGAAGACGGAGCAGGGCGAGGAGGTCGGCTTTCAAGCCACGTGGTTCCGCTCGGGGCTGACGCCGCAGGCGCCGGCGCGAGTCTCGGCGCTCGCGCCGCGCGACCTCTTTCTCTTTCACGGCGCGTGCACGGACGTGGCGAAACAGTCGTTCCTCCACGACCACGCGGCGTGCCGAGGGGCTTCGACGTGGGCAGGCGCGGAGACCGGCGGCCTGAAGGTCTTCCTGCTCGGCCGGACGCTGGAGCGCGGCGCGGACGGTTCGTGGCGCGTGCGCTTCGAGGTCCAGGGCCGCGCGTTCGACCTGACGATGACGCCGGAGCGCGAGCCGCTCCTGCACGGCGAGTCGCCGGGGCTGAGCCTGAAGGGCCCGGAGCCGGGCGAGGCGAGCTACTACGTCAGCGTGCCGCGGCTGCGGACCTCGGGGACCTTCCAGCGCGAACCGGGCGGCGCGAAGATCAAGGTCGAAGGGCTCGCGTGGTTCGACCAGGAATTCGGCAGCGGGCAGCTCGGCAAGGACCAGGTCGGCTGGGACTGGTTCAGCGCGCAGCTCGACGACGGCGCCGACCTGATGCTCTATCAGTTGCGCAAGGAAGACGGCTCCGTCGAACCGAAGAGTTCCGGGACGCTGCGCGCGGCCGGCGGCGAACGGACGCACCTGAAGCGCGACGACTACCGCATCGAGGTGCTCGAGACGTGGACGAGCCCCCGCACCAAGGACGAAAAGGGCGCGCCCGCGAAGTACCCGGCCAAGTGGAAGCTCACGATTCCGTCGCGCAGGGTGGAACTCATCGTCACGCCGCTGCTGCCCGGCCAGGAACTGACCACGCCCGGCACGACCGGCGTGAACTACTGGGAAGGCCTGTGCCGGTTCGAAGGCACGGTCGGCGATAAAAAGGTAAGCGGGCGCGGCTACGTGGAACTGGTGGGCTACGCGGGCCGGTTCCTGAAGGGCATCTAGCCGGCGCGCGCGCGAAAATCGCGGCTGCGCGGCGAGCGGCGCGCGTTAGACTCGCCGCGATGGCCAACCGCCGCCTGCTCCAAGCGCTGAGCCTGCTCGGCGCGTTCTGGTTCGCCGCCTCGCCGCGCCTGCCGGACCTCCGCCCGGGCGCGCCGAAATGCGCCATCACCCAGGCGAGCCTCAGCGCGCTGCACCTCTGCGAATCCAGCGGCAAGAAATCGGCCGAAGGCAAGTGGGACCCTTGCGCGGTCGCGCCTTCCGCGTTCCGCCGCGCGGTCCGGGGGCAGGACGCCCTGGCCGCCCGCGTGCGATTGCCGCGGAGCGAACGTTCCCGCGCGCCGCAGACGACCCGCCAGAGCCGCGCGCCGCCGCTCGCCTGAGCCGTTCCTCAAGCCCAACCCCGATGACGCATGGCCCGGCGTTCGCACGGTCGAACCGCCGCGCGCGTGCATGAAAGGAATGCGCATGAGCTGGCTCACGAGTCTGTTCGGCGGCGAACCGCCGGGCATGAAGACCTATTACGTCGCGTGGCGCGCCAAGCTGCCCGAGACGCCCCCGCAGGCCGCGTTCGAGTACGTGATCCATCCGGGCAAGGGCGACCTCGGCGAATCGTATTTCGCCGGGTTGCTCACCGCCGAACGAAAGGAGGACGTGCGCAAGCTGGTGCAGGCGCTCTTCGCGGACGCCGTCTGCACCACGACGCTGCCGATCGACGACTACCACCGCGGCTCGTACGAAAAGACGCGCAAAGGCCCGGGCGTGCGCGTGATCAAGCCCCTCAAGGAGAACAAACCGGCCCCGGCCTGAACGGCGTCGCGCGCGGAGGCTCGTGCATGGGCATGGGCCTTCGCGCGGACGGCTTTCTTATCCTTATAAGGAGACTACGGAGCCGCCTCGACGGACACCTGGATGGAACCGCCCAAGAGGCGGAGGGCCTCGCGGCAGTCGCCGTCGAGCATCCCGGCCGGGTTGACGGGCGAGGCCGCGCGCGGCTCCTGCCCCGCACTGGCCGGCGTGGGTCCGAAAAAGATGCAGAGCGCGTTGCCGGGCAGCCAGTAGGCGAGTTCGCCCACCTTCATTAAAGCGCGCGCGTCGGGGGCTTCAGGAACGCCCAAGTCCTTGCCCACGTTGCCGTAATACTCTTCGCCCCAGCGGCTCATGCGCACCTTGAACGGCAGCCGCTTCGCCAGCGCCTGGCCGGTGGGCGAATCGTTGAACGTCCCGGGAAAGGACGCTGCACCGATCTTGAGAACCATCCGGGTTGGCATGGGGACCTCCAACGCACCTGTGCCGCGGCGAACGAGCCTTCTTGATTCCTTTTTGGGCAAGACCTTGCACGAGCGGTGGGTCCAAGCTACATTTTGTTTGCACAAAGCGCAAGGCCTCGGCATCTAACCATGTGGGGATGTTCTTAGGGTCGGCGTTGCGCCGTGCGATCGTACTTTAAAAAGGGGAGAATGCATTGAGCGCTCTGAATCAACGAACTCTTGTGATCGTCAAGCCGGACGGCGTGCAGCGTGGACTGGTGGGCGAGATCCTGGCGCGCTTCGAGCGCAAGGGGCTGAGCCTGGTGGCCCTGAAGCTGATCAACGTCGAGAAGTCCGTCGCGGAGAAGCACTACGCCGAACACAGCGCGAAGCCGTTCTTCGGCAGCCTGGTTTCCTTTATCACGTCGGGCCCGGTGGTGGTGATGGCGGTCGAGGGCAACGGTTCGATCGAAGTCGTGCGCAACCTGGTCGGGCCGACCTCGGGCCTGAAGGCGCCTCCCGGCACCATCCGCGGCGACCTCGCGCTCAGCATGCAGAACAACCTCATCCACGCCTCCGACAGCCCCGAATCGGCCGCGCGCGAACTGGAACTCTGGTTCGGCGCCAAGGAACTGGTCGAGCACGGCAAGGGCACGGGCGGCGCGATTCGCAACTGGCTCTATAGTTCCGACGATCTGAAGAAGTAGCAGCGGAATCGGGCGCGGGGCGTCCTATATCTCGGGTGAAAGCCGCCCCCGGAAGGAGTGACTTCAATGAAGCGCGCGCTAGCGATGGTGGCCGGCCTGTTCCTTGCGTTCGTGGCGCCGGCGATGGCCGACACGATCTTCCTCAAGAACGGGGACGAGATCAACGGCAAGGTCGTGGAGGAAAGCGACAACGCCGTGGTCATCAAGGTCGAAGGTTCGGGCGCGCTCCGGTCCATCAACCGCGCGAACATCGACATCATCGTCTACGACAAGCGCCCCACGTCCGAGACCCTGGTCGCTAAGGCCCCCGAGCCCGCGCCCGTGCCCAAGGGCCCCGACACCGCCAAGCCGAGCGTGCCCAAGAAGGAAGAAGGCAAGAAAGAGGAAGGCAAGAAGGAAGAGGGCAAGACCGGCGAGAAGCCTCCCGAAGGCAAGGAAGGCGAAAAGAAGGAAGGCGATCCCGCCGAAAAGAAAGAGGGCGAAGAGGGCGGGGAGAAGAAGGAAGCCAAGAAGAACCGCCCCGACTACACCGAAGAAGAAAAGAAGCTGATCGAGGACGTCGCCGAACGGCTCGACACCGACGATCCCAATGCCCGCGAGGCCGCCAAGGGCGACCTGGCCAAGATGGGCAACAAGGCCATCGCCGCCGCCGTGGACGGGCTGATGCATAAGCGCGTCGAAGCCCGCGCGGCTTACGCGAGCATGCTGGGCGATCTGCGCGCGCGCACCGCCACCAAGCAGCTTATCGAAGCCCTGTACTCGGTGATGCCCGAAGACAAAGACGGCGAGGCCCCCACGTATCAGGTGCTCTTCGTGCGCGCGCTCAAGGTGTCCTTGGCGAACGTGACGGGCGAGTCGTTCATCAACGTCGAGCCCGACAAGCCGATGGTCCAGGAAGGCCTGCGCAAGTACATCGAATGGTACAACGCGAACTTCGACCGCCTGCCGCCGCAGATCGACGAGGAACTGATCGAGCCCAACGATCCTGAGTACATGGACAAGATCAAGAAGATGCGGGAACTGAACCTGGTCAAGAAGGCCTATCCGCGCCCGGCGCTCTCGGTCGAGAAGGCCTTGGGCCGCGAGAACCCCCCGCCGACCCGCCCGCAGGACCTGGAATACGAGAAGGCCTTCCCCAAAACCGACCGCGACAGCGCGGGCGGCTATATCCGCGAATCCGACAAGAAGTTCGGGACCGACTTCTTCAAGCAGAAGGATAAATAGCCACAAATTAGGGGATTGGTTGTACTTCTGATTGAACGACGTGCAAAAATTTCGCATGGCGCATCGTTTTAGGGTTGCGCGTTCTGGAATAGGTGTTAAACATTTATTTTCAGGTAAATGCCTTTACGAGAACGTTCGAAACTGTCCGTTGGCCGCAGCGATGTCGTCGCTGAGATGCGGCCGGGAGTTGAATGTCGGTGATCAAAGTCGGCAAAGTGCTGGTGTCAACGGACTTCTCGGATGCGGCGGCCAAGGCCTTGCCGTATGCGATCAGTCTGGCCCAGGAGTACAAGGCCGAGCTTCACATTGTTCACGTCGTAGAGGACAGTCTGTATTACGCCCAGTTCGTCTACGACGGGGCGCCTTTCGATCCGACGGTGCTGATCGAGGGGTTGGTCGAGGACCGCAAGAAGAAGCTCGGTGAAGTGCTCAAGCAGGTGCCGTCGGGTGTGAAGGCTCAGACACACCTGCGGCGGGGGGTGGTTGCGACGGAAGTCATTTCAGCGGCGAAGGACATCGACGCCGATGTGGTCGTGATCGCTACGCATGGACGCACGGGCTTCAGGCATCTGATTTTCGGGTCGGTGGCGGAACGCGTCGTTCGCGAATGCCCCTGTCCCGTCCTGACGGTGCGTGAAAAAGCCCACGGCATGCTGGCCTGAGGGTACGAACAGATGACGCTCAGCAAAGGGATGTGCCTCGCAGTCGTGCTCGCCGGCCTCGCCGGGACCGTTCGCGCGGAAACGGAAGAACCCGTCCGCCCGAAGCCCGCGCCCGAAGGCGAACGGACCGAGCAGGAGTTCCGCTACGATTTCAAAGTCCTTAACGGCGTCCTGGTCAAGGTCGACCGCAAGACCGGCCATGTGACCGTGGTGAATCCGGGCGGAGCGCAGAAGGAAGCGGACCCCGTTACGCTCTCTTCCGACCAGCCGCGTGCCGAAGAGAAGCGCAACCGCAAGCCCATCATCCTGACGATCAACGGCGAATCGGTCGAGACCGAGGATCGCGAAGAAGCCAGCCGCGACATCGCCGACTACGCCGGCCAGATCGGCATCTCGCAGGCCCTGCAGGTCGATTCGGACCGCGTCTCCGGGCTGGTGCGCGTGACCAACAACGGCAAGCGCCGCCTGGCCGCGCTGGAACTTACGCTTTACGTGCCGGTGGCTTCGAACAAGACCGTCGAGCACCGCATCGTGATGAAGGACGCGCGCGGCTTCGAAAGCGTCCCGCCGCCGGAGAAGGCCGGTTCGGCGCTGAACAAAGTCGAGTTCAACGCGCCCGAAATCGTCAAAGGCCAGCTCGAAATCAAAATTACCTACATCAAGTTCGCGGACTAAGCCTTTTAAACCGCGAGCGCAAGAAGCCTGAAATTCGAAGGGCGGACCGCAAGGTTCGCCCTGTTTTTTTCTGCGCAGAATCGTCGGAAACCGCCACTCGGTCCAAACTTTTTTCTCGCTGCTTGCGAACGGCGGAACCCACGCCATAATCGTTTTCGTTCTGTGAGGCGTCCCGGCCGTCGCACGACGCCCGCTCCTCTAAACCCGTGAGGCCGTAACGTGGAAGACCTGGTCGGCCACCACTGCGGGCTTTTCGGCATCTACAACGTTCCCGACGCTGCCGCGAAGACCTTCCTGGGCCTGTTTGCGCTGCAGCACCGCGGCCAGGAATCCGCGGGCGTCGTCGTCTCCGAC
Organism: Planctomycetota bacterium; assembly: GCA_026184295.1. Lineage (GTDB taxonomy): Bacteria > Planctomycetota > SZUA-567 > H5-PLA8 > H5-PLA8 > JACQFI01. The sequence continues at coordinate 7,339 of JAHCJK010000119.1, forward strand.
GGCAAGAGAATCCGCTCCAAGAAGGGCATGGGCCTCGTCACCGAGGTCTTTCACGAACGCGACCTGGCCGACCTGCCCGGGCACATGGCCATCGGCCACGTGCGCTATTCGACGACCGGCAGCAGCCGCATCACCAATGTCCAGCCGCTGGTGATCGATTACTCGCACGGCCTGATCGCGGTCGCGCACAACGGCAATCTGGTGAACGCCCGGACCCTGCGCGACGAGTACGAAGCGTACGGTTCGATCTTCCAGACCTCGACCGACAGCGAGATCATCGTCCACCTGCTCGCGCGCCCCGAACACGCCGGCCGCAAGGACTCCATCGGCCACTGCCTGCGCCTGATCAAGGGTGCCTACAGCTTCCTCTTCATGACCCGCGACCGCATGATCGCCGCGCGCGACCCGCAGGGCTTCCGCCCGCTGATGCTGGGCAAGATCATCACCCCGGGGCAGCTCGGCACCATCGGCGAAGGCTACGTCGTAGCGAGCGAGACCTGCGCGCTCGACCAGGTGGGCGCGCGCTTCGACCGCGAGATTGAGCCGGGCGAGATCGTCACCATCGATTCCGAAGGCGTGCGCTCCGCCACCTTCGCCAGGCCCGAAGAGATCAAGTCCGCGCACTGCATGTTCGAGCACGTGTATTTCGCGCGCCCGGACTCGCGCATCTTCGGCGACAGCGTCCACGACGTGCGGCTGCGCCTGGGCGAACGCCTGGCCGTCGAGCATCCCGTGCAGGCCGACGTGGTCTTTTCGGTGCCCGATTCGGGCAACGTCGCGGCCATCGGGTATTCGCGCAAGAGCGGCATCCCGCTCGACACCGGCTTCATCCGCAACCACTACGTCGGCCGCAGCTTCATCAAGCCCGCGCAGATCGAACGCGAGACCGTCGTGGACATGAAGTTCAACGTCGTCAAGTCGGTGGTGGACGGCAAGCGCTGCGTGGTCGTCGAAGACTCGCTCGTGCGCGGCACCACGTTCCGCAAGCAGGCCAAGATTCTGCGGCAGGCCGGCGCGCGGGAGATTCACCTGCGCATCTCGTGCCCGCCGATCCGCAATCCCTGTTATTACGGCATCGATTTTCCCGAACGCACGCAGTTGATCGCGAACAACAAGAGCGTCGAGGAGATCCGCGATTATCTCGGCGTCGATTCGCTCGGCTTCCTCAGCGTCGAAGGCCTGCAGATGGCCATGTCGCAGCCTTCGAAGAACTATTGCAGCGCCTGCTGGACGGGCAAGTATCCCGTGCCGCCCGTGGACACCATGAACAAGCTGGGCATGGAGATCGGCTGACGCGGTTTGGTCTTGCGCGCGCGGCGCGATCTAGGATGCTGGGCTTCGCCGCGCCGGACATCGGCGCGCACCGAATACGCTCCCTACCAGGAACCCGACGCCCGTGAGCAAAAAGAAGGGTCTTACGTACAAGGACGCCGGCGTGGACATCCACGCGGGCGACGCCGTGGCCGAACGCATCGGGCAGCTCGCGCGCAGCACCTACGGTCCCGAAGTGATGAGCGGCGTCGGCGGCTTCGCGGGCCTCTTCAGCATGGGCGGCGAGGTCAAGCTCCTGCAAGGGCAGTACAAGGACCCGGTGCTGATGGCCTGCACCGACGGCGTCGGCACCAAGCTCAAGGTCGCCTTCGCCATGAACAAGCACGACACCGTCGGCATCGACCTCGTGGCCATGTCGGTGAACGATCTGATCGTCCAGGGCGCGCAGCCGCTCTTCTTCCTCGATTACATCGGCATGGGCAAAAAGGATCCCGCGGTCTGCGAGGCGCTCGTCAAGGGCATCGTGGAAGGCTGCCACCAGTCGCGCTGCGCGCTGCTGGGCGGCGAGACCGCCAGCCTGCCCGACATGTACCCCGCGGGCGAATACGACCTGGCCGGCTTCTGCGTCGGCGTGGCCGAACGCGAGAAGGTGATCGACGGCTCGAAGGTCGTCCCCGGCGACGTGGTGATCGGCATCCGCTCCTCCGGCCTGCATTCCAACGGCTACAGCCTCGCGCGCAAGGCGCTGCTCGAACGCGCGGGCTACAAGCTCGACCAGGTCCTGCCCGAATTCGGCCGCACGGTCGGCGAGGAACTGCTCGAACCGACCCGGATTTACGCCGAGGCCGTGCGCGCGGTGATCGGGAACTACCGCGTGAAGGAGATCGTGAAGGCGCTGGCGAACATCACCGGCTCGGGCCTGCCGGGCAACATCCCGCGCACGATCCCCAACGGCCTGGTGATCCACCTGCGCAAAGGTTCGTGGCCGGTGCCGCCCGTCTTCCAGGCGATCCAGAAGGCCGGCGACGTCGAAGAGGCCGAGATGTACGACACGTTCAACATGGGCGTGGGCATGACGCTGGTCTGCCCGGAATTCAACGCCAATGCGATCCGCGAGACGCTGCGCAAGGCCGGTTGCGAGAGCGACATGATCGGCGTGATCGAAGCCGCCGCGGACCCGAACGCCGAGGCCACGGTCAAGATCGACTGAGCCACGCCGCGCCTTTCGTCCGCGCAGGGAGCCCAGCATGCCGCAGCCGTCCAGCGACCTCGAGTTCATCGAGGCCATCCGCGCCGAGTTCGCGCGCTACCGCACGCTCGTGGAAAAGGCGCTCGAACAGGCCGGCGACGAGGACTTTTTCTGGAAGCCCGATGCGGACTCGAACAGCATCGCGCTGATCGTGAAGCACCTGGGCGGGAACCTGCAGTCGCGCTGGACGGACTTCTTCACCACCGACGGCGAGAAGGCCTGGCGCGACCGCGACGGCGAGTTCGAGGAACGCGGCGTTACGCGCGCGGAACTGATGCAGAGCTGGGAGAAGGGCTGGACCGCGCTCCAGGCGGTGCTGGACGGCCTGACGCCCGCGGACCTGCTGCGCGTCGTCACCATTCGCGGCCACCCGCACACGGTCATCCTGGCGCTGGAACGCGCGCTCGCGCACGTCGCCTACCACGCGGGGCAGGTGGTGCTGCTCGCCAAGGCGCGCAAGGGCGGCGCGTTCACGTCGCTCTCGATTGCCAAGGGCCAGTCGAAGGGCAGCAAGGCCAAGTAGCGCGCCTTTTACATTTTCGCGAATTCGACTAGAAGAAAGCCGTTCTCCGTGCCCTCCGTGTCTCCGTGGTGAAAAGGAAGGATTCATGCCCAAGATTCAGCGTGCGCTCGTCAGCGTGTTCGACAAGGCCGGCGTCGAGGACTTCGCGAAGGGCCTCGCGGCGCTGGGCGTCGAGATCGTCTCGACCGGCGGCACGTCCAAGAAGCTGCGCGAGGCCGGCCTGGCCGTGCGCGACATCAGCGAAGTGACCGGCTTTCCCGAGATGATGGACGGGCGCGTGAAGACGCTGCACCCCAAGATTCACGGCGGGCTGCTCTACCGGCGCGACCTGGAAGAACACCGCGCGCAAGCCGCCGAACACGGCATCGGCGCCATCGACCTCGTCGTCGTGAACCTCTATCCGTTCGAACAGACGATCGCGAAGCCCGGCATCCAGGTGGACGAGGCCATCGAACAGATCGACATCGGCGGCCCGGCGATGCTGCGCTCCGCCAGCAAGAACTGGGAGTCCGTCACCGTCGTCTGCGACCCGCTCGACTACGCCGAAGTGCTGCGCGAGATGCAGGAGCACGGCGGCGAGACGCGCCGCGAGACGCGCCTGCGCCTGGCCGCGAAGGTCTTCGCCAGCACCAGCCGCTACGACGCGGCGATCTGCGCCTACCTGGAAGGCCTGGGCGAACACGACGCGGCGCCGACGCTCTCGCTGCACGGCGCGCTGCGCCAGACCCTGCGCTACGGCGAGAACCCGCACCAGAAGGCCGCGTTCTACACCGTGCCCGGCTGCCCCGAAGTCAACGTCGCCGACGCGCGCCAGCTTTCCGGCAAGGAACTGAGCTTCAACAACATCCTCGACCTCGCCGCTGCGCTGGAGATCGTGAAGGACTTCGCGCCGCCCGCCGCCTGCGTGATCAAGCACAACAACCCCTGCGGCGCCGCCGTGGGCGAGACGCTGCTCGAATCGTACCAGGCCGCGCATTCGGGCGACCCGCTCAGCGCCTTCGGCGGCATCATCGGGCTGAACCGCAAGGTGGACGCCTCGGTGGCCGACGCGATCGCGCAGCCGGACAAGTTCGTCGAGGCCGTCATCGCGCCGCTCTTTACGCGCGAGGCCGTCGAGATCCTGACCACGCGCATGAAGTGGGGCAAGAACGTGCGCCTGGTGGAGACCGGCGAATTCGGCGAATCGCGTTCGAAGAGCCTGCGCGACGTCCGCGTCATCGCCGGGGGCCTGCTGGTGCAGGACCGCGACATCGTCGAGGACGAATGGGCGAACCTGAAGACGGTGACGCAGCGCGAGCCCTCGCCCGAGGAACTCGCGACGCTCAAGTTCGCGCAGGTGGTCTGCAAGCACGTGAAGTCGAACGCGATCGTCTTCGCCAAGGGCCGCGCGATCGTGGGCGTGGGCGCGGGGCAGATGAGCCGCGTGGACAGCGTCGAGATCGCCGCGAAGAAGGCGGGCGGGCGCGCGCAGGGCGCGGTGATGGCCAGCGACGCGTTCTTCCCGTTCCCCGACGGCGTGGAAGCCGCCGCGAAGGCGGGCGTGACCGCCGTGGTCCAGCCCGGCGGAAGCGTGAAGGATCCCGACGTGATCGCCGCGTGCGACCGGCTGGGCCTGGCGATGGTGACGACCGGCATCCGCCACTTCCGCCACTAAGCGGCCGGCCGCCGGCGCGCGCCGGCACGAACAAAGCGAGGGGCCCGCGTGAGGCTCACCGATCCGGTGCGGTCCACCAAGCTGCCGGGCACCGTCGCGCGCGTGACGGCGCTGGTGATGATGATCCTCGCCGGCGTTCTGCTGCTGATCGGCCTCTATCTTTACCTGCGGCTCGGCCCCGCGTTCGAAAAGCAGGCCATCCGCAGCGTGATCCTCAGCCTGGCGCTCGCCGGATTGGCCCTGGCCATCGACCGCGACCGCGGCAAGGCCGCGAAAACGGAAGGCGTCCGGCCTCCGACGCCCGGCACCGAGACCGAGGCCCCCAAGCGCCATGACCGAATCGAATCCTGAGCGCCCGGCAAAGCCGGAACGCCCCGCGCCGAAGGGCCTCGCGGCGCTGCCCGTCTGGGCGTGGGTGCTCTTCTTCGCGTTCGACTTCGTCTTCATGGTATTTTTCGCGGTCACGATGATGCGCTCGCAGAACGAGCAGCGCGCGAAGGCCGACGCGGAGGCCGAGGCCCGCAGGGCCAAGGCGGACGCAGATCGCCATGCCCCGGCGGAGGCCGATCCGTTTTCCACGCCGCCCGCGCCCGGCAAGTATCGCGTGGCCGCGATCCAGTTTGTCTCTACGTTCGGCGACGTGAAGGGCAACCGCGAACGCCTGGCGAACTACATCCGCGAGGCCGCCGCGCATCACGCGCAGATCGTGGTGATGCCCGAGGCCGCCGTGCCGGGTTACATGTCGCACGACCTGCAGACCGCGTGGCGCGATCCGGTTCGGCGCACCAATCCCAAAGACGGCCGGTCGATCGAGGAAGCCGGCGTGGCCGAACCCGTGCCGGGGCCGACGACGGAGTTCTTCGCCGCGCTGGCCCGGGAGTTGAAGATTTATCTGGAAGTCTCGCTGCTGGAGAAGGCGGAGCGCGAGAGCAAGACCGACTACTTCAACACGGCGGTGCTGCTGGGGCCGGATGGCCGCATGCGCTGCCACTACCGCAAACTGCACCCGTGGCCCGTGGGCGAGGCCACCTGGGCGCAGCCGGGCGACCAGGGCCTTGGGCTGTGCGAGACCGAGTTCGGCACGCTGGGCCTGATGATCTGCTTCGACCTCAGCAACGGCGTCCCCGAGCAGCTCAAGCAGAAGGGCGCGACGACGATTCTGTATCCCATCGGCTGGGTCTGCCCGAACGCGAAGAAGTGGTTCGACGAGATGCTGCCGGAGAAAGCGCGCGACTGGGGCGTGCGTTTGGTCGGCGCGAACTGGGCGATCACGGAGGCCGACGCCGAGGCCGCCGACTGGCAGGGCTACGGGTGCAGCCGCATCATTCTGGAAGACGGGACGGTGGCGGCGAGGGCGGGGGAGACCGGCGACGCGGTGCTCTATGCGGATTTCCCGATGCCGAAGAAGCCGTGACCGCTCGGAGCGGCGGAACTACGCCGGCATGTCGCAGCGAAGGCGACTCTCAGACAGGCGCAAGCCACAGGAGGACGCATGGGTCAAGAGCCATCCCCCGATCGCAATGCTCGGCGCTTGGATATCCTTCGCCATTTCCCGACGCTCTTGAATCGCTGGCGAGGAGCGGACGCGCGAATCAAGGAGTTGACGGTTTCGCACCGGACGCTCGGAATCGAATTGTATCGAAAGGGTGTAAAAGGTTTCCTGCGGATCGCATGCATTGATCCGCTGTTCATACATGCGCCGCTGGAGTGGACGGATGCCGACCTTCGGGTCGAACTGCACGGCAGCGAGGATTGGGTGGTCTTGGATGCGCGAGCGGATGTGCGCGTGATTACCGGAAGCGTCGAAATCAGCGAGACGGTTTAGACGCGTCGCCTATCGACAGGCCTCGAATGAACGGCGTATCAGGCCGTCTCGCGGACCTGCTTGCGCTGCGCTTCTTCCAGCGTTGTCCCCGCGCGCGCGGCGAGCCAAGCGACGCCTTCGCGGATGTGGGCGTGGTCGAGGGCGTGGACGTCGCGCTTGCGGCCCAGGCCGTCGGGCATGGCCAGCGTCAGGCGGCCGCCGAGGTGCTGGCGGAATTCTTCCAGGCCTTTGACCACTTCCAGGCCCAGTTCGGCGTGCGGCCTGGCCAGCATCGGGTGCCAGAGGTCCAGGCCGGCGGCCTCCATCGCGGCGCAGACGCGGTCGCGTTCGGCCTCGGTAATCAGGCCCATCTTCGCGGAGAGGAAGAGATCGAGCGCGATGCCGACGCCGACGGCTTCGCCGTGGCGGATCGCGTTCCGGCTCATCGATTCGAGCTTGTGCGCGGACCAGTGGCCGAAGTCCAGCGGGCGCGCCGAGCCGCTCTCGAAGGGATCGCCGCCGCCGGCGATGTGGTCGAGATGCAGGACCGCGCAGCGTTCGACCACGCGCGCCATGGCGTCGAGGTCGCGCGCGGCGATGCGCGGGGCCAGCGCTTCGAGTTCGGCCAGGAACGCGGCGTCCTTGATCAGCGCGACCTTGAAGGCCTCGCTCACGCCGCCGCACCAGTCGCGCCTTTCCAGCGTCGTCAGGAACTGCAGGTCGCAGAGCACCGCGTAGGGCGGGGCGAACGCGCCGATCAGGTTCTTCACGCCGTCGAGGTTGATGCCGTTCTTCACGCCCATGCCCGAATCGTCCTGCGAGAGCACGGTCGTGGGCACGCGGATCAGGCGGATGCCGCGGTGGAAGACCGCCGCGGCGAGGCCGACCGCGTCGAGCACCGCGCCGCCGCCGACGGCGATCACGAAGGAATGCCGGCAGAGTTCCAGGCGCTGAAACTGGTGGGTCATGCGCTGCACGAACGTCAGGTCGTTCTTCACCGCTTCGCCGCCCGGCACGGTCACCGGGGCGCTGGCGAGCGCGACGCGGTCCGCGTGCTTCGCGCACCAGGCGGAAATCCGCGCGGCCAGCCCGGGGGTCGCGTCGAGCACGCCCTGATCGATAAAGACGGCGGCCTTGTGCGGCGTCTCCGACGGCGGCAGCACGCCGGCCAGCGCGGCGTTGTCTTCCGCAAAAAGGTCGCGCGTGAAGACCACGTCGTACGCGAACGAGACGTTCAACCGCTGCTGGTAACGCATGGCGTCGTGCGCTCTCCGCTCCGTCATGGGGTGGCTCCGGCCGTATCGGTCAGAGGCTTTTCCCGCTCGAATTTCACTTCGCTCCGGTAATTCGCGTAGCCCTTCGCGTTCTCGGCGCGCAGGATGAAGTTGCGCACTTCGCCGCTGGGCGCCGAATCGGGCAGAATCTTGACGCCGGTGGCGACTTCCTTGCCCGCCGCATCGAAAAAGTGCACGATCACCTGGATGTCCTTCACCGTATGGTCGCAGCCGTTGCGCGCGGCGCAGACGATGCTCACCGTTCCGTCGTCGGCGGTGTTGAAGGTCTTGAGGAGCACCTCCACCGTCTTGGCGTTGGTGAAGACCGGTTCCTTGGCCGGCTTGGACCCCTGCGCGGCCGCGCCGCCGGCCTTCCCGAATTCCAGCGCCTGCTCGAAGGCGTCGTACTTGGGCATCCCGGCGATGGTAAAGGCCACGTTCTGCACCGCGCCCGCGGCCAGCGTTCCGGGGACTTCCTGCGTGTGCGATTTCACCAGCTTCTTCTCGCCCTTTTCCGTGAGGAAGAACTGGATGGTCAGCTTGATGCCGCTCAGGCCTTCGGACATGCCGTTGCGCAGCGCGCAGGCGACGTCCAGGTTTTCCTGCTTGGCGCCGCTGCGCTTGAACGCGAACTTGGCCGCTTCGAGGTCGTTCAGGTTCTGGAACTCGCCGCCGCTCATCTGCTGTTCCAGCGCGATCTCGTCGCAGGCGACCTTGATCTCGTAATGCACCGCGCCCTTGGGCATCGGCTGCGGCACGGTGAGCGGGACGACCCGTTCGGCCGCGCCGGGGAACTTCCCGTCGCCCAGCGGTCCGGACCATTCGCCCACCTTCAGGGCCTTCATCGCGTCCGGCTTCTTGGGGTCCTTCATGGGCACGGCCGCGTAGTAGACGATGTTGACCTTGCAGTTCTTGGCTTCCTGCTTGCCGGTGTTCTTGATGCGCAACTGCCCGGCCAGGCGGTTGAACTTGTCCGGGCCGACTTCGGTGCCCAGCAGCACCAGGCACGCGCCGTTGTCGGGACCCTTGCCGGCTTTCGGTTCGGGGTTGCCCAGGTCCGAATTGCACTGCCAGATTTCCTTGCCGCCGCCGTAGGTGACGACGACTTCGTATCCGCCGAAGACGGGGATGAACTCGCCCGCCACCTGAATCTGCTTCGATTCCTTGGGTTTCACCGTGCCCAGGCTCTGGGTCAGCGGGCCGCCGACGTTCTCGCCCAGGCCCGAATGAAAGGTGACCGAGACGCCGACGTTGGCCAGGTCGGCCTCGGAGACGTTCTTGAGGGTCAGGCGGGCGGTGACTTTGTTGGAGCCGGTGATGGTCTTGCGTTCGCGCGAATAGCTCCAGCCGTCGAGGTAGACCTTGTTGCCGCCGGATTCGGGCGCGGCGTCCTTGGCCTCGGCCTGCGCGTCCTTCGTATCCTTCTTGTCGTGCTTGTCCTTTTCCTGGTCGGCGGCGCGAAGCGCCGTGCCCGCGCAGAGCAGCGCGGCCGCGAGGATCAAGATGCGCCGGTCCATACGGTCCTTCCCACGTTAGGAGTCCCGCCGGCCCCGCAGCGGGGCCGGCGGGGAACTCGGTTGCCGCGTCAGTCCTTCAGCGACGCGATGCTGATGTTCAGCGCCTGAAGCGCGTACGCCGTCGCCAGCACCGGATCGGATTCCATCCAGCGCGGATCCGAATTGGCGAACGAACCGTCCGGCTTCTGGAGCGATTCGAGGTGCGTCGTCAGGTCCACGGCCCAGGCGGCCTTCTTGCCGTCGGCGAGCGTGATCTCGGTCATGCCCGCGGCGGTGAACGCCTTGGCCATCGCGACCGCGTAGTAGAAGTAACCCTGGGGGCCCTTGCCGCCGGGCACTTCGGTCGCGCTGTAGTTGTTCTTGATCCACTTCCAGGCGAGCTGCAGTTCGGCGTCGTCGGCCTTCACGCCGCAGTAGATCAGCGACTTGATGCCCGAGTAGGTCATGTTGCCGTAGGGCTTGGGGAATTCCTTCCCGCTGCGGGTCTTGATCTCGCCGAACTCGCTGTCGCCGGGCAGGTACACCATGCCGCCGCTGTTGTCGCCGCCCTGCATCAGCTTGCTGTCGTTGGTCTCGGCGTCCTGGCAGCGCTTGATGAAGACGATCGCGTTCTTCCAGGCGGGCGAGTCTTCCTTCACGCCCATCGCCTTCAGCGCGTCGAGCGAGAAGGAGGTGTTCGAGAGGTCGCCGCGCTTCGAGTTGCCGTAGCCGAACGCGCCGAACGCGCCGTCGTGTTCCTTCGCGGTGTAGCCTTCGCCCTCGTCGAGCTGGCATTCGAGCACGTACTTGAGCGCCTTCTGCAGCGGCTCTTCGTACTTGGGATTGTTGAGCGCCTTCAGCGCCAGGATCGCGCAGGAGGTGTTGTAGTTCTCGAGGCCCATCTGCGGAATTGCGATCGCGCCGCTCTCCTGCTGCTTGGAGATCAGGTACGCCGCCGACTTGGACAGCGCCGGGAGCTTCTCTTCCGTCGGCGCCTCGGGGCTCTTGGCGATGGCATAGGCCGCCAGCGCGACGATGCCCGGCAGGCCCTTGGTGCGGGCCTGGCCGTAGGTGCCGTCGTCGTTGGCGTTCTTGATCAGGTACGCGGCGGCCTTCTTGGCCGCTTCGATCGCCGCGGCCTTGGTGCCGGGCTTGGCGGCCGGCGCCGCGGGCGGCGCGGCCGGAGGCTTTTCTTCCTTGGGGGGCTCGGCGGGCTTGGGAGCCGGCGCCGGAGCGGGCTCCTCGGCGCGGCACGGAGCGGCCGCCAGGATCAGGGCGCCCAGGAGGACGCTCAGCAACATGGGACGGATCATCAGGGTTCCTCTCCTTGTATTAACGCAGGGCATGGGAAAATCGTTCAAGTTCTTTAACCTAATCCTATTAATGCTTTGCGGCTTCGTAACAGAGGTCCAGGGTGGCCAGCGCGTAGGCCGTGGCCAGGACCGGGTCGTCTTCCATCCAGCGCGCCTCCTTATTGGCGAAGCTGCCCAGCATAGGCACGCCGCCTTCGGCTTCCTCGCCCTTGTTCTGCAGCGCAATAAGCTGTTCGCCCAGCGCGAGCGCCCAGTTCACCTTCTTGCCGTCGGCCATCTCGATCTCCTTGACCTTGGCGGCGGTGAAGGCGCGCGCGGCGGCGAAAGCGTAGTAGTAGTAGCCCTGCATGCCGGCGCCGGGGTTCTCCTTCGCGGAGAAGTGCTTCTTGAACCAGTTCAGGTTCGCGACCACTTCGGGCGCGTCGGGCTTCAGGCCGCAGACGATGTACGCCTCCAGGCTGGCCGCGGTCATCGAACCGTAGGGCGTGGGGACTTCCGAGCCGTCGCGGGTCTTGTAGGTGCCCACTTCGCTCTTGCCGGGCTTGTAGTACGAGCCGCCGGTGCCTTCGCCCTTCTTCGCGGCCATATCGGGGTTGGTCTCGGGGTTGTCCTGGCAGCGGCGGATGAAATCCAGCGCGCCGGTCAGCGTGTCGGGAGCGACCTTGCCGCCGTTGAGCCCGAAGAGCCCGAACCAGGTGTTGCTCAGGTCGCCGCCGCCGCGGAAGCCGTCGCCGTAGGTGAAGCCGCCGTCCTTCGCCTGGCACTTCGCCAGGTACTCGCGCGCGGACATCACTTCGATGCGGTGCGCGGTGTTGTTGGTCGCGGCCAGGCCCAGCACCGCCAGGGCGGTGTTGTAGGTGTCGCGCCCGTCGATGGCGATCGCGCCGCTTTCCTTCTGGCACTTCTTGAGGTACTTGATCGGCAGGGTGATGAAGGGGCCGTGCGATTCGGTGTAATGGCGCGGGTGTTCCAGCAGGCCGTACAGGATCAGGCCCACGACGCCGGGTTCCTTGCCGGCCTTGGACTTGCCGAAGGTTCCGTCGGCCAGATTATGCTGGGCGATCAGCCAGTTCGCGGCGCGGTCGGCCGACTTTTTGATATCGCCGTGGTCCAGCGCCTTCGCGCGCAGCGGCACGGCCGCCAGCAGC
>JAHCJK010000012.1 GCA_026184295.1 Planctomycetota bacterium
GCCGCGCGGTCGGCCCCGGACGCCGTGGCGGGCATCGCGCGGGCCTCGCGGATTCGCGTGCGCCGCGTGCTCCTGCGCGACGCGTGGTGGAAGCGCCCGGCCGGGCCGATCCTGGCCTTCCGCCGCGACTCCGGGCAGCCCGTGGCGCTCCTGCCGAACGCGCGCGGCTACGAACTGTACGAACCGGCCGCCGGCGAACGGACCGCCGTGGGCGCGAAGACCGCGGCGACGCTGGCCTTCGAGGCCTACGTGTTCGTGCGGCCCTTCGGCGACGGCGTCGTCGGCGCGCTGGGCCTGCTCAAACTGGCGCTGGAGCCGTACCGGCGGGAGATGCTCTGGCTCTGCTTCGCGGGCCTGGCCACCGCCGTGCTGGGCATGCTGACGCCGCAGGCGCTGGGCATCATGGTCGATCGTGCGATTCCCAACGCCGACCGCAACATGGCGCTCGACCTGGGCCTGGGCCTGGCCACGGCCGCGCTGAGCATCTGGCTGCTGCGCATCGCGGAAGACGTCGCGTTCATGCGCATGGAACTCGGCGCGGAATACACCCTTCAGCTCGCGCTCTGGGACCGCATCCTGCGCATCCGCGTCCCGTTCTTCCGCCAGTACGCCTCGGGCGACATGCAGGCGCGCGCTTCGGCCGTCAGCGAGATTCGCGCGCGCCTGAGCGGCTCGACGCTGCGCTCGCTCTTCACCAGCGCCCTGGCGCTCCTGTTCGTCGCGCAGATGTTCTACTTCAGCGCGGACCTGACCTGGATCGCGCTGGGCGTGGCGCTGGCCGCCGCTACGGCCACGGGCCTGGGCGGCGTGCTGATCCAGCGCACACAAAGGCGCGTGCTGGACCTCCAGGGCCGGGTGGCGGGATTGACCCTGCAACTGATCGACGGCGTCGCCAAACTGCGCGTGGCCTGCGCCGAAGAGCGCGCGTACGCGTTCTGGGCGCGCGAGTTCACCCGCAAGGAACGCGAGAGCTACGCCGCGTGGCGCGTCCAGAACCTGGTCGCCACGCTGAACGGCGTCGTGGCGCCCGTGGGCACGATCCTGCTGTACGCCTGCGTGAGCGCCCTGCTGGCCCCGGGAAGCCGCGCGGCGCTGAGCACCGGCGACTTTCTCGCGTTCCATGCGGCCTACGGCGGCTTCATCCTGGGCGTCTCGGAACTCGGCACGCTCGCAACCGGCCTGCTGGAAATCCCGGGCCTGTGGGCGCGCGCCAAGCCGCTGCTGAACGCCCCGCTCGAAGTCGCCGCGCAGGGCGCGAACCCGGGGCGCCTGGCCGGGAACCTCTCGGTCGAAAACCTGGTCTTCCGCTACCGCGACGGCGGCCAGTTGGTGATGAACGGGCTCTCGATGAACGTGCGGGCGGGGGAGTTCGTCGCCTTGGTGGGACCGTCGGGCGCGGGCAAATCGACGCTCTTCCGCATCCTCCTCGGCATCGACGCGCCCGAGTCCGGCAGCGTCTACTACGACGGCCAGGACCTGAGCGGCATCGACGTCACGGCCGTGCGCCGCCAGATCGGCGTGGTGCTGCAGAACGCGCAGGTCTTCTCCGGTTCGCTGCTGGAAAACATGAGCCCCGAGGAACGGGTCGGGGAAGCGCAGGCGCTGGAAGCCGCGCGCCTTGCCGGCCTGGCGGACGACCTCGAGAAGCTGCCCATGGGCCTGCTGACGATGGTCAACGAGGGCGCCACGAACCTCTCCGGCGGGCAGCGCCAGCGCCTGCTGCTGGCGCGGGCGCTGGTGCACCGCCCGCGCATCCTGCTGCTCGACGAGGCCACGAGTTCGCTCGACAATCGCACGCAGAGCCTGGTGAGCGCGAATCTGGCGCGCCTGAAGGTCACGCGTCTGGTGATCGCGCACCGTCTCAGCACGATCCGGCACGCCGACCGCATCCTCGTGATGGATCAGGGCCGGATCGTCCAGGAAGGCACGTTCGAGACGCTCCGCCGCCAGCCGGGCCTATTCGCGCAGTTGACGAACCAGCCGGCCGAATGACCGCTCCGACGCCGGATTTTTTCACCCGAAAGCGCGCGCAAGGACTACCATAGGCGCGTTCGTATTCGGACGATTTCCCTATGGAGCGTGCGCATGAGCGTGCCGGGTTCGGCTCCCACGGGCGGTCTTAAGGACGGCGCGGACGGACTGGCGCCCACGCAGCTCAAACCCGCCGAACCCGCGGGCCTGGCCGCGCCGGGCACGGGCGGAATCCCGCCGCCCAGCCGAACGCCCGCCGCCGCGCAGGGGCTCGACGAGGACGCCCTGCTGCGGGACGTGCCGAGAACGACCTGGGAAGGTCGCAGCGTGCCCGCCCTGGGCGGCATTCCGCTCCTGGCCAAACTCGGGCAGGGCGGGATGGGGGCCGTCTACTACGGGCTGCATCCACGCCTGGGATACGAAGTGGCGGTAAAGATCCTGCCTGCACAGTGGGCCAGCCGCGACCCCGAACTGCTGGAACGCTTCAAGCGCGAAGCCCACGCGGCGGTGCGCATCAAATCCCCCCGGCTGGTCGGCGTCCTGGACATCAACGAAGAACGCGGGCTCGCGTACATGGTCATGGAGTTCGTCGCGGGCGCTTCGGCGGGCACGCTGCTGCGGGAGATTCGCCAGAGCGGCGGGGCGGGCCTGAGCGAAGCCGCCGCGCTCGAGATTTGCCTGGCCGCCTGCGAAGGCCTGGCGGCGGCGCACGCGGCCGGCGTGATCCACCGGGACGTGAAGCCCGACAACATCCTGGTGCCCTGGGCGAAGGACGGGAAGACCCCGGCCTTCGCGGAATCCAAACTGGCCGACCTGGGCCTGGCGCGGCGGGAAGACTCCGGCGCCTCGCTGACGGCCTCGAACGAACCGATGGGCACGCCGGGGTACATGTCGCCCGAGCAGGCCACCGACGCCAGGAGCGCGCGCAAGCCCGCCGACGTCTTCAGCATGGGCGCGGCCTTGTACGCGCTGCTGGCCGGGCAGGCGCCGTTCAAGGCCGACACGCCGATGAACGCGATGCTCATGGCCATCCACCGCGCGCCCGTTCCGCTCCGCCACATGCGGCCCGACATCGGCGCGGCGACGGAGCACCTGATCGAGCGCTGCCTGGCCAAGAATCCCGCGGAGCGCTATCCCGACGGAGCGGCGCTTTGCGAGGCCCTGAAGGTCTGCCTGAACGCGCTGGGCCGTTCCGGCGCGCAGCAGGCGGACGCGCTGACCGCGTTGGCCCGCATCCAGCAGACGCCCGAGACCGGAACGCCCGTCGCGCCGAACTCCGGTCCCGTGGCGGCGCCCGCCCGCGGACCTTCGTCCACGCCCGCGCCCGCGGTCACGCCCGTGGTGGCAGCCGCGGCGCCGGTGCCGCGGCGAACCGCGTGCTCCATGCATCCGGACGCGGATGCCGCGTTCATCTGCCACCGCTGCGGAAAGGCGCACTGCCCGGCCTGCCGGCGCGTGCTCGCCAACGGCCGAGAAGTCTGCCCCGGCTGCGCCGGCCAAGGGCAGTCGGTTCAGACCGGCTTCTGCGACCGTTGCCGGACGCAGTCGTCGGAGCGGACGCCGGGCTCGATCTCGACGGTGAACGGCGTCGGGCGGAAGTTCTACGGTTCCGCGGAACCCTGCCCCGATTGCGCCTCGGTGATCCGGACGCTCTGGTTCACGTTCATCGATTTTCCCCTGATCCCGCTCGGCTCGTATCGGTACAAGCCGCTCGGCGAGGAAGGCATGCGGAGTTCGCAGTTTCTGGCGCGGCGGACGCCGCTGCGCTGGGAACAGGTCTTCGCGACGTGGTTCGTGGGCGTGCTGGTGGGCGGCGCGATTCTCGCGGCGGTCTTCATCTACAACACCTACTACAAGGCGCGCTGAACCGGCCTACGCGGCGCCCGGCGCAAGCCGCCGCGCGATCTCCGCGTGGATGGCCCGCACGTCCTTGCGGTTGAACATCAGGGCCGACCGCAGCGTCTGCTGTTCGCCCGAGCGCGCGTCGGTGAAGCGCAGGGTCGTGCCCTGCTCGCTCGTCCCGTCTTCCAGCGCCAGGTTCGAGACGCTGCGCCACGGAAAGTAGCGCAGCCCGAAGACGTCGTGCCAGACCAGGCCCTCCTCGCAGGCATACATGAATACGCGCCGGTCCGTGCAAAGCCGGTCGCCGCCCGCGCGGATATTCAGGAATACGTAGATCAGCGGCTTGATCGCCTTGGCGATGAAATAGAGCACGAATCCCGTCAGGAAGGCGATGGCGAACCCCGCCAGGAAGACGTCGCGGTAATCGTGCTTCTCCGTCGTGGAGAGGTTGTGGATGATGCCAAAGACAACCGTGAGGACGAACAGCGCCGCGAAGCCCACCAGGGGAATCGCCAGGATGAGTTCGGATTCGCCGACGAGCATCCACGCCGCGCGCTCGGGCTTGCCGCCGCGGCGGATGGCTTCCAGGTCGCGCACGACCGCCTGCGGCATCGGGTCGAAGTGCGCGGGGCTCGCGGGATGCCGTTCGGCCTGCGTCGATCGCGTGGGCGTCATGTGGCTGAGTTTGAAAAGGGGCAACGGCCGCGCGCAGGCCGTGCAGAACGAGGCGCCGGTCCTGGCCTGGCTCGCGCACTCGGGACACGCAAACGGAGCCGCATCGCCCATACGCCGTCTCCCCTCGATGCCGAACAGGCCTCCGGTTTACCACATTTCCGGCCAAGGCAAGCGCGCGCCCTTGGCGCGGAAGGGCGGGGGCCTTGCAGCGCTCAGGCAAGGCCGCCGCGCCGCGCCAGCGTTTGGCCCGGGTTCCACAGACCGGGCGCGCGTTTCCGCTGGAGTCCCGAGACGGACGCCAACAGGGCCTGAACGGCCATGCGCCCGAGTTCCTCGAAGTCGGTCGCGGGGCCGCTCAGGGAAGGGTGCGGGCCATGGAGCGGCTGGAAGCCCACGATGCTCAAATCCTGCGGAACGCGGAGGCCTTGCGCGAGCGCGGCCTTGATGACCTCCTGGGCCCAGATGTCGTCGGACGCGATCGCCGCGGTAAAGCGCGGACGCGCGCGCAGCAGGCGGCCGATGCCGGGCTCGCTCCGCTTCGACTGCGGCAACGCGTTGAAGATCTGGTCCGGGCCGCTCCGCAGGCCGTGCGCCTTCATCGCGGCGAGAAAGGCCGCGGCGCGTTCGGCCGCGTCGAGATCGATGTTCTTCTGGCGGAACGAGACGAAGCGCACGAAGGCGATGCGGCGGTGCCCGGCCTCGGCGAGGCGCCGCACGGCCTCGGCCACGCCGCCCGCGTTGTCGGCGTAGACCGCGGAGCCGCTCCAGGCCGGGTTCGGCCAGTCCACCAGCACGCTGGGCATGCCGAGCCGGCCGTACGCCCGGAGCATCTGCGGCTGGAAGAGCCCGTACAGCAGCAGGCCCGAGGCGTGCAGGCTCGAAAAGCCTTCCGGCAGCCGGCGGTTCAAGGCGTCGCCGTGAAGGAGCAGGAGCGGCCGGTCGGCCAGGCCCGCGCCGGCGCAGAACCCTTCGATCACGCGGCGCCCGACGCTGTTGCGCATGACCACGTGCAGGCGGTCGTAGCCGATCACCGCGACGATCGGCGCGCGCGCCGAGGTTCCGCCCGGCCCGGGCGCGCGCACGGCCAGGCGGCGGTTCGCCCCGGAGACCAGGCGGCCTTCCTGTTTGAGCAGGCGCACGGCAAGCCAGACGGCGCGGTACCCCGCGCCGTAGCGCGCCTGCAGCGTCCGGAGCGGCGGAAGCGGAAGGTCCGGCGGGAACGCGCCCGCGTCGATCGCCGCGGCGATGCGCCCGGCGATCGCGCGATGGCGCGCCACGGCGGCCACCGGGCGTCCGAGTCGCGCGCGCTCAGGCCGCGGCATGCCCGATCCTCATGAAAAAGAATCATAAAGTATCGCATGGCCAGGAACAAGCGCCTTCGGGCGCGCGCGGGTGTAGACTCTTTGTATGGACGCGGCTCGTCCGGAGCCGGGATGCGCGCCACTGGGAAGGAAGGCCTCGACGATGCTCAAAACCATGCTTTTCGCGCTGATGCTGGGCGCCGTTTGCGGCGCGATGGGCGCGGCCGCGGAAGCCGGCGCCGACGCGCGGGAGATCGTCCAGGCCAGCGGCGCGCGGACGGGCCTGTGCGTGGTGGTCGGCTGCGGCCAGCCCGGCAGCGCCGAACTCTGCGCGGACCTGGCGGAAGCGACCGGCATGCTCGTGCACGGGCTCGCGCTGGACGACGCCGGGCTGGAACGCGCGCGCGCCGCGATCGGCAAACGGGGCGTGGCCGGGCGCGCCACCGTGGAACGCTGGACCGGCAAGGGCCTGCCCTTCCTGAACGACCTCGCGCGGCTCGTCGTCGTCGAAGGGCCCGTTCCGCCGGAGGCGGGCATCGCGCGCGCCGAACTCCTGCGCATCCTCGCGCCCGCCGGAGCCCTTTGCAGCCGCGAAGGCGGGAAGTGGCAGGCCTCCGTCAAGCCGCGCCCCAGCGAGATGGACGAATGGGCCCAGCCGCACCACGGCGCCGACGGCAACATGGTCTCCGACGACAAGGTGCTGCGGTTTCCGCTCGGCCTGCGCTGGCTCGACGGCGTGGCCTCGGGGCGCGGCGGGTTTGCCGCGTGCGCGGGCACGCGCGCGGTCGTGCTGGCCGGCGGGCGGCTCTTCACCGTCAGCCTGGACGACCGCGGCAGCGCCGCGCTCGACGATCCCTCGGCCTACCTGCTTGCACGCGACGCCTTTTGCGGCATGCCGCTGTGGAAATTCGACTGCGAGACGACCTGGAGCAAGGTCGCGCTCGACTGGCGCAACGTCTGCCCGATCGTCGCGACCGGGAAGCACGTCTACACCCTTCGCAAGGACGCCCTGGTGATGCTGGACGCCGCCACCGGCCGCGTCGAAGCGGAGTGCGCCACGAAGCATCCCGTGCGCCGCCTGGTCCTGGAGGACGGCTGCCTGATCGCCGCCTGCTGGGAGAAGCTGGACGCGTCCCGCGCCGCGGACGGCTTCGAGAACGACAACATCCGCGCCGTCTGGTGGCCGGGCGGCGGCGTCTCCCTCGAAGCCTTCGACGCCGGGACCGCCAAGCCGCGCTGGAGCCTTCCGCTCGGCGTGCTCACCCTGCTGGCGCGGGACAAGACCGCCTACGTGCTCGCCTCGCAGGGCAACCCGCCCACCGAGCGCGCGGTCGTGGCCCTCGACCTGGCGACGGGCAAGGAGAAGTGGCGCGTGCCGCACGCCGTCTTCGGCGACGAACCCGACCTCGCCCTGGTCGTCGCCGGCCCGGACTGCGTGGCGGTCGCGAAGACCAAGAACAAGAACGCGCTCGCGACCTTCGTGCTCGATGCCGCCGACGGGAAGATCCGCTTCAAACTGCCGAACTCGGTGGCGCGCTGCATCGTGGGCGGCCAGCTTTGGTGCCACGACGGGCGCTACGACCTGAAGACCGGCCGCAAGGAACCCGGGCAGGGCGTCGGCGCGACGTACGCGGGATCGAACATCGTGGGCGGCTGCGTGCCGCCCATCGTCGTCGGCGGGAAGTACGTGACGGGGTCGCGCGGCTGCGCCTACCTGGAATTGCCCGAGGCGCCCGGCAAGAGCGCCACGACCCTGACGTACCGCGGCGCGCGCGGCGCGTGCATTCAGGGCATGATCCCCGCGAACGGGATGTTCTACACCGCGCAGAACAACTGCGCCTGCAACGCGGGACAGGTGCCCGGGTTCGTGGCCGCCGGGCCGGCGGACGAACCGCCGGACGCGGAGGCCTTCGCGCGGGCCCGGCCGGTCGAAAAAGGCCCGGCCTTCGGCCATTCCGGCCCCGGCGGGGAAGGCGACTGGCCCACCTACCGCCAGAACGCCGAACGCAGCGGCGGCAGCGGCGCCGCCATGCCCGCCCGCCTGAAAGTGCTCTGGAAGACCTCCTGCGCCAAACGCGGCGAAGGCCCGTTCGCCGACGCCTGGGACGCGCGCATCGGCAGGCCGCAGCCGCTCACCGCCCCGGT
The DNA here is from genome assembly GCA_026184295.1 of Planctomycetota bacterium. GTDB lineage: Bacteria > Planctomycetota > SZUA-567 > H5-PLA8 > H5-PLA8 > JACQFI01. Next base: position 7,935 of record JAHCJK010000012.1, read on the forward strand.
CGTGGCGGCGGGCAAGGTGGTCGTGGCCGGCGTCCACGCGGGGGAATTGAAGGCCCTCGACCCGGCCACGGGCGCGACGCTTTGGACGGCGCTGCTCGGCAGCCGCATCGACACGCCGCCCACCTTCTACAAAGGCCTGCTGCTGGCCGGCTGCGGCGACGGCTGGGTGTACGCCTTGCGCGCCGCCGACGGCGCCCTGGCCTACCGCGTCCGCATCGCGCCGGAGGAACGCAGGATGGTGGCCTACGGGCAGGTGGAATCGGTCTGGCCCGCCGCCGGCGCGGTGCTGGTGTACGACGGCGTGGCCTACGCGTCGGCGGGGCGCTCCACGCAGACCGACGGCGGCATCGCGCTGGTGGCCTTCAAGCCCGAAAGCGGCGAGACCCTGTGGGCGAAGCCGATGGGCGCGGGCCAGTCGTTCCTGAACGACGTCCTCTCGGTGCAGGACAACGAACTGGTCTGGCACTGGATGCGCCTGGACCTCAAGACCGGCGCGCCGCTGGCGCCCACGCAGCGCTACGTCCAATCCTTCGGCATGCTGGACGCGTCGTGGTGCTCGGGCTTTTCCAAGCGCAGCGGGCGCGGTTTCGTGCTGGGCAAGGCCTGCGCCAACATGATGACCTGGAACGACCGGCTGGTGGTAAGCGCCGGCTACGCCGTGGCGCGCGAAAAAGTGGCCCTGGCGAAGCCCGATCCCAAGGCCGCCGCCAAGCACCCCGATGCCTTTAAAAAGGAAGAACTCGCCTGGAGCGTCAACCTTGAACCGGAGACGGCCTGGGCGCGCGTCCACGCCATGGCCCAGTCGGACAACGCGGTCTATTTCGCGGGCAGCGTGTATCGGTACGGCACCACCGACATCGGCGCGTTCCTGTGGATGAAATCCACGAAAGACGGCGCGTCCCTGCAGCCCCCGGTCAAACTCGACGCGCCCCCCGGCTTCGACGGCCTGGCGCTCGCCGGCGGACGCCTGTACCTCTCGCTTCAGGACGGTTCGCTGGTCTGCCTGGGCGAGTAAAACAAAAATCGCCGGCCCGGTTTCCCTCCAGGCCGGCGGGCTCCGCCGTTCAGGGCTTCGGCGAAGCTTCCTTGGACAGGTTGCCCGGCTTGTTCACGAACTTGAAGGCGACCGTTTTCCAGCGGGCCGTGGTCGCGATGTGAACGTTGTTGACCGGATCGTAAATGTGGTGGTGGCGCATGGGCTTGTTGTCCAGGTCCGGATCCAACTCCACGTCGAGCGTGTGCCAGGCGACCTCCTTCGGGCTGATGTAGTGGAATTTCCCGGCGCTGAACAGGCCGAAGACTTCCGCCACGGAGTCCCACGCCAGCGCAACGTCGTGCGTGCCGACCTCATCGCCCTTCAGGTCGTGCACGGTCCACTTGTCGGTCCTCGTGTTGTATTCCCACGCCCTGCCTTTCGGGAAACACCAGAAGGTCTTGGTGAGCGGGCAGTAGGTGACCGAGGCGTAGCCGATGTACTTGCGCGGGATGTCGCTGATGCGCTTCACCTCGCCGGTCTTCCAGTTCACGGCCTGGTTGCCCGCCAGATCGCTCGACCACATGTAGATCCAGTCCGGCATCTCCGGGTCCGCTTCCGAGATGCAGTACATGACCGAACGCCCTTCCTCCTTCCCGACCTGCCACTCTTTTTTGACGGGATCGAAGAGCCAGAGCCCGCTCCCGCCCAGGTAGTTTTCGCGGTATCCTTCGGGGCACTTCGTGGAATTGAACTCCTGGCACTGCGCGCTGGCCATCAGGCATGTGCCGGGCAGCATCACCAGGCCGTCGTAGGTGTGCCGGCTGCCCGCCGAAATCTTGCCCTGCCAGGTCACGCCGCCGAGTTTCTTCCCATCCTTGGTGCGCACCGCGTTGGCCGCCGTGTATTCCCTCGCGGGCACGTCCGGCGTCAGCGGGGTCCACTGGAGCGTCTTGAAATCGAACTCGTGGACGCTGTTGGGGAACTCGGCCGTGCCGTGGCCGCCGCCAAAAGCCAGGATCTTGTGGCGGTGGTGGTCGTAGACCATGCCGCTGTACGCCAGGACGTCGCCGTCGGCCTTGTACGCGAGGTTCGGGACCAGCACCTTGCAGGTCTTCTCGGGAAGATCCCTGAGCGCCGGGTTGGGTTCGATCTTCGGCGCGACGGGAACGGGCCCGTCCGCGGCGTAGGGCCGAGCGCACAAAAGGCATCCGGCCAGCACCAGTCCAGTCAGCCATCTGTTCATCGCGACGGTCTCCTCTGTTTGCCTCGCCTGCTACATGGTACACCGCCGCGCGGGGCGGGATTTCCGGGATTGCAGAAGTGCGAGTTTATGCGATTTTATCCGCATGGACGCGCCCGCCCGGCGCCGGGGACGCCCCCCGGGGCACCATCCCAAGTACCGCGCGATCGCGGCTTCCCTGCGCAAACGCATCTCCGGAGGCGCGTGGCCTCCCGGCGAGAACCTCCCGTCGCTCCGCGCGCTGGCGCGCGCCCACCGCGTTACCGAATACACGGTGCGGCTCGCCCTGAAGGCCCTGCGCAGCGACGGCTATGCCGTCCGGGCGGCCGGCGGCTGGAAAGCGGCCCGTCCCGAATCCAGTTGCGCCCCGGAAAACAACCTCGTGGTGGAGGTGCTCAACTCGGCGCTGCACCGCCACCTCGCGTCCGAGATGGGCCAGGCCCTGCAGCGCGGCATCGAGACCGGCCTGGGGCAGATGGACCTGCCCGTGTACATCGTCCACGGGCTGCTGGTCCGGCACGAACTGCCGGCGCATTTCCGCGCATTGCCGCTGCGGGGCTTCCTGCTGCTCGGCATCAAACAGAAGGCCGTCCTGCACAAATACGAGAAGCTGAAGATTCCCACGGTGCTGGTGGATGTTCCGGGCGGCGATTTCCGGCTCCATTCCATCGGGCCGGACAACGAGGGGACCGCGTACCAGGCCACGCGGCGCCTGATCTCGCTGGGGCACCGGCGGATCGCGTTCGTGCGCCGAGTCCAGCAGACCGTCGGCGTCGATCCCGACAGCCGCGAGCGCGAACACGGGTTCGTGCGCGCCATGCGGGAAGCCCAGCTCGCGAGGCCGGCCCCGCGGGTCTTCAATCACTTCGACCGGGACCGTCCCAGGGACGGATCGCTGGCCGCCATGCTCGCGTGCCGGCCGCGCGTCACGGCCTTCGTCACCGCCGATCCGGGCATCGCGCAGTTCCTGAAAGCCGGCGCGCCGCCGTTCGGCCTGAAAGTGCCCCGGGACGTCTCGATCGTCACGTGGATGGAACACGCCGGCCCCGAAGCGCTCAGCGGCTGGCGCATCGATTTCGAGGACCTCGGGCGGCGGGCCGCGCGGCTCCTCGGCGAGCCCGTCCATCCGCCTCAACGCGTGCACGTGCCGTGCAAATGGGAAGAAGGCGCGACCATGGCCCCTCCGCCGGACGGCTGACCGCGCGCGTGCGCCCGCGCGACGTTCACGCCGGACGGGGCGCCGGCCGGCCCTGCGGGGCCGGGCCGGCCGTGTTTCCCTCGCGCCAGGCGGCGCTCACGCGCTGGCACTGCACGGGCCTGCCCGGCAGCAACGACATCTGCATGGCGCGGCGGCCGAGTTCGAAGAAATCGACCGCCGGCCCCGAGATCCGGTGGTCCGCGGTGCGGCCCTGCACGCAGACGATGCTGAGGTCGCGCGGCACGGCCTTGCCTTCCGCGCGCGCCGCTTCCAGCAGGAGCACGGCCGAGGCTTCGTCCGCGCAGACGGCGGCGGTGATCTTCCGCGCCGGCGCCAGGATCGCCCGAAACGCGGGGCTCGCGCTGGTGTCCCGCGTGAAATAGGGGAAGACGGCCTCGGCGATATACGGCAGCCCGGCCTCCTTCAGAGCCTTCCGGAATCCATCGTGTCGCTCCCGGGAATCCGGATCGACCCCGCGCTCGGCGAAGCTGAGCCTCCGCACGAACGCGATGCGCCGGTGCCCCAGCGCGGCCAGGCGCCGGACGGCCTGCCGCATGGCGTCCTCGTTGTCCGCCGCGATGGCGTGGAACGGGCGTCCCGCCGCGGGCCGGTCCACCAGCACCACCGGCAGCGGCAGCTTCGCGTAGGCCAGGAATCCTTCCGGTTCCACCACGCCCACCAGCAGCAGCGCGCGCGGGCCCAACTGCAGCAGGGCGTGCGGCGGAGCGGTGCGCAGCGTGTAGCTGTGCGCCACCAGCATGGGCGCGTCCAGTTCGCCCGCGCCCCGGTGCAGCCCCAGCAGCAACTGGTTGAAATCGCTCGTGCCCGGCGGCATTCGAAACGGGGTGGTCACCGCGAGCAGAACCGCGCGCGCGGGCTCCATGCCGGGCTTTCGCGCCATCTGCGGCGTCGCCACCAGGCGCTTCCAGCCCGAGACCCCCACGCGGCTTTCCTGGCGCAGCAGGCCCACCGCGGCGCGCGCCGTGTCCAGGCCGACGCCGAACTCGGCGGCCAGCGCCCGCAGGGAAGGCAACGTCGTGCCCGGCGGCCACGCCCCCGAGACCAGGCGGCCGCGCAGGGCGTCCGCCACGCGCCGGTATTCCGCGTCGGGCTGGGGCGGCCGCCCGGGTCCGCGCCTGGATCGCTTCATGCGGGGATAATTAACCACACAAAACCAAACAGCGCAACGGAAAACCCGCCTCCGCGGCGCTCCGGAGGGGTATGCTGACCTGGCCGCACGGCGCGCGCGTGCCGTGCGGCATCGACTCCGGGAGGTTCCACATCCATGCAAGACGATCTTCTCGGCGGCCTCGTGAAGCTGGCGGTCCGGCGCGCGGAGGTCGTGCGCCGGGATGCTCCGGAGATTCTCGCCTGCGCGCGCGCCGGCAAGAACGAGTACGGGCAGGCCGGCAACTACGCCTTTCTGCAAAGCGCCTATTTCCTGGGGTTCCTGCACGCATTCGCCCACCCCGAGAACGCGCTGTACGGGCAGGCCTGGTGCAGGGAGACCGCCTGCGCCTTTACCGACGTTCTGCCCCAGTACCTGAAGGCGTCTCCCGGCAAAAAGGCCGTCACGGCCGAATGGAGCCCCCTCGGCGCGCTCGAACTCATGGAACTCCTGCGGCCCGAACCCGAGCGCCGCGAAGCCTGGACGCACTTCGTCGAACGCTACGTCGAGTTCGCCTGCGAACGCCCCTTCGGGTTCACCTCGCCCAACCACGAGGCGTGGCGGGAACTCTTTCTCTACCGCGCCGGCCAGGTGCTCCGGCGCCCCGAACTCTGCGAGATGGGCCTCTTCCTCTGCAAGCAGGAACTCACCTACCAGACGGACGAAGGGTTCTGGGAAGAAGGCAGGCACCACGGCCCCAGCATGTCCTACAACACGCTGATGCTCGAGCCGCTGGCGTGGCTGTACCGGCTGACCGGCGACGAGGAGATCGGCGCGGCCGCCCGCCGCCTGGCGCGCTTCATGGCCGAATGGTGCTTCCCGGACGGCTGCACCGTCGGCGCTTTCGACGGCAGGCAATCGACGGCCTTCGGTTTCGGCGTGCCGGTCTGCCCGGGCCTGGAACTGGTCGCCGCAGGCCGCACGCTGCAGGCGCGCATGCTCCGGGCGCTGCAGGACCGCGAGGGCCTGGCGTCCAGCGGCCGCGGGTCCGCGTGGTACGACCATTTCGGGCTCTTCTTCCTGGGCACCGCGCTGCGGTACTATTCCGAGCAAGTCCCCGCCGCGGAAGCCGCGCAGGCCGCGCGCGAAGACGCGCCGCTGCCGGCCGATCACGACGGCACGCGCGAGGCGCACTCATCCGCCTTCGACGGGCTGATGATGCGCAAGGGGCCGTGGGTCCTCGCGCTCTCGAGCCAGAACAGCGACATCCCCCGCCAGGCACAGTCCATCTTCCGGCTCGAGCGCGGTTCGCGCATCGAACTCTGGCACGCCGGCGCGCGCCTGGCGCTGGGCATGGGCCACAACCGCAGCGACTGGCCCGTTCCCTACGCCAACGCGGTGCTGGATACCGGCTTTGCCGGCGAGACCGAGTTCGGCTGGGTCGATCAGGCGCGCCACCCCAGCCGGCGGTCCTACTACCTGCCGCACGCCTGCCGGTCGTACCTGGCCGAAGGCTGCCCGGAACTGGCGCTGCATTTCGCCCACGGCTCGGTCCGCTTCCGCGTCTGCATCGAGGATTCCGGCGAGGTTGGCATCGAGGCGCGCTGGCAGGTGCGAAACGTCCTGCGGCTTTGCCTCCAGGTGCCGCTGGTCGTCTGGCACGGCGCGGCGCTCCTGATCGACGGCGCCGAACGCCCGGCCGGGGAGGGCGAACCCGTGCGCGCCTCGCTGGAGGCCGTGGGCGGTCCCTGGCGTCACCGCGTCCGCCTGGGCGTGCCGGAAGGCGTGGCCACGCGCGTGCGCTATCCCTTGGATCCGCTTCGGTACTACATCGATCCTGAGAAGCCGGACGATGCGGTGCCCATCTTTCGCATGGCGCTGCTCTCAAGCCAATGGACCCAGCCGCCGCGCGAAGGCTGCGCCCGCTGGCAGTGCTCGGTCCGGCCGCTTTCGTAAGTAAGCTTCAGGCGGCCGGCCGCGTGCCGCCATGCCGGATCACCACCGGAGGTTGGGATCGCGGTAGGTCGTCATCGTCTGAACCTGCGCGCTGTTGGAATAGGCCGAAACCTGCGCGCCTTTGAACGCCTGCACCCGGTATATCGCGCCGCTCGGCGGAAACGCGTCCACGTACGAGGTCGCGTTGGGGCCGGCCGTCGCGATGCGCGCCCACGGCTGCGTTCCCACCCTGCGTTCGATGTAGAAGCCTTGTTCGCCCGCCGATCCGTCCACCCAGGAAAGCGCGTACGAACCCTGCCTGGCCGCCACGCGCAGGTTCGTCGGCGCGCCCAGCACCGGCGCGGGCTGTACCGAGATCGCGACCGTTTCGTAGCTGCTCGCCGCGCGGTTGTCCACGACCGTCAGCGTCGCCGTGAACGTGCCGGAGGCCGCGTACACGTGCGTGGCCGTGACGCCGGTGGCCGTCTGTCCGTCGCCGAAATCCCACGCGTACGAAACGATCGAGCCGTCCGGGTCCGAGGAGCCGGACGCGCTGAACGAGACGGTAAGCGGCGCGACGCCGCTCGTGGGCGCGGCCGAGATCGCCGCCAGGGGCTTGGCGTTGACGACGATCGCAACGCCCGCGGAAACCGTCTGCGCGCCCAGGTTGTCGGTCGCGACGGCGGTAAGCGTGTAGGCGCCCGCGGGCGGGGTCGTCCAGGTGAAGGCGAACGGCGCGGCGGTGTCTTCGCCCAGTTTGTGGGCGCCTTCGTAGAATTCCACCTTCGCCACGCTGCCGTCGCTGTCCGTCGCGCTGGCCGCGATCGCCACGTCGGAGCCGGCGGTGAAGACCGCGTTGTCCGCGGGCGAGGTGATGGCGACCGCGGGCGGCGCGTTGGGCGGCGTGACGGTGATGCTGACGGTCGCGACGTTGCTGTCCGCGCTCCCGTCGTTGGCCTTGAAGGTGAAACTGTCGGGGCCGGAATAATTCGCATCCGGCGTGTAGGTCCGGTTCGCTCCCGTGCCGCTCAGCGACCCGTGCGTAGGAGCATCGACGATGCCGTACGTGAGCGCGTCGTTTTCGGGATCGCTCGCCGCCAGCACGATCGCCTTCGCGGTGTTTGCGGCGGTGGTGACGTTTTGATCGGAAGCCACGGGCGGATCGTTCTGGCTCGCGATGCTGATCGTCACCGTGGCCACGTTGCTGTCCACGGTCCCGTCGTTCACTTTAAAGGTAAAGCTGTCGCTGCCGAAATAATCGTGGTCCGGCGTATAGGTCAGGTTTGCCCCCGTGCCGCTCAGCGATCCATGCGTGGGTCCCGTGACGATGCTGTAGGTGAGCGGGTCGTTTTCGGGATCGCTCGCGACCAGCGTAATCGGCTTCGCCGTGTCTTCGGTGGCGTTCACCGCCTGGTCGGAGGCCACGGGCGCGTCGTTGTGGGCCTGCACGTTCAGCGGCTGCGAACCGACGTTGCTCACGACGTCGCCGCTGGTCGTGACCTGGAATTCGATCGTGCGCTGGGCGGTCGAAGGGGTATTGCTGGTCACGTCAAAGGTCACGGCGCGCAGCGCCGCCTGGTAGGTCGCCAGGGAATGTTCCACCGCGGGCGCCTTGGGGGTGATGGTCAGCGTGCCCGAGGCATAGGCGGCGTCGAAGTTCGCGTCCGAGAGCGCAAGCCGGTCGCTGCCGGACTCGAAATTCCCGGCGATCTTCGCGGTGGCCTTCTTGAGCAGCACGCCCGTCTCGGCGCTGCCGAGCGCGAGGCCGGGGTCCACGGCGGTGGCGGGGCCGTCTTCGACGTACGTCTGGGCGACGTTCGAAACCGTCACCACCGGGGGATCGGCGTCGCGCGAGGCCATGTAGATGTGCTGCGCGGCCAGGCCCAGCGATTTGCCGTCTCCCGCATAGCAGACGCCGTACATCTTTTCGGCGGCGCCGGGGCCGGCCACTTCGTGCTTGGTCCAGGTGGCGCCGCCGTCGGGGGAGGTGTACGCGTAATCGCCCCAGGCCGCGGCGGCGATGTGCGTGCCGTCCGCGGACATGCTCACGCCCAGGAATTCCTTCGGGTTTCCCGTGCCCGCGGGCGAACAGGCCGTCCAGGTCGCGCCGCTGTCGCTCGACACGTACACATAATCGCCGGTGCCGGCGCTGTTGTCGGCCGCCGCGGCCATGCTCGCGCCGTCGGACGAGATCGAGACCGCGTAGAAGTAGCGCGTGTTGCCCGCCCCGGCCGGCGTGCGCTGCGTCCACGTCGCGCCGCTGTCCGTGGAGGTGTAGACGTAATCGTTGACGGCGCTTGCCACCATCTTGGAACCGTCCGACGAGACCGAGACCGACTGCCACGACTTGGTCACGCCGGCGCCGGCGGGTTCGCGCTTGGTCCAGGTGGAACCGTTGTCCGTGGAGGTGTAGATGTAGTCGCTCTGCGCCGCCGCCGCCAGCATGGACCCGTTGCTGGAATACGAAACCGACCGCCAGCTTTTGGTGACGCCCGTTCCAGCGGGCTGGCACTTGGTCCAGTTCGCCCCGTTGTCGGTGGAGGTGTAGACGTAGTTCCCGCTGGCCGCGACGGCCATGCGCGTTCCGTCCGACGAGACCGCCGCGCCGCGCCAGGCGAGGTTGGTCGAAGGCGACGCGGGCTCGCAGATCGTCCAGGTCGCGCCGCCGTCCGTGGACGTGTAAACGGGATGCCCGTTCTGCTCCAGGCTGGCGACCGCCTTGCTGCCGTTGCCCGAGAGCCCGATCGCGTTGACGCGCATGTATATGTTGGGCGGCTGAACGAGCGTCCAGGTGGCGCCGTCGTCGGTGGACTGATAGACGTTGCTCCCGTACCCGCCGTCCACGCTGGTCACCAGCTTCGAACCGTTCGGCGCGTACGCGACGCAATGCCACACTTTGGCGACGCCCGCGCCGGCGGGCTCGCGCTTGGTCCAGCTCGCGCCGCCGTCGCTGGAGGTGTACACGTAGTCGGAGTCGGCGCAGACCGCGATTTTCGTGCCGTCCGACGAGGATGAGATCGAATACCAGTTCTTGGTCACGCCGGAACCCGCGGGCGTGCGCGCGGACCACGTCCCGCCGCCGTCGGCCGAGGTGTACACGTAGTTGCCGTAGGCCGCGCCGCTGATCTTGGAACCGTCGGAGGAAAGGGCCACCGAGAACCAGCGGCGAGCGACCCCTGTCCCCGCGGGCTCACGCTTGGTCCACCCCGATCCGCTGTCGGTCGAGGTATAGATGTAGTCGTTATCCGCAGCGGCGGCGATGGCCGTGCCGTCGGACGAAAGGGCCACGCCCAGCCAGGTCTTCGTGGTCGCGCCCGCGGGCTGCAGTTTGGTCCAGTTCGCGCCGCTGTCGGAGGAGTAATACACGTAGTCGCCGCTCGCGCAGGCGGCCATCTTCGTGCCGTCCGACGAGATCGCGACCGAACGCCAGGCTTTCGCCGTGGCGCCGGCCGGCTGCCGTTGCGTCCAGGTCGCGCCGCCGTCGGAGGACGTGTACACGTAGTCGGCGTCGGCGCAGGTGATCGCGCGGGTGCCGTCGGACGAGGAGGCCACCGAGTACCAGCTCAAGGCCGAGGTCCGTACGCCCGGCCCGGCGGGAAAGCGCTGCGTGTAGCTGCTGCCGCCGTCGGTGGAGGTGTAGACGCAATCGAAGCGGCCGCCGAGAAAGGCCTTGCCGCCGTCGTTCGAATAGGCCGCGCAGCGCCAGTAGGAACGCGCGCCGCTGACGTCGCGCAGGTGCCAGGTGTACGACTCGGCCCAGGCCGAGGAGGCTGCCAGCATCAGGGCCAGCCATGGCGTGAATTGAGACGGTCCGCGGCGAAGCATGGCGGTCTCCCTTTATAAGAATCCGGACAGCCCCGCGCGCTTCGTCCAGCGGTCTGGAAACCCAGACACTTCGAAGCGCGTCCGTGAACTTCTTGCAGGAGGATTTTTCCGCGTCGCTCGACCTGCGGCTCGAATTGCGCCGGCCCCCCAGCGTCGGAAGAAGGAAGCGCAAGTCCCATTCCATTTGTTTCACACGCCCACGGGCCCGCCGGCGCCGCTTGTTCCGCGATACCCCTTCGGATCGCGGAAGTCCGAAAACACCGGTTTCCGGAGCGCGCGCCGGACGGTTCGGAAGTTAGCTGAACGAAGAGGGAGGTGAGGGGGGAAGCGAAGAAGGAAAACCTGCGAACGAAAGCCCCGCCGCCGGTGACGTTTCGGCGTTGGTATCCCCAGGGGGATCCGAGTCTCCCGCAAGCGTTACGGCGGCAATATTTGGTTGCACAGATCAACATCAAGGTGCTTCGATCGGTTCAGCATGTCGCGTAGCTCGTCAAACAGCCTGCTCTTTGAAGGCTCGATTGTCGTTTGCTCGCTCACACAAGAGAACCGGAACAGGCGTATTGCAAACGCGCAGTTCTTTCGTGTCTGCGTGGAACGCATATCCTTCACAAGCGGCTGGGCAACGACCCTGGGCACTATTACTTTCCGGCAGGCGTCTTCGCAGTTTCTTCCAGGTTGGCATAGACGTATGGGCTGCCCAGTAAGGATTGTTTGATGCCTGGGCCGGACCATAGCAATTGGGCAACAACAGGGAAGGCGGACGCATCGATGCTGATAGCCTTGATGGCGTGCATGCCTTTTGACAACGAAATCTTGGCGCTGGCGCGCGGCGTAGCCCAGGGATAATTGCCCTTTGCCGGTGGGAAGAGCGGTTGGCCGTCGATCCACGCACCGTAGCAGAAGATATTCTGGCCCCCATCTCCCTTCGTGTTCCGGTCGTTACCTTCACCTTGCAAGAAGTAGAACGTATATTCGCCTTCGGTCTGGACATTCAACATTCCGGTCCAGGCCACAGACCACGGCAGCTTTCCGTTGACGGAAGCATCCGGCGAACTCGCGCCGTCCCACCTGAAATCGACCATGGCATCCACGCGCTCGAATACCTTCTTGGAAAAAGTCGTGTCCTGAAAGAACTCCGCCTTGAATCCGTCGCCGGTCAGTTCGGGAAGCACCCGGGTCTCGAAGGAACAGGTCTTGCCCTTGTACTCCGCGGTCACGCTCGTCTGTTCGCACGCCGCGACACCTTTGTACGAGGTGGCCGTGACGGCAATCTGCGCGCCGTTCGCTTTCCAGGCAATTCCATCCCGAAGCTGCGGGGTATAGGTGACCTTCTTGGACGTGAAATACCCGACGACTTTCAGGTCCTTGGCCATGCCCACATTGACGGTCTCTTTCACAATCGGCGTATTCGAAGGCCCGGGAGCGCAGACGACGATTTTTTCGAGCTGCGCGCCGGCGGGCACCACGTCGGTCTCGTCGAAGAAATCCTTGATGCAGTACTTGGGCCCGATCTCGACGTGCTCGTCCGTCCGCCAATAGCAGATGTACGAGATCGGCGAGATTTTTTCGGGCGCCTCGACCGTATAGCAGACCCAGTCGTCGCTCCGGCCAAAATGGAATCCGTTGATCGCGTGGTTGGCCAGCGCTTTAACGTAGGCGATGGGCTTCGGCGACGGGCCGTTCTCGCCGAGCGAGAAGATACCCATAAGCTTGTGCGTCGTCGTCAGGTTGCTGGTCAGGTACTTGCCGCTGGGCGAGACCGCGCCGCCGCATCCGCCCATGTAGCGAAACACCTGCCCCTTCCCGCCGGACAGCACGGCACACACCGGCGGCATCACCCATGCCACGCATTTGCCATCCAGGGAAACGGTCGACCGTCCGCCGTTGCCCTTGAAGACGCTTTGCTGCGCTTTCGTTTTAAGGTCCAGGCCGAATATCTCCGTGAGGTCCTTGCCGTCGGAGTAATAGATCTTGTCGTCCTGGCACCAGGTGAAATAGGTGAAGTCCGAGGTGTAGGCGCCCACTTCCTGAACCGCGCGCGTGGCGAGGTTCATGGTCTTGATCTTGTGGTCGAGGCCAAAGACGACTTGGGTTCCGTCCGGAGAAAAGCGCGCGTCGATCACATTGCCCGTGACGATCGTCTCGAACTTCTTCTCGCCGCCCAGTAAGGTGCAAAGGATCAGGTTGCCGGGTTTCACGCGGGTGGCCGCATCCGTGAGCAGCGCCTTGCCGCTCACTTCGCCCCAGGCGCAAACCGGCAACACGGCCAGCGCCACCAAGGCGGCGAGGATCATCCGGCGGGGATTCGAAACATGCATGATCGTTGTCCTTTCTCGAACGTAGTTTTGTGCAAGAAACAAAGCGTCAGGGCGTTTTCGAGCCCGGTGGTTTGGGTTGCTGGTCTTCCGGCAGGGCCTGCATGGGCGTCAGGTCGTAGAAGACTTCGGCATCGAGGTCCATTTCGAGCGTATCGCCGCGCTGGATGGTGCTGAGCTGCGGGTTGGCGTCGAGCGGTTCCACCACGAGCCGGCATGCCTGCCCGATTTTCTTCTGGCTGTTGGCGAGGAAAATGCGGTCCACGTACGCCCATTCGGCGACGCGGATCTTTTTGCCTTTGTACGTTCCGTGCACGACCTCATCGACTTTGTATTCGCGCACCGAAAGCACATCCCGGTAGGTAAAACCTTCGTCCCAGGGCTTGGGGTAATCCGATTGCGCCAGCAGCGTGCCTTTGAATTCGACGCGTTCGACCGGTGGGCGCTCCTTGGCCGCCGCAAAGAACGCATCCGCGAGCGCCTTGGCCTCTTCGGACGTCAACGTCTTGTTGTACAGCATCACGCGCTCCAATTGGCCGAGCCACGGATGTGCGCCGACGCCGTCGTTGCCGATCCAGAGCAGGCCCGGACCCCAAGGCGGCAAATCCGTAACGAGATTCTTCAGGGATTCGGACTTCACGCCGTTGACGTAGAGCGTGATCTCATGCTTGCCTGACGTCACGACAAGGTGAACCGGCTTGGCGGCCGGCTTTTCCTTGAACCGAACAGCCTTGCCGGCGCCTTCGCCCAGCGTCAATCCGTAGCCTTCCGCCCGTTGCGTCAACGCAAAGCGCGCGGGCTTTCCTTCGGGTCCATACCCGATGATGCAGCCTTCGCCCGCCGCGGCGGGATCGCGAGGTTCAAGGCAGACCGAGAGAGAAAACTCGCCATGCGATGCGTCCAGTCCGGCCCCCAGCACTTCCTCCGCGCCCGCGCTGAAGTAACAGCCGCCTTCCATGCGACAGCCGAAATTGCGGTCGATCAGCCCCAGGCCTTTCTTGGCGAACGCGTAGTAGGGCGCGAAGACAGGTTCGCCTTGCGCATTCCACACCTTCACCGGAGCCGCTTCGTCGCCCGTCATGACCATCAGCGGGCCGCGGTAGCCTTTCTCTTCCTGCTTAGGGGCGTGGGCCTCGGGCGCCGGCATGTTTTCTCCCGCGAACGCCGGATGAAACGCGAGGACGGCAAGGAGTAACGCACGCGCCGCCGTGTGCTGTTTGTTCGTCATGGGTGTCCTCTATTTCTTGACCGGAATCTTGCGCCAGCCGTTCGTGCTTTCGGTGAACTCCCGGGCGCTGAAGCACCAGATCACAGCCTTTTTGCCCGCCAGCCAGGCAGGGTCGGCCTTGGCGCGCTGGTACAGGTCGATGCGCACTTTGGACACGCCGTCGCCGCGCGAAGCGATCAGGTCCACGGGGAAACCCAGTTCGTGCGCGAGCTGGTCCGGCAGGCCGGCGCCGCGCGCAAAAAGTTCTTCTCCGATGTGGAAGACAAGCCCATGGCTATCCGAGAGCACGAGCACCGGACTTGCGGCATCCGTCTTGATCGGAACCAATCCCGTGTCCGATTTCACGCCCACGAAGCGGAGCGCGATCTCCTCCGCGACGTCCTTCGCCTGGGCATCGCCATCGAGCAGCAGGTCGCCCCGAATCGCCTGCGTCTTGTCTTCCACGGCCGATTCGGTACGCGCCGCGGCCTTGAACCAGGAACGCGCGGACAGCTCCCTGGCAATGGCGTGCGCGGCCAGCACGCAGGCACGGCTGGACCAGTGGGTGTCGGTCTTGCAGTAAAGCGGCGCCTTTCCATCGAATCGCCGCGCAAGGAATTCGGGCGTGAGATCAAGGACCTGGACGCCTTCCGCTTTCAGCGCCTTGTAGAATTCCTGCAGCCGCGCGTCCAATCGCACGGGCGCCGCGCCGTCTTTCGCGCTGAATTCCGCGGAGAGTTCGTCGGGGAAGATGACGGCCTTGGGCGGCACCGGCGCCAGCAGGAGTTCGATGCCGTTGCTTTCCAGTTGCTTCTTGTAGTGCACGATGGCCGCAAGCGGATCCTTCGCGTCCGCTTGCGTGGCTTGCGCGGTCTTCGAGGCCGCTTCGCCCCAGAAGGCCCCCACCGACAGATGCCTCAGTTCGCCCTTGAAGAAGTACCACCCTTCGCGGCCGTGCACCGACATGCTTTGGGCCTGCGCATGCGCTTTCCGGCATGCTTCGGCGAATGCATCCGCGGCGTCTTCCGCGTGGAGGCCGGCGGACGCGAACACGGATCCAAGCACGAGAGCGACCATCGGCACGGCGCGCGCGAACGCGATGCGGCGTCGAAGTGCAGCGTTCATGGGAGTTCCTCCCCCCAGTTGGGTGTTTCCAGTTGCAAGTCGAGGTCATCGAGTTCGCTGCGGTTGATGCTGCCCAGTTTCGGCGCCAGCTCCGGCCACGCCTTCAAGCGAAGCGTGACGCGGTCGCCGGCATGCAATCCTGCGGCTCGCGTCAGGACGTTGTCCCGCATGCTCCACGCGTAGACGAGCGCCTGCCGGCTCCCGAGCGATTCCTCATCCGCGGACAGCCCATCCAAATGGAGGGCCATGATGTGATCCTTGTAGGGTACGGATCCGGGGGTCGGCACGTGAGAGGCCGCGCGCACCGTGGCGGTTACCTGCACGGTCTTGCCCGGTGGGACGACCAGGAAACCGTCCGCGGCCGGCGCGTCCGGCTTCCGTTCGGCAGCGGCGCGCACCTGCATCGGCACGGGGCGCCATTCGCCGCTGGTGAGTTCGCGCATGGCAAACTCCCAGACGATCGCCTTTTTGCCCGCCAACCGGTTCGGATCGCGCGCCAGTTCCCGCGCGAGCATCCCGCGCGTCGCATGCGCGCCCGCGTCGTTTTGAGTGATGCGATCGACGGGGAACCCCAGATGGAAGCTCAGGTGTTCCACGAATCCCGCCGCGTCGCCCCAGCCCATGGCTTCGACCGAGTAGATGTTGCTGAAGCTGTCGCCCAGGAGCAGGACCTCGGACTTGGGGTCCGCCTGCACGGGTCGCCCGCTGGCGGCATCGACAATCCGTCCGATCTGCACGCGCTGCGGCGGAAAGACGGTCTGGTCCTTGGGGAGTTGCAGCATGTCCACGAGATCGCCGACACGGCCGACCTGAACAGACACCGCCGCGAGCGCAGCCTTCTTCGCTGGAGGCGACCATTGCACCGACGCGCGCAGGTGCTCGGCCAGGTCCATCGCCGTGGCATCCATCCACTGCGGCGTCCAGTGCGTGTCCTGCCGCAGAAAGTGGTCCATCTCGCCTGCCTGCCGGGCTTGGGGTTCGAAGACATCGACGCCCGCGGCGCGAAGTTCGCGCACCAGCTTTTCGTAATCGGGGTTGTTGAGCGGCCCCTGCGTGCGCGACGGCGCGTAGCGCGACGTCAGCCGGCTCGCTTCGAGCATGGCCTTGTCGGGAACCGGCATGATCACCAGGCGGATGCCCTGTTCGGCGCAGAAACGGTGAAAGTCGAGCATGGCCGGGCGCGGATCGGGCGACGCCAGGATTGAATGTTCATCCACCACCTTCTTGGCGCGGTCCCCGATGCGGATGTCGCTGAGGATCGGCGCGCCCATCAGGTACTCGATGCCCGGCTGATAGAAGAGCCAGCCGTCCTCGCCAAGAATGACTTTGTGGTTTCCGAACCCGCCCCGCATCGAAAGCTGCTCCTGAAGCAGGGGCTGCACGAACGTTCTCGCCAGCGAGCACCGCGCCAGATTCTCCTCGTAGGCATGCAGGTTGGCCTGTGTCGGCGCGCGCATGAAGACCTGCAACACCTGCGGCGTCTCCCCGCGCAGGAGTTCGCTGGCGGCCTGAATGAGGGGCAGCCCGAAGATGCATCCGACGAAGACCCACGTCATCCAGCGGGCGGTGCGCGGCGAGATCTCGGTTTCGATGATGCCTTTTTTCAGCGCTTCTTCGGCGCTCATCGCGGCATGATCCGCATCGGCCGCGGGAACGCCGGGGTCCTTCCGTACGGCGGTGACCAGCGCAGGCTCTGGGGTAGTGGCAGGCATGGCGTCGCGCGCTCCAAGCGTTCAGAATTGGAAGTACAGGAATGGATTGACCGACTGCGTCCACATCGCGAGCACGGAAAAGGAAAGCAGCAGCAGGCACGTGGCCGCGCGCACGGGGCTAAGCCGCCGCGTGAATTCCCACGACTGGGGCAGTCCCCACACCACGATGGCCGCGCAGCCGAACATCGCCACGTGGTACGGCGCGTACATCAGCGAAGCGAGCGCGTCGCTGCCGGGTTCAACGGAGGCCAGTCCGAACATGGACTTCAGGTAGCGGACCGACTGCGTAAGCGTCTCCGCGCGAAAAAAGACCCAGCTTACGCACATGATGCCGAAGGTGATCGCGATGCGCAGCACGCGCGGCAGGCGCCGGTACGGGCTGTCTTTGCCCTGGAAGCGTTCGAACGCGAGCATCCCGCCGTGAATCGCGCCCCAGATGATGAAATTCCAGGATGCGCCGTGCCAGAAGCCTCCGAGCAGCATCACGACCATCAGGTTTGCGTACGTTCTAAAGGACCCGCTGCGGTTGCCGCCCAAGGGGATGTACAGGTAATCGCGCAACCAGGTGGAAAGGCTGATGTGCCAGCGGCGCCAGATGTCCGTGACGCTGTCGGCATGGTACGGGTCGTCGAAATTCTTGACGAACAGGAAGCCGAGCATCAGCCCCAGCCCGACGGCCATGTCGGAGTAGCCCGAGAAATCGAAGTAGATCTGAAAGGCATACCCGATCACGCCGTACCATGCGTCGTACCAGTGCAGCGATCCGGCCGAGAAGGCGGAGTCCGCGATCTGGCCCATGGGGTTGGCGAGCAGGATTTTTTTCGCCATGCCGCAGGCGAAGAAGGCGATGCCACGCGAGAACTTGTCGTACGAATGCACGCGATGGCGCATCTGTTCGGCGATGTCCGCGTAACGGACGATCGGGCCGGCGACGAGCTGCGGGAAGAGCGCTTCGAAGCAGCAGAAGTCGAAGACGTTGCGCATCGGCCGCGCTTCGCCGCGGTAGACATCGATGGCGTAGCTCATGGATTGGAATGTGTAAAAGGAGATGCCGACCGGCAGCACGACGTTCAGGGTCGGGATCCAGGGTTCGCCCAGCCCCAAAGCCGCCGCTGCCGCGTTGATGTTCTCGACCGTAAAGCCGTAGTATTTGAAAAAGCCCAGCAGCGCGAGGTTCGAGAGCATCGACGCCGCGAGCGTAAGCTTCATCCCGCGCGTCCGCGGGGCTTCCTTGGGAATGATGGGCAGATCGGGACCGTCGGCCTTCAGCCCCGAGAGCTTGAAGAGCACGTAGCCGCAGATGTAGTCGACGATCGTGCTCCAGAACATCAGCAGCGCCCACGGTGGATTGGCCCAGCCGTAAAAGACGTAGCTCCCGATCGCGAGCAACCCGGTACGGTAGCGTGGGTGGTCCACCGCGTAGTAAAGCGCCAGCATGAGCGGGAGGTAGTAGAAGACGAAGAGGTGCGTGGTGAACACCATGAGTTCGTACTCCCTTCGCGCCAACTGGCATCCTATTCATTTACAATGCAAATCAATCTAATACCTGTTACACCAAAATATCCGGACAATCCATATCAAATCGAAGATTACTTTGGGAGCCACTTGGTTATATGCACGTAATATATTTTAATGTATACGTTTATGATATTGGTATGGGTCTAATTTGATTTTTCTTTTGACGAGTCTCGATACCAGTATAAAATCAATCAGATACAACTATGGGTTTCTCGAGGGCCGCACATGTCCACTACGCCTCTGATGGGTGCCGCACTGACCGGGGAAGTCGCCGAGCGCCTCATAAAGGAATATCTCGCGGCGCCGATCACCGGGGTCACGTTCCTGCCGAGTGAACGCGAGCTGACGCAGCGGCTTTCGGTCTCGCGAACCACCGTGCGACGTGCGCTGCAGGCGTTGGAATCGGACGGCTGGATTCGCGCGGAACAGGGTCGCGGCTACCGGCGACTGGTGCGGTTTCAAGGCTTGGGCTCGGGCAGCCGCATCGCCATGTTGCGCCCCGAAGAGCATCAAGGCATCAGCGACGAACTGGCGCATGCGCTTCAGGTACTCGCGCTACAGCGCGGGGCCCAGTTGCTTTCGCTGGGAACGCGGCAGGATCCGAAGGCCGTCGTGGCGGACCTCAAGTCGGCCGGCGTGTGGGGCACCATCGTCACGCTGGACGATTTCGCGCTGCATCAGGCGCTCGCCGATGCCGAACTGCCCTGCATCCTGGTCGATTGCGCGGGACGCCACGGTCCCCTCGATTCCATCAAGCAGGATAACTACGGGGGCGCGCTGATGGCCGCCGAGCACCTGCTCGACAAAGGTCACACGCGCATGGCCTGGTTCGGTCCCGTGCGCGCAAGCGCGCACAGCCTGGAGCGGTTCGCCGGCGCAACCGCGGCGTTGACCGCCCGGGGCCTGGCCTTTGAACCAGGCCTGGTGCCCGACCTCCGGCGCGATGCCCTAATCGAAGCCAAGGCGCTCCTTTCGTCGTCCCAGCGTCCAACCGCGGTGCTCGCCATGTGGTCCGGCCACGCGCAGGCGCTTGCCCGCGCCGCCATGGAACTGGGGCTGAAGATCAACCGTGACCTGGATGTGGTCGGCTGGGCAGACAACCATCAATACGCATCGCAATTCTCGTTGCTCTTCGCGGCCACCGGCCCGTTCCCGGTCATCACCTGGAGCATCGACGATCTCGCCCGCGTGGCCATCGAGCGCTTGGCCATCCGTCAGAAAGACCCCAAATCGCTGCCGCTCATGCTGACCCTTCCGTGTCACCTGCGGAACGGATGACGCCGAAAGGCAAATCGGCAGGATGACCCGCCGAATTCGAAGGGGCCTCCCCATGCGCACAAATCCGGTCGAGATTTCCGTGGTGATCGTGGCGGCGGCGCTCGCCCTGACCGTATCGGCCGCATGCGAAGAACCCGCGTGGCTGGCGGAGCAGCTCAAGGACACGGCGCCCAACACGGTCAAGCTGCTCACCACGGAAAAGCACGGCGGGCGCATGTCGCCCGCCGTCCTTTGGGCCCCAGGCTTGAAGCGCTTGGTTCACCTCGGCGGCTGCGAAGGCGACGGCAAGCAGCGGCACTACGAGATCGAGCACTTCGATCCCGCCACGGGCCAGTGGACCAACGCCTACCCCAAGGGCGCGCCCTTTAAGGAGGCTTCCGGCGTCACCGACGCTCCGGGTCTTCCGATCCCTCGGGGCGGACGCATGAAGGTCGTGGACGGCCAGGGCGTCTCCCGCTGGCCCACCATCGGTAACTTCAGCGGGATGCTCCACCATCAGTACGCCTTCGATCCGGACGCCGGCCTCCTGTACGGCCAGGTGATGAACGAGACGCTTATCGTGGATATCTCCGCCAGCACCGTGGAATTGACCGAGGCCCGCGGTTTCAACAAGGGCGTCGAGATGGTCTGGGGATCGTTCTGCTTCGACCCGGTGAACAAAGAGGTCGTCTCGATCGGCGGCACCAGCTTCGAACCCTTCGGCACCCCCGGCACCTGGCTGTTCGACGTGAACGCGAAGAAGTGGCGGAAGGCCAAGGTCTCCACGCCGGAGATCGATGCGCTCGGCGCGCAGGCCGAGGCGGTCCGCTCCGCGTGCTGGACGCTGTTGAGCAGGTGCCGCAGCCGCTTCTTCATCACCGAGAGCGCCGAGGAGGCGAAGGTTCGCTTGTCCGGCGAAGGCGAAAGGCTCAAGGCGAGCCTGGCCGCGCTGGCCAAGGCCGTGGCCGAAGGCAAGTTGCCCGAGCGCATGAAGGCCGCGCTCGAACATGCCTCCGCGCGGCTGGCGGCGGCGCAGGCTTCGCTGGGTGGCGTGTCCGGCAAGCTCGACGGTGCGATGGACGCCGAGCTTCTCGCGGAACTGCAAGCCGCGCACCGCCTGCTTGAGGCCGTGACGCGTGACCTATCCCCCGAGCCTTGCGGCCGGGCGCATGCGCAGATGGCCTGGGACCCGCTGCACAAACAGATCGTGCTCTTTGGCGGCGACGGTCAGGACCGCACCTACGCGGACACCTGGCTGTATGCGCCGGCGACGCGAACCTGGGAGCAGCGCTATCCGGAGCCTTCGCCGGCCCCGCGCAGTTGCCACCTTCTGGGTTGGCTACCGGATGCCAGGAAAATGGTGCTCGTTGGGGGGTACGACGAGAACAACAAGAAACTGCCGTTCGAGCAATGGACCTACGACGTGGGCGAAAACCGCTGGCAGTGCCTCGCGAGTTCCGGCACGGTCTGGGGCAGCAAGACGGTACCGGATCGCTTCAAAGATTTGAACGTGACCGGAGCGGTCGTGCCGGGGGACTTCGTTGTTTTACTCGAGAAGTCGGGCAACTACGACGGCGTACGCCAGGTGTGGGGGCTCAAGATCGACTCCGGGAAGCCGACGACCAGCGCTGCGGGGCAGGGCGGTTCCGCGGCTGCGGTAAGCTTTGGCATTGGGCCCGATGAATTCGAGCGCAAAGCGAAAATCGAACCGGGGAACCCCGAAGCGTTCTTCAAGGCGCTGCCCGCCAACACGTGGATAAGCCTGCCAACCACGCCCTGTATGGCTCCGACCCGGGACTTTGGCACGACGCGCTACGATCCGATCCGCAAGCAGTTCCTCTGGTGGGGCGGCGGGCACGTGAACTATTTCGGGTGCGAGGTCAGCCACTACAGCGTCCGCTCCGGGTGCTGGACGGCCTCAAGCACGGCCGAGAACTACATGGAGCCCGGCGGCCAGTTTGCCATACACGCCGACGTCACCTTTCGCGACGCGCCGCAGATCCCCGTCCACGCCTACCAGTGCTACGCGTTCGATCAGCCCTCGGGACTGCTGCTGGTGAATGCGCACGGGAAGACGTTCATCTACGACCCCGTGTCGCGCCGCTGGTCGTGGCTGGAAGACGGGGCCACGAGCATCTGCGCCATTCGCGAGTCGGCCGAAGGGGCCATCACCTGCGGCAAAGGACCGGCCGGAACGAAGTTCATGCGCTTTGACGCCAAGCAGCGGAAGTGGGTCGACCTGCCCGCTCCGACCGGAGACAAACCGCCGACCGTCGGGTTCGGCTACGGCGATTACAGCGGCTTTTGCCCGGACGAGAAGCGCGGCTGCCTGTGGATCTTCGAACGGAACGGCGTCTGGCGCTACGACCTCAAGAACGGCGACACCAAGAAGGTGGCCGGCAAGATCTCCGACGAGCAGGTGAAAGGGTACCTGCGTGACATGATCTACATCCCCGAACTTGACCGCGTGATGTTCGAAAACCGCGAAAAGTCCACCCGCGACTTTCATCCATTCTGGAATCCGGAAAAGCTGACCTGGGAACGCGCCGCTTTGCCGGTCGTACGAGACGGCAAACCCGAACAGCCCGTGTTCAGCACCGGTCAAGGCTTCATGCGCGATCCCGAAACCAAGCTGCTATTCGTCAACGGTGGCCGGTTCGGGATGTATGCCGCAAGGCTGGACCCGGGTGCGCTCACGTTCGAACCGGCCCCGACCCCGGCGCCCGCCAAGGGGGGCGACGGGAAATAGGCCGCAAGGCCGCGTCAATTCGATGCCGTCCGTCATGACCTGGAGGCTGCACGTGAACGTCGCATACCACGCCTACAAAAACTACAAGATGGCTTCGTCCGCCGAGACGGATGAGGAAAAGATGTCGCAAGTGTCCGCGCAGGAGGCCGCGCAGGCGCGCGAAAGCCTCTATTCTTTTGTCTCGATGGCCTACGACAAGAAGCGCAAGGTCCTCTTCCTGGGCACAACCCACCGCAACGGCGACATCCTGCTCGAATTCAATCCCCAGACCGGCGCGTTCACGTCCTGCGGATTCGGCAAGACCGACATTTTCTGCCCCGGCCGGGACTCGAAGATTCACAAGGGATTGACGCTCGATCCCGACGGAGAAGCGCTCTACTTTGGCATCGCATCGCTTAGCCCGCTTTCGGATACCATCGGGAAGCCGGGCGGCGCGGTGGTGCGTTACGACATCGAGAAACGCGCCTTCACGTCGCTCGGTCGCCCGATTCTCGGCGATTACATTCAAGGAACGTGCTTCGATTTCCACCGTGGCTTGGCCTATCTCTATACCGATCGGGGAAACTTCGGCGTCTACGATATGAAGAACCAGAAGTTGCGGCATCTGGAAGCCATGCAGTCCGCGCCGCACAACGGCTGCATTGACAGCGAAGGCGGTGTCTGGGGCACGCATTCGCCCGGCATGCAAGGCTTCTTCCGCTACAACCCTGCCTCAGACCGGTTTGAATTCCCCAAGTGCGTGCTCCCGCACGCAAACTCGGCGGCCAACATCATGTATCCCGGCGCCGGGCCGGTGGACGGCTTCATCAACGGCGGCGACGGATTCCTTTACGTAGCAACTCCGCTTGGCGATTTTTACAGACTCGACCCACGCACCAGCGAACTGATGTACCTCGGCAAGCCGTTCTCGGACCGGCGTCTGCCGGGTGTGGCGATCGGCGACGACGGCTGGATTTACCTTTGCGGGGGCAAGACGCGCACGTCCATGCTCAGCCGCTATAGCCGCAAGGAGCAGCGCTTCGAATACCTCGGCGCGGTCGAACATCCCGACGGCACGCACCTGCATTACGCACACGAGATCGTTGTGGTGGATAAGACTCTATTCATCGCGGAGACCGACAATCCGACGCGCAGCGGCTACCTTTGGGAATGCCAGGTCTGATGTGCGCCATCCGGACATGGCAGATAATGCACCGGTAAAGAAACATGGTGAAATTGGTAAGGAGAAGGAGCACCTTTTTCGCTTATGAGAGCGTTTGGAGGGTAACGTACGAACTGCCTGACCACCTAGGTTCCGCAGGGCCAACAGCAGATTCCCATGCAGAAAGATGCATTTTACCCCCGCTTCTGCCCGCAACCGAAGGTTTCGCACGGCCTTATACCTCTGTATATGAAACGATGTGTGCAATCCCTCTGTTCCACGAAGCTCCTTCAAGTATAATGAAACTCACTCAGCAAGAAGGTTTTTCCTTGGACCCCCAAAAGTATGGTACTTCCGACTTGGCAAACCTGATCGAGGAGTTTTGTCTATGCGCAATTGTGTAGTGACGAAAATCAAGAACCTCAGCTCAGGTGTCGAATTGCTCGCCGTATGCACGCTGATCTGGTCCGTAGCTGGAGTCGCTGCCGGTGAGCCGTCCAAACCGGCGGAAGGACCGGAGGAAAAGCTGATCGCGCTGGCCAATGCCGGCCGTCTGGATGCGCTACTACCCGCGTATATAGATTTGCAGTGGCTGCGCCTGAAAGGGGATGCGGCCAGTCCCAAGCCCGAACCCAGTGCGCCGCCGGCAAAGTACCAGGTCTTTGCGGATTTCGCGCACAAGGCTGGCCTGCGAGGGCTGCCACCCATGAAGCCCTTGTCGCCAGCGGAGATTGAGCAACTGGAGAGCATCTTCAAGAAGCGTCCGCGGTTTCGCGACCGGTTCCTGCTGGCGCTGGACGGCGCCGTCGATCGCATGCCGGAAGCCGCTCGCATAGCGCTGAAGCTTTTCGAGAAGTATCCGCGCGAATCGGAGAACTTCGAGGATCTTGTCATTGCGTTCGCGGCCGTTTGGGACGATCCAATCCTGGTCAACGTTGAAAACCGGTGCTGCGTGCCGGAACTCTGCAACAGCATATTGGACAAGAGGGGCGTCTACACGCAAGAGGTCGGTTCATACGAGGACTCGTTCGCGTGGTACACGAAGAACGCAAACCGAATGTGCCCTTGGTTCAAGATCATGCCGTGGCGGCTGCTGGTGTACCTGGTCGACGAATACAACCAGCCTTCCGACCGCGACTGGGTCTTGGACAAGCATAAATTCAAACCCGACCTGGGAACGGTGTATTCGACGATTGTGTACGATCGCGGCAAGTTGAGCGGGCCGGGCAAGATCGCGGGCAAGCCGTATTCGCTGCCCAATCTGTTGGAGTATGGCGGCGTCTGCCGCGATCAAGCGTATTACGCGCGAGCGGTCTGCCGTTCCTATGGCATGCCCGCGTACATGGCGACGGGCGAGGGAACAAATGGCGGAGGTCACGCGTGGGTAGGCTGGATCACGCACGACGGCCGGGCCTTCAAACTCACGTCGCATGGCCGGTACGTGCAGCACAATTACTACACCGCGGCGATTATTGACCCCAAGAGCGGACGCTACATTCTGGATTATCTGGTGGACCTTGAAGCGATGGGGATGAACAACGAAGCAGGATACGACCAGGCTGAAACGTATTATCGCGTATACCGCGAATTCGGCGACAAACTGAGCGACAAGACCCGCACGAATCTGGTCGTTGGCGCGGTGCGCAAGAACGCGTACCACCGTTTGGCATGGCTGGCGGTGCAGGAGGCGCTGGCCAAAGGCGATCTTCCGCAGTCGCTGGCGTCGCAGCAGTGGGATTACCTGGTCTCGCAGTTCAATGAGGTCCCCGACTTCACATTCTCCATGATTCGCCCATTCAGCAAGATGTTCAAAACGTCTGCCGAGAGGAAAGGCTTTTATAACGCCGCTGCAAAAGTATTCGAAAAGCTGAAGCGCCCCGACCTGGTGAATCAGCTTCGCGAGGACGAGAAGAAGGCCGAAGGGGAGTAAGCAATGGGCAGCTTGATATGAAACAAAGTACTTTCCAAATAGGCGGCCGGACGGCTCTTCTGTGTTCCTTCCTGGTTATTGGGCTGACAGTTGGTTGCATCGTTTGGTCCAGCCGCCTGCAGCCCGTGAGAACAGAGGTGCCTGTACCGCCGCCACCGGCAGCGAAAGAGCCGGTTCTCCCTGAGGCATCGCAAGCACCGGTTCCGCAACATCCGCCTGAATGGATGGCACCGCAAATTCGTGAGCCCGAGTTTGAGGGCAAGACAGTTGCTCAATGGACCGAGCAACTGAAATGGCCCGATACGGGCGCAAAAATATCAGCGTTGTTGGCCATTCGATCGCTCGCGCCTGGAGGGACGTCTGCGTTGACCGCGGTGGTAGCCGCCACCAAGGACAAACAGTGGGTGGTCCGAGCACGCGCAGCGCAGTGCCTGGGAGCCTTTGGTCCAGAGGCGCATGAGGCGGTTCCATCACTCAAGCGCCTTTTGCGTGACAGGGAAAATTTCCACGTGAACCAGGAGGCGATCTTGGCATTGGGCGCCATTGGTCCCGAGGCGCGTGTGGCCGCGGCAGAAATCAAGAGCTTCCTCTGGAACAGGGAATTCCACTCCGCCCCACAGGCCGCCGAAGCGCTCTGTCGCATCGGTGGGGAAGGCCCTGAGCATGTGTTGAAGCGCATAGATGCAAGCCTGGAAGACGGAGATTCCAGCACAGCAAGCAGCCTCATGCCGGCACTGCGGTTCGCAGGCCCCGGCGCGATTCCACACCTGGTTCGTTGGCTGGAGCCTGCGGTTGAGCGGGACACGGGCTTGGCCTGCGCAATCGTCAAGGTGCTCGGCTCTTTCGGGAAGGAAGCCCATGCAGCCTTGCCTCAACTAAAGAACTTGTCCAGCCCACTGAAGGCATATCTGTTGCTGTGCATCGATCCCGCTCAGGTTGACGCGGCACAAGTTGCACCTCAATTGATCGGCGATTTGGGAAAGGCCAGATATCAGGAGTTCGATGCCGCGGCGGATGCCCTGGTACTTTTGGGAAAACCAGGCTTAAAGGCCGTGCTGGATACCTTGAAAAATGGGAAGCCGTATCAGGACGTGTGGCTCTTTGATGCGCTCTCGAAATTCGGCCCAGAAGCCGCGGAAGCCGTTCCGCTTCTCCTGGAGAAGCTGAAGGTGGCGCAGGATGAACCCCGCGCCGCATGTATCAAAGCGCTGGGACGCATAGGTGCGCCTGCTAAAGGTGCTGTGTCCGCCCTCATGGCGGAAGTCTGCAATCCCAAATCGCCATGCCGCGCCCGTGCAGCCACGGCATTGGGCGGCATTGGAAAAGATGCACGAGAGGCCATTCCCTCCCTGACGGCCGCGCTTGATAGCGACGATGAACTCCTGAAGCAGGAAGCACGGCGCGCGTTATCGCGAATTCGGCAGGCCAACCCAGGGTCCACGGCAGTGCGGGACGAAGACTTTTGATCGACGAGGATGCATCCGATGCGAATGCCTATGCTCATGGCAGTAACCGGTGTGTTCGCTGCGTCCTTTGTTCTTGGCGAAGAGGCGCCCGCACCGGACGACACGGAGGCGGAAATAGCCGAGTTTCTGGTCAATGGCTTGGCCTATCCCCAAAAGCAGGTAAGGAAGGAAGTCCTCCAAGGCCTGGAGCCAATCTCAAATCTTTCTCAGGCATGTGCTCCGCGATTGCTTGAGGCGCTCAGGAACGCGGACGAAGATGGAGTGCGCATCGCCAGGTTGTACCTTCGGTCCGTTCCCGACCCGATGCCTGCCGTCGAAGACTTGAAGAAGGCAAACGATTTGAAGCGTCTCGCATGTTTGCTTGCGGCGGCCGTCGAAGCGAAACCGATGCAGGCAGGCGTAATTGTCGCCTTATGCGATCATCCCGATAAGGACCTTCGCAGCAAAGCCACGTTCGCGTTGAATCGAATGACGGAGGGTTCGGTGGCAGTCCTTCCGGAACAACTAAAAGCCATCCAGGGAAGCGATCGAACCCTCCGCAAGACCACCCTTGCAAGTCTGTACAACAAGAAACTTGGGCCATCCGCTGTTCCCGCGCTCGTATCGGCGCTAAAGGACGATGATCCGGAAATACGCAGGATGGCGGCGATGCATCTGGCAAACATCGGACCTGCGGCCCAAGGGGCCATTAAGGATCTGATGGCCGGACTCGATGACCGAGATTCCCGAGTACGTTCGCTTTGCCTCCGAGCATTGGGACAGATCGGCGGTGCCGGCCTCCCTGAACTGGTTCGCGCCTTGGAACATGAAGATCCTGGCGTGCGGATGCTGGCGATCGGTTCGCTGGGCGACGCTGGACAAGCGGCCTCGGCCACGTTGCCTGAAATGAAGAAGGCGTGTGAAAAGGATCCTGCGCTATGGCCCTATTACTGGGAAGCGGCGGCCAAGATTACGGGCAACCCAGGGGCTTCCGCCGAGGCGTACGCAGAGATATTGCGCAAGCCTGAACTCGGCCTGCCCAAAGAAACGTGGGCAAAAGTGGTCATGGAGAAGGACAAAGCCTTGCAGATGCTTGGAGAAATGGGGGAAGATGCCGCCGAGGCTATTCCCGCCATCTCCGAAGAATTGGCGATCCTGGATAACCCCAATCGGCCCAAAACGAATCAGCACTTCGAGACGGCGGTCTACGCTCTCATGCGCATCGGCCGGCCCGCAGCCGCGTCGGTACGAGCCCTGGTTGCCAGCTCTAACGAAACCAAACGAGACCTCGTGACACGGGCCATGCGCGCCTATCACATGGATCCCAAGCCTCTCGACATGGCGGCAGAATTGGCGGGAGATAAGGACGTGGAAGTGCGTAGGTGGGTCGCCAAGTGTCTCACCGAGAATCCCGCGGGCAACGCGAGCAAGGCTCGTGTGCTCGGCATCCTCATGAACGATGCGGATGCGGAGATTCGGAGCTTGGCTACCGCCAACTTGCGCCGGCTGAAGTCGGCCGCGGGACTGCAGAGCAAAGACCTGCTCCTGGGACTGAAGAATCCTGATGCGAAGGTCCGCCGTCAAGCTGCGTTGGCATTGGCACGGCAGGGAGCTTTGCCCGAGGAGGGGGCGCCGCTGCTGGTAGATGCGGTCAGGAGTGGCTCGACCCGGGACGAGCGCGTTGCTGCTTATGCCGCGTTGGCAGAATATCCCGCGCATGCGAAGGCTTTGACGACCTGGATATCCGACCGATTCAAGGCCAAGGAGTTGGATTCGGTTGAAGCCTCCGCCATGGTCGATTTGCTAAGCCGCTTGCTTCCGGAGAGCCAGGGCGCGCTCGTGGAAGCATTGTCCTGTTTGGCGGCCCGCGACCGCGCTGCGCAGGCCCTTGGCACGCTAGGCGCCAAAGTCGTGCCCGCCTTGGTAGCCGTGATTTCAGGAGCCAACAATAAGAATCCAATTGGGGTGCAAGGCGCCGCGATGGCGCTCGCCTTTGTAGGCGAGCCTGCTGCGGAATCCCTGGTTGGCCTTCTCCGAGCACAGGATCACGCGAGTAGCGAAGCGGCCAAAACGGCATTCCGCGCCATGGGAGGGCCTGCGGTTCCCAGGCTCGTGAAAATGGCCGAGGACGACACGGATCCCAGGCTTGCGATATGCGCATGGGAAATCCTTGGTGGCATGGGACCTTCGGCGAAGCCCGCCGTGCCTCAGGCGTTGAAGCGAGCTTCCTCTGGCCCTGAGGTGGCACGAATTGCAGCCATCAACTTGCTGGTCTCGGTCGATCCCGATGATCCGGAATCGCAAAAGGTCCTTCTGGCATCGTTAAGGGATCCATCGGCTGTAGTCCGAATTGGGGCAACGCGTGCATTGGTATTCAGGCATGTCGCAATCGGCGTCTATATGAACGAGTTCGAAAACATGCTACAGGACAAGAATCCCCAAGTTCGAACATGGGCAGTGTACGGCTTAGGCGAACTTGGCAGTCGAGGCTCAGGGTATCTGGCTAAGGCCCTTGCGGATCCGGAGCCTTCCGTACGAAACGTGGCTGCCAGCAGATTGACGAACTTGAAGTCATTGGCGTTGCCGACCTTGGCAAAAGTTATTCGCGGTAAGGACGAACAAGCCCGTGAGGCTGCAACTCAAGCGCTTGCACAGATGGGACCGTTAGCTGCAATAGTATGGGCCGATGCCATGAGGGATCCAATGGCTGAAGTACGAAACTATGCGACGGCACAGCTCACGAAACTTGGAGAGATTGGCAAGCCTGGATTGGAAATTCATCCCTAGGGTCTGGCCATCACGAATAATGTATTGAGAACCTGATTCCTAAATCCTGACCCCTGCCGTTCTCCTGCCGTCGTCACCCCTGTTCCGCGCGGTCCTTCCTTGCCACCAGCGCTTCGGGGAACGAGTTGTAGACGGAGAGGTTGCTGTCGAGGCCCAGGGTTGCGAGCAGGGTGCGGGCGGTCGCGGGCATCTTGACCAGGCGCACGTCCAGGCGGTCGTTGATGCTCAGCAGCACGCCCAGGCCCGCGGACGTGAACGGGTGGACCTTGCCGACGTCGATGCTCAGCATGCGCGCGCCGTGGTGCTGCAGGTTGTAGACTTCGCGGTCCAGGCGCAGCGCGGTGGCGCTGTCGAGCGGCCCGACGAGGCTCATGCAGACCACGCCGGGCGTCACTTCCAGCGCGCCGATCTCGATCAACACCTGCGCGTGCGGGTCGGCTTCGTCCACGTAGACGTCGCTTTCGGTCAGGTTCTTCGCGGGCAGGCGGCCGGAGGCCGAACCGAGTTCGCGGTAGAGGTCGATGCCGCGCATGCGCGCTTCGGCCGCACTATTGCCGGCGACCTTCGCCGAAAAGCGCAGAACCTTCGCGGGGTCGCGGTCGTTGGCCGCGAAGATGGGAATGGTCAGGCGGTAGCGTCCCATGCGGGCTCCTCTCCAAGCCGTGAGCATAGCCCACAGAGCCCCGACCGCCTAGTGTTAATCTCGGCAGGAACAATCCTTATGGGATAAGCCCGGGCGCCGGAGGCTATTTCGAGACCGCCCGGTCCAGGCTTTTCCCGCTGGCCACATCGCGCAGGCGCAGCGTCCACGGGCCCTCGCCGGGCACGAACGAGCAGTCGATCGCGCCCTTGTACACGCCCTTCACCAGCGGCAGATTCACGACGCTCTCGGGAATCGCTTCCTTCTTCTCGTCGAGCAGTTCGGCGTGGACGACGTGGTCGCCCAGGTCGCCTTCGGCCACGATGGAAACTTCCAGCGCCAGCTTGCCGTCCACGATCTTCCCTTCGCCGAGTTCGGCCTTCAGGCCCGTCACCTCGTACGGCAGGATGCTGAAGACGAGCGGGCGGTCCTTGGCCATCGCGAGTTCCACGCGGTCGGTCTGCCCGAAGGCCTTGCCCGTGCGCATCTCGTAAACGAAGCCCTTCTTCGGCAGCGCAATCGTGAGCGGCGCGCCGGCCTTCACCGTTGCGCCCTGGCCCTGGTCGCTCAGGTCGTCGGTCTCGATCTGCACGTTGCCGTTCGCGTGGAGCGCCACGTATTCGGCCGCGCCCTGCGTGAACCGGAAGTTTTCGAGGCAGACCGGCTGCCCGCCGCCGCCCTTGGCCGAGACCTTGACCGCCGGGGCCACGCCGGCCTTTTCCAGGAACGCGGCGAAGAGCTGGCGCAGTTGCGCCGTGGCGCCCTCGGACTTTTCAGACGAGCGCAGCGCGAGGTAGTTGGGAATATCGAAGTTCAGCGTGTAGGCGAAGCCCTTGCCGAGGGCGCGTTCGAGCAGCGCGGGGCCGGTGGGGGTCGTGGCGAGCGCCTTCGCGTCGCCGGCGGCCAGGCCCGGTTCCTGGTACCCCTGCACGTCCAGCGTGCCGCCCTTCTTGAACGTGCCGAAGTCGGATTCGAGCGTGACCTTGAGCGCGCGCCCGAAGCCGCCGGCGTACCCGCCGCCTTTCTCGTTCTCGGCTTTTTTCTCCTGTTCGAAGTCGAAGGCGCCGCGCTTGAGGCCCAGCAGTTCATCGATGGGCGAGGCCGCGCGCAGGGAGCCGTTCTCGTTCATGCGTCCGGCCATCAGGTCGGTCACCAGTACGCCGCCGCCTTCGACGAAGGCCTTCAGTCCCGCGATCTCGGCATCGCTGAGCGCCATGCCGCGCGGCACGAAGAAGAGCTTGCAGCCCTTCGCCAGCAGCGCGCCGGTCTCCACCTGGCGGCTGGAGACGCAGGTGTACTGGCAGCCCAGGTCTTCGAGCATCTTGTAGATGCCTTCGCGGCCGAAGGCGGCGAAGTTGTGCCCGCCTTCGTACGAGCTGAAGCGGTTGATCCACGTGTCGCCGTCGCGCAGGACTTCCAGCGGCCAGTCGGCGCGGATGCTCGCCTGCGAATGCAGCACGCCGATGGGTTCGGTCCGCGCTTCCGCGTGGCGCAGCAGGCACGGAATGCCTTCGCGGGCTTCGCGGAAGATCGCGCGCAGGTTGCGGCCTTTTTCGGTGAGCGTGGCCGTGTTTTCGTGTACGTCGAAGAGCACCATGCTGGAGGTGTTGTTGCCCTGGAAAGGCCAGATCAGCCCGCCGCTGTCGCCGTGCAGGACCAGGTACCACATGCGCGCGATGCCCTGGTCGGCCGAGTCGTAGCGGATGGCCGCGATCTTGGGGGCCGAAGGGTGCATGAAGCTGCGGATCAGTTCGCGCGAGCCGTTGCATTCGTAGTGTTCGATCCAGTTGATGGTGTGGCCCATCTTCCAGTAGTCGAAGCCGCCCCAGGCCGACGGCATCTGCGTGCCGGAGTAGCCCACGGGGCCGCGCGGGTCGATCTTGCGGATGGCATCGGCGTAGCGCGCGACGGCCGCCTGCATCGTGTCGTCGTTGTACTCGCGGTGGTCGGCCCACGGGGCGAGGTTCAGGTTGGCGAGGCCCTTCTGCAGTTCGGCCTGGAGTTCGTCGCTGGTCTTCGGCGTCGCTTCGTCCCAGGCTTTGTACGTCGTGCCCCAGGACGCGTTGAGTTTCTCCAGGCTCCCGTACTTGGCGCGCAGCCACTGGCGGAAGCAGGCCAGCGAGAGCGGCGAGAAGTCGTAGTCGAACGGGCTGGCCGAACTGTTGGTGTAGGTGGCCTCGTCGCGCAGGTCGTACGCCAGCGGCAGGCCGGAGGCGCAGCGTTCGGCCACTTTCGCGGCGGAGGCGCATTCGGAGGCGTCGTTGGCGGGGTCTTCCAGGCTCGGCTTGCGGACCAGGTGTTCCTTGCCGCGGTTGCCTTTGAAGCCCTTCAGGGCCGTGCCGCCGGTCTTGTTGCGCAGGTACAGGTTGTTGCAGAGGTTCGTGCAGTAGAAGGGCATTTGGGTGTCGAAGTGCCCCTTGGGGCTGTGCTGCGAATACACCAGCCCGCCGGTGACGAACATCTGCCGCAGCGCGGCGTGGAACTTCGCCGGGTCCTGCAGGCGGTTCTCGCCGCCCCACACGATCGAGGCGTAGTCGTACCAGTCGGCGCGGTAGGGGCTCATCACGGCCGGCGGGTTCGCCCACACCGCCGCTCCGCTGCGGTCGTCGGGCACCGGGAGGGGCTTGGGGTCGGCGGGAAAGCGCGCGCCCGGCGCGGGCCAGACGGGCAACGGCTCGTCTTCCGCGTGCAGGGCCAGCACGGCGCTCAGCAGGACGGCGGCAAAGGCACAGACACGCATGGTTCGCTCCTCATAAGGGCTCATTCGGACGAATCGGTTCCGGGGTCGAGTTCCATCGGCAGGCGGTGGATCGCGTACGGCGTCTCGGGCTTCGCGATGCGCCGGGCGAGCGTCTCGAGGGCCTGGGCGCCCACCGCCCGCCCGTCGGCGACGACCGCGGCCAGTTCCGGGTGAAAGTGCTTCAGCGTGGGGGAGGCCGCCGCGAGCAGCTTGATGCGCCGCGCTTCGGGCCGGGTGGACTCGCGCAGCGCCTGAAGCGCCCCCGAGACCATCGGCCCGCTCCAGACGAAGAAGGCCTCCGGAATCGGACCGTCGGCGGCCAGCGCCGAGGCCATGGCGTGGCGCCCGCCGCGGTAATCGGTGAAATCCTGCCGGATAAAGGGACGGTTGGCGTCGAGCCCCGCTTCGGCCAGGCCTTGCAGGAAGCCGCCCAGGCGTTCGGGGTTGTTCTCCACGCGGCGCGTCGCGAGCAGCCCGATGGATCGGTAGCCGCACGCGACGAGATGCCGCACCGCCGCCAGCGAGCCCGCGCGCGAATCGAGCGTCACGCAGTCCATCCGCAGGCCCTGGTAATGGTGGTCGGCCAGCACGAAGGGAAGGTCCAGCCGCTGAATCTGCAGGAGCGCTTCGCGCTGGGTCATCGCGAGCAGCACGCCGCCGTCGAGCTTCGTGTCGGCCAGCGTGCGTTTGACCTGCGGGACCGGGTCGTCGGACGGGACGGTCGCAACGGTCAGGCGCGCGTTCAGCCCCGCCGCCGCTTCGACCAGGCCGGCCCAGATTTCGCCGTAGTAGGAATCCGCCGCGAGTTCCTTGGGCGTGTTGTGGCAGAAGATGCCCACTTCCAGCGTGCGCTTGCCCAGCTTGCGGCTCTTCCCGCGCCGGTCGCGCACGAAGACGCCCTTGCCGTGCACGCGCTCGATCAGGTTGCGCGCCTCGAGCTGGTTCAGCGCGCCGATGATGGTGAGCGTGCTGACGCCGAAGCGTTCGGAAAGGATGCGCACCGAAGGCAGCCGCTGCGAGCTGAAGCGCCCGCCCTCGATCTCCTTCGCGAGGATCTCCGCGACCTGTTCGCGAAGCGTCGTGATGCTGGCAAGACCTTTGGTCATGTATATTTACCGAAATCGTAAAAGGCGGTCCTTGCATGGATATACACCACAACAGTTAAAACAGTTAAGAAATCTGGCGCGCGTCCGGCGCAAAATGGGCTAAAAGACGGCGCCGCACCCGCGGCTTGGAACCCTTCGAAAGGACCTCGCATGGAAATCCGCGCGTTTCAGCAGTTGATCAAGGACACGTATCTGGAGAAGGACCGCGCCCGCGGCACCGCCGCCACCTACATGTGGTTCATGGAAGAGGTCGGCGAACTCGCAACGGCCCTGCGCGAAGGCACCAAGGAGGAACAGTCCGGCGAATTCGCCGACGTGCTCGCCTGGCTGATGACCCTCGCGAACCTCGCCGAGATCGACATGGAAAAGGCGCTCGCGAAGTACCAGAAAGGCTGCTGCGGCTGCGGCACAATCCCCTGTTCGTGCGTCAACGAAAAGCCGTGACGAGACCTTATACGTAGGAAGGTAGTACGCGGCGACCCTTCGCCGCGGCTTGGTGTACGTGGTAGCGGGGAAGGTCTGGCATGTGCTACTGCAAACGCGCACATGCACGTTGGTCAATGGCTCCGCCGTTGTCGCGGGCAAAGCCTGACGCCGTGGAAATTTCGTACAGGTTTCGCGGCGCCTGCACGTGTGCTCAAAACATATAATTGGTAGGAGGTCAAACGTTGACTTTGATGCCAGCCGGAGTCAAAGTCATACGTTGTCTTCCTGGAGGATTTCTTTTAGGGAGCCTCCTTTTCCACCGCGATCACCACAATGCGAACTCGGCAGCTTCTGCCGGGATCGCCGGACGATAGGGCTGAGCCTCGGATGGGTCCTTCCCTCCTTCGATTCGCTCTTAAATCCCTGATTGTGGTTTCGTTGTTTGCCGTCGGTTGCCTCTGCAAGCGCGCGCTCTGGATTCTTCCGCACGACGGCCTTTGGCAAAGCCTCTACTGGGCCGGCGTCGCGCAGCTCGCCGTCGTCTTCACGCTGGGCAAGAGCTTCCGCTCGTTCTACTACTTCGTGCGCTTCCCCCTGCGCGTGCGCGGGATGCTGCCGGGCGAATCGAAGCAGCGCCAGACGCTCTACCAGAGCGTGCTCGCGATGCACCGCGAGCAGGAAGAACGCGCCATCGCCATCCTCGACCAGATTCCGGCCGACGCTTCGCGCGAAGTCAAGGAGACGGCCCTGTGGTTGCGCGCCTACGCCTGGACGCGCTGGCTGATGCGCATGCGCCGCTCGATGTCCACCTACCGCGAACGCTTCCCGCACCTGCAGGCGCTGATCTTCAGCCACGGGCGCGTGATTCCGCGGCGGCAGGTCCTGGCGCGCGAACTCGCCGAGATCACCTCGGCCGACCTGGACCAGTACACGCGCGCCTACGTCGCGCTGATCGACCGCATGATCGCCTCGCTGGCCGACCGCCGTTCGCCTTTTCACGGGCAGGCCGAGGAGATCCTGGAGTTCCTGACGGGCCGCGCGTACATGGTCGGCGCGCGCGAACGCTTCGAAGCCTGGTGGAAAGAGATGAAGCCCGTGCTGCGGCGCGGCGGCGGCGCGCTGCTGGCAAGCGTGCGCATGCTGCAGCGCGAGTTCTACTCCGAGTGCGCGCAGATGCTCGAACGCGTCAGCGAAGGCGGCATGCTGAGCAACGAGACCGAGACCGTGCGCCGCGCCTCGATGTACTTTTCGATGATCACGCGCCCGCAGTGGCGTTTGACCACGCAGGACATCCCCAAGTACTTCAAAGACCTGCACTACCTCAACTGCGTCGAGATGGGCGTGCTGCGCTACCCCGCGGCGGAACTGCACGAGGTCGTGAGCTGCTGCCAGCGCGCCCGCGAACTCCGCGAGGCCAAGAAGAACTTCATCGAAGACGTATTCTCGCTCTGGCAGGCCTTCGGCGACGAACTCGCCCGTCCGCTCTCGATGCTCCTGCGGCGGCTGCTCGACCACGAAGTCCGCCAGTGGCCGGCGCGCTATTCGTACTGGCGCAAGCAGTGGGAAGACCGCGAGAAGTCCTTCGAGGAACCCGTCGTGCTGATGATGGAAGGCGTGGCCGCGGCCAGCGGCGGGCACCTGGCGGCCGCGAACCTGCTCTTCGAACGCTCGGCCAAGCTCGATCCGAAGCAGAGCACGCCGTTCACCAACATGGTCTACCTGCGGCTGGCGGCGGGGAAGGAAGACGAGGCCCGCAAGCTCGCGCAGGATCTGCTGCAGCGCTTCCCGCACGAACCTTCGGCGTACATCGCGATGGGCCGGCTGTACGCGCAGCACCTCAAGGACCAGCCCGAGGCCGAACGCCTGTACCTGCGCGCCTTCGAACTCGACCGCACCACGCCCGAACCCCTGATCTGCCTGGCCGAACTGAAACTGACCGAAGGGAAGTACAACGAGAGCCAGGAGTACTTCGACCACGCCAAGCAGCTCGACCCGGGCAGCCCCGAAGCCAAGCTGGGCCTCGCGCGCATCTACATGGAGACCAAGCGCTGGGAGCTGGCCGTGCAGTACCTCCAGGCCGTGGCGCAGGAGAGCCTGGGCGACACGCAGCACCTGGCCCACTACTACCTGTACCGCACCTACCGCGAGATCGGGAACGACCGGCTGGCCATCGAGTTCCTCGACAAGGTCCCGACGCCGTTCTTCAAGGAACCCGACCTGCTCGACGACATCGCCTTCCACCTGGAAAGCGAACGCATGTACGCCAAGGCCAAGGTCTTTTCCGAACGCGCGATGCTGCTTCGCGCCCGCGGGCGCGAACAGCGCGGCGGCCTGCTGCCCCCGCCCGAACTGTAAGCCGAATCCTCTTTTTCCATTGCGGTTTTGTGCACGGACAGCGTCTATGCTATAGGTCCGTGGCGCCGTTCCGTATGAATACGCAGAGGCAAGGGCCGTCCCGTTCGGGGCGAGGAGCACGCTTGAAGAGCCTTCGTTGGACTTCCCACGCCGCCGCCGCGCTGCTGATGGCCGCGCTGCTGGCCGGCTGCGAACTGGACACCGAGACCTATACCGAGGTCGCCGAGGACGGCAGTTGCGTCCGCACCTTCAGCATGCAGGCCAAGGACATGGACCGCCGCAAGGAAGCGGAGACGTTCCCCGTCAAACGCTTTGCGTGGCCCGCCGAACCCGCCTGGAAGGTCCAGGAAAGCAGCGACGTGAAGCTGGTCGCGCGCGCCGAGATCAAGCCCGGCGAGGCGATTCCCGGCGGCTACGCGCGCGAAGTGAAGGCCGTCGAACGGACCGCGAAGAACACGGTCAAGCTGGCCCTGCGCGACCACTACTTCGCCACCGCGTACGTCTTCGAAGAGACCTTTGCCGACACGGTGAAGCCGGAGGAGTTCAAGAAGGTCCTGATGGACGCGTACGACGGCGAGACCGGCAAGATGCTCGACGAGTTCGAGAAGGAGTTCGGGGAATCGCACGACACCGCGCCGGCGCGGAAGTACGTCACCAAGGACCTGCGCAAGCTCTTCGACGACACGGGCGCGGGGGTCTCCCGCAGCGGCCTGTGGGCGGCGGTGGGCGGCGCGGTCTTCCGGCTCGCGTTCGGCGGCTTCCCCTTCAAGAAGGTGGACCAGCTCGTGGAGGCCGACCCGCGCGAGGTGCTCAAGGCGCTGATCACGCACTGCCTGAACAAGGCGACGCTGAAGCAGGACGCGGCCAACGAGGAAGAAGAGAAGGCCCACGCCGCGCTGGTCAAGGCGCTCACCGCCGGCACGGTGGACGAGCAGGCTTCCGCGCGCAAGAAGATCGAGGCCATCGGCCCGCGCATGCTGACGCGCCTGGAGAAGGAAGCCCGCGGGACCGAGGCCGGCAGCGGCGCCGCCCTGCGCCTGGACGAGACCATCAAGGCCATCCGCGCCAAGATGGACGCGCGCCGCGACGCGCTGGTCCAGCGCCTGGCCAAGGAGACCGAAAACCATTACCTCAAGGCGCCGCCCGAAGAGAAGGCCGCGACCGAGAAGAAGCTCGCGGAATTGCTGGGCGCGCATATCGAAGGCAACTTCGCGGCCGTGGAGTACCTCTTCCTCGTGCGCGTCAAGCTGCCGGGGGAACTCGCCTGGTTCGACGAGAACGGCTACAAGCTCCGCGACGGCACGCTGCGCTGGAACTTCAGCGCGTTGAACTTCTACCAGCGCGACTACGTCTGCGCGGCGCGCTCGCGCGTCTGGAAGACCGACAAGGTCGAGGCGCTTTCCGCGGCGCTGCTGGGCGATCCCAAGGCGCTGACCCTGCGGCAGCGTTCGACGATCGACGACGAACTGGCCAAGCTCGACGCCAAGGCCCTGCCGGCCGCCACGGCGCTTCTGGCCAAGTGCGTGGAAGAGAAGGGCCGCGGCCCGCTCGAAAAGGCCGCCGCCGTCACGGCCGCGGACGACGCCATCGCCGCCTGGGCGAAGAAGGTGCTCGAGACCGCCGCGCCCGCGGCCAAGTGAGCCGCTCAACCGCCGTTTGCTTCGATCCAACCGCCGCGCCTATTGCCAGCCGCCGCGCGCTTCCGTACAACCGCCTCCACGAACGGAGGCCCGCATGCCCACGCACATCAAACAGCCCACGCGCATTCAGGCCGCGGGGAACAAGCCCAAGCTGATCGACGAATTCGTCGGCCGCGTGAACTCCAAGGACACGGGCCTGTCCATCGCGCATATGCGCAGCCCCGGAGGCTGGGTCGAGCCCGGGCAGACGCCGGAATTCGCCGAGTACACGCTGGTGCTGAAAGGCATGCTGCGCGTCACGCACCGCGGCGGCGCGATCGACGTCCGCGCCGGCGAAGCCGTGGCGCTCACCCCCGGCGAATGGGTGCAGTACAGCACGCCCGAACCCGAAGGCGCCGAATACATCGCCGTCTGCCTGCCGGCGTTCTCGATGGACACCGTCCACCGGGATGCGTAAGGGATTTTATTCTCACGCAAAGCCGCAAAGCCGCAAAGACGCTAAGAACTACAAAAGAAAAACACTTCCAAATAACCTTCGCGCTCCATACCAGGGGCGCATGGCAGAGCACCGAATTCAACGGAGTACATACCATTGTGTTGTTTGCTGGTTTTGTTTTTCTTGCCGTTCTTAGCGGCTTAGCGGCTTTGCGTGAGAATAAACAACCTGCGGGTTCCCGCAACGCGGCTTGCTTTTGCACTGGCACCCCGCCTTCCACCTTACACAATGCCTCCCTGACCAGGGTGAACCGGGGAAGGGGAGCGGGCTGTGATGCTTGAACCGAAGCTTTCGCGTATGGCCGTGCCGAGCAAAGGGCGGCTTCAGGAGCCGACGGAGGCGCTGCTGAAGGCCGCGGGGATAAAATTCCGCCGCCGCGAACGCGCGCTCTTTGCCCACGCCGACGGGTTGGACCTGGCGGTGCTCTTCGTCCGGCCGGACGACATTCCCATCTTGGTGGCCGAAGGCGCCGCGGACCTGGGCATCGTCGGGCGCGACCTGGTGCACGAACACGCCTGCGAAGCGCGCGTGAAGCACGTCCTCGACTTGGATTTCGGGCACTGCCGGCTGGCCGTCGCGGCGCGCGCGAACGGTCCGATCAAGAGCGTGAAGCACCTGAACGGCAAGAAGGTCGCCGCCTCGATGGTGCATTCCACGCGCGAGTACTTCCGCCGCAACAACGTGAAGGCGCACCTGGTCGAAGTGAGCGGCAGCGTCGAGATCATGGTCGCGCTGGGGCTCGCCGACGCGATCGTGGACCTGGTCGAAAGCGGCGACACGCTGCGCGACAACGGCCTGGCCGTGATCGAGACCGTCTCGGCGTCGCAGGGCATCCTGATCCAGGGGCGCAAGCCGCGCGATCCCAAGCTCTGCGCGCGGGTCAAGCGCCGCCTGGAAGGCGTGCTGACCGCGCAGCAGTACACGCTGCTCGAATACAACATCCCGCGCGCGAAGCTGAAGGACGCGGAAAAGGTCGCGCCGGGTTTCGACTCGCCCACCATCAGCGACCTGGAAGACCCGAAGTGGTGCGCGGTGAAGGTGATGATTCCGAAGAAGCGCAGCATCGAGATCATCGACAAGCTGGAAGCGCTGGGCGCCAGCGCGATCCTCGAGACCTCGATTCTCAACTGCCGGCTGTAATAGCGCGCCCCGGCGGCTTCAGCGCCGGGCGCTTTCTTCCATGAGCTTTCTGCGCAACGCTTCGAGGTCGGCTTCGGCCTTGTCCACGCCGAACTTGCATTCGAGTTCCTCCTGCAGCGAGCGCGCCAGTTCGCGGCGCAGTTCGTGCTCGTGTTCCCGCGCGGCCGGGTCGTCCGCGCCGGTCTTCTGCAGTTCCTTCAGCCGGGCCTCGATCTCGTTCGATTTCTTCATCGCTCTCGCGTGCCGCTCGCGCTGGCGCGCGACCTTCTCGTTGGCGTCCTTCAGCGCGTCCAGGTCGGCGAGGTTCTTCTCGACCCAGGGGTTCGGCGGCGGGGGCGGCGCTTCGACCGGGTCCGGGCGCCCTTCGCCCACGGCGGGCGGGTGGAGGTTCGCGGCTTCTTCGCCGGGCAGCGGGCGGACCGCCGCGGGCTGGCGCGAGCGGACGATGTAGGCCAGGTCCTTGGCCGCGCGCGCGACCGACGGATTGTTGTGCCGCGCTTTTCGGTCGAGAAAGGGCAGAGCCTTGGGGCCGCAGGCGGCGATCGCATCCTTCAAGAGCTGGATGTAGTTGTCGCTGACGCGCACGTCCAGGCAGTAGGTGCGCGCGTAGCGCGGGTTCACCTTCTTCGCGCACTCCTGAGCCTTGCGCACGGCGTCCACGCGCTTGTCGCGCAGCTTGCGGACGTTCTCGTCGATCTTGGCAAAGTCCTCGATCAACTGCGCCAGCCGGTCCGCGCGTTCCTTGAACTCCGCGGCGCGCAGCATCGAGTCCTTCTTGTCGGGGTCGCGTTCGTCCAGAAAGCGCCTGGTCATCGTCGCCAGGTCGCTCTCGGCGTCGCGGAAGTGCCCGGTCTTTTTGCGCAGGGCGTCGTCGAGCGCCTCGCCGGCGAATTCGACCTCCTGCAACGCCGCCTGGAGCTTGAAGATTTCGTCGCGGTCCGGTCCGGTGGTGAAGCGGATGTCCGTCTCGAGCGCCTCGAAGAGGTACGGCGCGGCCTGCCAGCCGATCTCGCCCAGAATCGCCTGCGCCTGCTTGAGCGTCTCCTTGCGTCCATAAGAGGTGTAATACCAGAGCGGCGGGTCGGGCGACTCGTTGGTGAAGTAGGCTTCGCCGCAGTATTTCAGAATCTGGATCATCTTCATCGTCGCGGCGACCATGACGTCGCGCACCGGCGCGCCGCCGGTCAGGCGCGCCTCGTGCGTGACTTCGCCGGTGGCGTTTTCGGGATCGAGCGTGACGAGGTCGGAGTAGGTCTGGCCGGGCTTGAGTTCGGGGAGCTTGTTTATCGATTTGTAACGAGCCCACGCCCAGCGGATCGGCACGTGCTCGAAATCGACGACGTGAAAGCCGTCCGCGGCCGCGCGCGCGCCCAGCAACGCGACCAGCGCCGACGCAGCGGCCGCCACGAACAGCCTGGTCTTGGACGGTGGAGCAAGTCTGCGCAACGGGACCCCCAGCGTGAGCGAAGGACGCCCCAGTATTTCGCGTATTAGACGAAATATCCACCCCCCGCCGGGCGGCTTTTGGCTTGACTTTGGCCCCGTTCGAAGAAATAGTTGCCCAACGGTCGCCGGGAACTCCCGCGGCCGTTTTCTTTTGGCCGCGGATCGCCGGAGGGCTGGCTCCTCCGGTAAAAAGGCGGCCGGACTCACGGCCTTCCTAACAAGGGGCCGCCATCGGGCGGCGCCCGCACATGCATGCGCCGCCGGAAGGAAAGGCGTTATGCCCGCTACCGTTTTGGTCGGCATGCAGTGGGGCGACGAAGGCAAGGCCAAGGTCCTCGACGCGCTGGCCGACGAGACCGACATCGTGGTCCGTTACCAGGGCGGCGCGAACGCCGGCCACACCGTCGTGGTCGGCAAGGAACGCTACGCGTTCCATCTCGTGCCGTCGGGGATCCTGCGCGACAACAAGGTCTGCGTCATCGCCAACGGCTGCGTCGTCGATCCCATCGAACTGGTGAAGGAAATCAACGAACTCCGCGCCCGCGGCGTGAAGATCGACTGCACCAACCTGCTGCTCAGCGACCGCGCGCAGCTCGTCATGCCTTACCACCGCATCGTGGACCAGTTGAGCGAAAAGAAGAAGGAAACCAGCGGCGCCGGCAAGATCGGCACCACCGGCCGCGGCATCGGGCCCGCGTACGTGGACAAGGTCGCGCGCTCGGGCATCCGCGTCATCGACCTGTTGCGCCCGACGTACCTCGCCGACCGCGTGCGCCACCGCCTGACCGAACTCAACCCGATCCTGACCGCCGTCTACGGGCACGCGCCCCTCGACGCGGACAAAGTCGCCGACGAAGTGATCAACGCCGCCCAGCCACTGAAGACGCTCATCGCCGACACCGCCGCGTTCATCAACGACGCGCTGGCGCACGGCAAGCGGTTGCTCTTCGAGGGCGCCCAGGGCTCCCTGCTGGACATCGACCACGGCACCTATCCGTACGTGACGAGCAGCAACGCGACCGCCGGCGGCGCGGCGACGGGTTCGGGCTGCAGTCCCAAGCGCATCGAGACCGCGCTGGGCGTGGCCAAGGCCTACACCACGCGCGTCGGCGCCGGGCCGTTCCCCACCGAACTGACCGACGCCCAGGGCGACGCGATCCGCGAACGCGGCGGGGAGTTCGGCACCACGACGGGCCGCCCGCGCCGCTGCGGCTGGTTCGACGCCGTGGGCGTGAACTACGCGACGGAAGTCTCCGGCGTGGACGCGATCGCGCTCACCAAGCTGGACGTGCTGACCGGTGAGAAGGAACTGAAGCTGTGCGTGAAGTACACCGTGGACGGGCGCGAACTCACGCGCTTCCCCGCCGACATCCACGCGGTGGAAAAAGCCGTGCCCACCTACGAGACCATGCCGGGCTGGGGCGAATCGCTGGAGGACATCCGCCAGTACGAGAAACTCCCCCGGGCCGCGCGCGACTACGTCGAACGCATCGAAAAGCTGGTCGGCATCCCGGTCCGCTACATCGGCGTCGGCAAGTCCCGCGACGCGCTGATCGAGAAGAAGTGAGCTGAAGGGCTCGGCGCGCGGAGGAATCCGCGCGCCGGGCCGTCACGCCTGCATCATCTGCTTGAAGCGCCTGCGGTCCCGCCGCAGGCTTCCACAGAAAACCAGCGCAGCAACCAGCGTGAGCCAGAAGCCCGGCCGCGCGAACAGCCCCCACCACGCCTCGGGCCAGCGCCGTTCGAAACAGTGCACATCTCCGTCCTTGTCGAGGAAGAGCAGGCGCGTGCCGTCGGGCGAGAAGCTCGGTTCGGCCAGATGATCCGCGGTCTCGCCGAGGTGCTGCAGGAGTTCCTGCGACGGGAAGGCATAGATTCCCGCGTGGCCGCGTTCGCTCAGGATCAGCACGCGCTTGCCGTCGGGCGAGAGGACCGGGTGGTCGCCGATCGGTTCGGCCGGGGCCTGGCCCTGCATGGGAAGAAACTGGGTGTTGGCCGAGGTCTTCACGATCAGCCAGGCGCCGTCGTCGGTGAACGAGAGCTCATCGGGAAACTCTGAAAAGTAGGACCAAGTGATGGTGCCCAGATCGAACGTCTGGAGGCCATGGCCCGTGGCCAGGTCGTGCACCTGCGCCACGTAGTTGTTCCCTTTCTGGTCGATGCTGGCCAGACGAGTCCCTGTGGGGTCGATGACGGGGAACGGAGAGGTGTTTCGGCATGAAATGTGGGCGATGTAGGCCATGTCTTCGGCGCGGTAGAGATCGAGGCCGCCCGTCGTGGCGACGGACACCTGCCGGGAACTCAGCACTTGCACGCGATACGGTCCGGACTTCCGCAAGACCTGGCGCTGTTTCCGCCAATCCCAGCATTCGGTGATTACCGGCAGGTCTTCGAGCCCGTAGCCGAACATGACGTACCGGTCCTGGTGGGAAAAGCGGGGCAGGGTGGGGTAGTTCCACAGGCCCTCGTGCGTGAAGGCCAGTTGCCCGGTCTCGAGGTCGTACACGGTGAGGTGCGGCGGCAGGGGCGGCGTGTGCCCGTGCAGGAGCAGGTACCGCCCGTCGCTCGAGAGGTCGTGCCCTTCCCAGACGCGCGGCGCCTCGGTGAGTTCGATCGCGCGAAGGGGCGCGTCGAGGTTCAGGAGCAGCGGGGCGCGCCTGATGTTGAAGATCACCAGCGCCTGGTTGCGCTTCGGGAAGTGAAAGATCCAGCGAACGGCGCTCGCGGGCAGGTCCTTGAAGTAGTCCTCGCCCGTGGCGAGGTCGAACATGCGCGCGGCCTGGTCCTCGAGGCCTTCGCCGAACATGATCCACCGGCCGTCGTTTGAAAACTGAGCGCGCGTCCAGGCCGCGTTGAATTCGACGCCCCATTCGAGTTTCCGCTTGAGCGATCCGTCGCGGGCATTCCAGATCCGGAACGGGCGGC
Organism: Planctomycetota bacterium; assembly: GCA_026184295.1. Classification (GTDB taxonomy): domain Bacteria; phylum Planctomycetota; class SZUA-567; order H5-PLA8; family H5-PLA8; genus JACQFI01. The sequence continues at coordinate 52,317 of JAHCJK010000012.1, forward strand.
TGCCGAAGGGCGAGAAGCCGTACCTCTTGCGCTTCAGGTCCGGTTGGGTAAGCAACAGGCGGCCGTCGTCCGAATAGGTGATGCGTCCGACCTCACGCCCGGCGTCCGAGAGTCGAAAGATTTCGTGCCAGGGCGCCCAGTCGGACCAGAGCATCCCGGCGCTGCCGGTCAGCAGCGAAAAGCAAAGCAGCGAACTGATGGAAAAGCGCGGCGTTCGGCGCCGGCGTGGCGTGGCCTGTTTTCGTTCCACGGAAAGAGTGGCCGCTTCCATGCAGTCTCGCTTTTGGCTTTGGGTGCAATACCCTCCTGACGCGCGCGCCCCAACAAAGGTGACGGCAAAGCGTCCAAAGCGAAATTTGAAGCCCTAATGATTGCTCGCGAGACACCCGAACATGCATGCGAGAACGAGCTACGATCTTGTTTTGCCTTGGTTGCAATGGATTGATTTGAAAGGCGTTGCAAAAACAAAGGCCGGGGAGTGGATATGCAAGGCTTTTAATGTATAATGTATAGACAACACGAAAGGAGTCCCCCATGTCCACCGATCCTCGCACCTGTTCCGATGCCGATTTTGTCCGCCTCTTCGACCTGAGCCACCCCGATCTGAGCGACGCGCGCGCGGCCTCCTCTAAGAAGGATGACGCGGCGGCGGCGAAGGCGATTCTCGATTCGCTGGGACGGCGTCCGCTGCGCGCGTACCTTGGGCAGCAGGAAGCCGCGGAACTCGGCCGGCAGATCGCGGCGGACGATCCCTCGGCGGTCGCGACGGTGCGCGCGTACGTGGACGCGATGGACGCGGGCAAGCACGGCGCCGGGCACAGCGCGCTCGCCAGCCGCGAGGCCTACCTGCATGCGGTCGATATCGACCACGACGCCCACACCGCCGTGCGCCGCGGGCGCGCGTGGTACTACTTCGGGATGCTCCAGGCGCTGACCGGCGACGCGCAGTGGGCCGCGCGCGCGGCGAAACTGCTCGAGTCGCAGGACGCCTTCGACGTCGATCTGCGCGCGCAGCCGGACGACGCCTTCGTGCCGCTGCTGGGCTGGCACCCGAACTGGATCGGCGGCAACGCGCTCGACCAGGCGCATATCGTCCAGAACATGGGCATCGTGCTCCCGATGCTCTGGCCGGCCTGGGACGCCGCCGCGCGCCGCGCCTCCGTCGCGTACCTCGCGCACGAAGCCGAATGCTTCTTCCGCGGCTACCGCGAAGACCCGCTCTACAACATTCCCTTCCACGGGCTCGTGGCGATGTACGGCGTTGCGGCGCTCTTCCCGCAACTCGCCGGCGCGGCCAAGTGGCGCGCGTATTTCGAAAAGCTGGTCGGCCCCGGCAGCCCCGTCACGACGCCGTGGATCATGGTCCAGGACGGCTACTTCGGCGAAGGGCTCGGCTACCAGCAGGTGAACACTTTCCTGCTCACGCGCTCGCTGCTGATCGGCGACCGCGGCTTCGAGACCGGGCGTGCGAGCGACGCGCTGCGCCACGAGGTGGAAATGGGCTTCAAGCTCGCCGCCGAGACCCTGCGCCCCGACGGCAACGCCTTCACCATCGGCGACCACTCGGGCCGTTCGGCGCACGAACACGAGATCGAATACCACGAGGTCCTGCATCTCGGCGCGGCGCTCTTCGACCGCCCCGCGTGGAAGGCCCGCGCCGGCGGCGTTCGCGGCGACGTGCCCCCGCCGCTCTCGCGCTTCCTGATGGGCCGCGATGGCTACGCGCGCTGGAAGAAGATGCCCGCGCCCGACGCGGCTGCGCGCGTCCACGCGTCCACCGCGCACCCGGCGGGGTTCTTCAACCTGCGCGCGGGCAAGGGCGTCGAGGACGCCTGCCACGGCCTGCTGAACGTCTCGGTGGCCTCCAACCACGGGCACCACGACGTCAACACCGTCTGCATCTACGGGCTGGGGCGCGAACTGATCTCCGACTCGGGCCGCCTGGCCTACACGCCCGAAGGCAACGCCTTGCAGCAGGCCCCGAACGCGCACGCCGCGCTGCGCCTCGGCCACCTGCTCCCGCGCGGCCCGCGCCACGCGACGACCAAGGCGGTCACGCGCAAGCTCTTCGCGCAGAGCCCCGACGGGCGCGTGCAGGCCGCCGTGGGCGAACACCGCCTGATCGAAGATCACGTGCACCGCCGCGCGCTGGTGCTGCTGCTCCCGCACGGGCCCGAGAAAGGCGAAGGCGTCTGGCTCGTCTGGGACCGCCTGAGCCACGCGGACACCGCCGACGGGCGCGAACCGGCCGTCGGCAGCGTCTTCCCCGCGCCGCAGCGCGTGCTGGAGACCACCTTCCCGCTGCACGCGCTGGGCGGCGAGGCAAAGACCAAGGGCCTGACGGCCTGGTCGTGCCACACGCCGCAGGACCGCCTGCGCGCGCGCAACGCCAAGGAAGCGCTGACGCTCACCAGCGCCGACGCCGCGTTCGTGCATGAAGCCGGCGAGAGCGACGCGAACATCCAGGTGAGCGCGCTGCCGGGGCTCCAGCCCGGCGCCTCGCTCGACTGTTCCGTCGTCGAAGGCTTCGTGGCGCTGACGGACCTCACCGCCGTCCGCCCGGTGCTCTCGTTCCAGTCGCGCGCGTTCATTCCGTTCGAATCGACCTTCGCGCTGCTGCCCTTCCGCGGCGTGGCGGGCGAGGCCCCCTGGTCGGCCGAAGGCGGCTGGTCCGGAAAGGACGGCGCGTTCGAGGCCGTCTTGAAAGCCCAGGCCGGCTCGCTGCGCCCGCGCTGGAAGGACCCCGTCACCGTCCGCGCCGAAGGCCTGCACGGCGGCCCCGGCGCGGTCGCGCGCATCGTCCTGGCGCTCCCCGGCGGCACGGAGTCCGTCGTCGAAATCCGGCTGTAGCCGGACCCGTCGCACGCGAATCCCTTCGATGTGGGACAGGCGTCCCGCCTGTCCCGTGCTTGTCCTACGCTCCCACGCCGACGCGCAGCCCGCGCGTCGGTTCTGTTTGTACCGCCGGCCTCTGGCCGGCCGTAACGCCGGCGTCCTCGCCGGCACGATCGAAGGCGAGCGCCTGCTTTCCCACAAAATGCCGGCGGGACGCCGGCGATACGGCCGGCAGGATGCCGGCGCTACGGCGCTGGCCGCGCTTGGGCTTTGGTTGCGCAGGGGGCAACTGTCCGGCGCGGCGGGCCGCGCGGCGGAAATGCTTGTCGCGGGCAAGTACCAGACAGGCGGGACGCCTGTCCTACAACGACGCCCGCGCCCGATGACACGGCCGATTCGCCGCGGCGGGGCTCGGCCGCGCCTTCCAATTTAAGGGCGAAAACGACGCCTAATTTTCGTAGGTCGCTGCGGCATTGCGTGCGCGCTGTACCTATGAAAAATGTGATTTCGGGAGATCGCCGGTGCGGCTCCTGTTTTCTGCCTGCAAGAAAAGAAATTATTTCGTGTGCGGACGCTTGACGACGGACGGAAGAAAAAATATCTTCTGCACATCACGCTTTCGGGCGGTGCTGACGATACCAGTATGTCGCTGGGTGGGGGGAGCCACCGCACGCAGACCTGGTCGCCCGAGATGCCGACAACCGAGCTCGATCAAACCGCCCGCGGGCCCAAAACCGCGGACGTCACGCGCACCGAACCCATGCAGATGGAGATCTCGCTGGCCGAGGCGAAGCCTTGGCCGGGCATGACCGTGCGCGCGGCCGTGCGCTACGGCAGCGCCCTGATCCGCCTGCGCAAGCTCCAGCCGCGCGGCGACCGCTTCATCCTCCACGAGGCCGAACTGATCCCCGACGCCGTGGACGCCCTGATCGTCCGCGCGCTCCTGGGGCTCTACACGGCCGACGGCGTGGCGTACCGCGTCCCGGCCGAACAGTTCGCCCCCATGCTCGCGCTGCTGCGCCGGGCTTCCCCGAACGTGATCGTGCGGCCCACGCCGGTCATCGAGGCCTGCGCGGTCCTGCAGGCGCCCGCGCTCCCGCGGCTGGCGCTGCGCGCGCTGGAGATGGACGAGACCCTGCGGGTGATCGCTTCGCCCGATTTTCTGTGCAGCGAGACCGGCCGGTCGCTCGGCCAGCCCGCGCACCGCGGCAAGGACTGGTGGGCCTTCGGCGACGCCGTCTGCCGCGCGCCGCAGAACGTGCGCGAAGCGAAGCTGCGCGAGGTCTTCGAGAAGGGCGAACGGATGTTCGAAGGCGAGGACGCGTGGGAAGCGCTGCGCATGGCGCGCGCGGCTTCGGCCTGGATGGACGTGAAGATCAGCCCCGCCGAACTGGCCGACGCCACCGCCGCGCGCGCGCCGCGGCCGGCCGTGCGCATCGACACGGGCGCGGGCGACGAGGTGACCGCGACGCTGGCCTTCGAGACCCCCGGAGCCAGCTTCAGCGCACAGGAGATTCTCGACGCGGCCGACCGCGGCGTGCCGTGCCTGCGGCGCGGCGGCGTGTGGTGCCGCGTGGACGCCGACGCGGTCAAGGCCGCGCGCAAGGCCGTCTCCGCCGTGGCCAAGGCCAACGGCACCCCCGGGACGTTCCACGCCGAGCAGGAGCAGGTGCCGGAACTGCTCGTGTGGGCGCAGCGGCTGCAGGCCGAGGCCAACAGCCCGTGGAACGTATACGTGAGCGAGGCCGTCGAGGGCGCGCATCACGTGGCCGAGGAAGCCGCCGAACTGCGCCTGAAGATGGACGTGGAGGAAGAAGGGCGGGACGCGTGGTTCAAGGTCGAGGCCGCCATGGAGGCCGGCGGGCGCGCGCTCTCGCCGCAGGAAATCGAACGCCTGATGAAGCAGCGAAAGAAGTGGCTGCGCGAAGGCAAACAGTGGGTCAAGCTCGACGCGAAGGCCATCGAGGCCTTTCGCCTGCACGCGCAGAAGCACGGCTTCCAGGCGCGCGGGCCGATGGAATTCCGCTTCCGCGCCGAGGCGCGCGAAAAAGTCGAACAGCTCTTCAGCCTGGCCGGGACGGTGGAGCACAGCGAGGCCTACCGCACGTTCATCGAGCGGCTGAAGACGTTCGAATCGGTGGAGAAGGTGCCCGCGCCCGAAGGCCTGCAGCTTCCGCTGCGCTCGTACCAGGTGCAGGGCTACCAGTGGATGCGCTTCCTCACGCGCTACGGGCTGAACGGCATCCTGGCCGACGACATGGGCCTGGGCAAGACCGCGCAGACCATCGCGATGCTCTCGGCGATCCGCGAAGAGCAGGGCCCCTGGCCCTCGCTGATCGTCTGCCCGACCTCGCTGGTGGACAACTGGCGTCAGGAATTCCGCAAGTTCGATCCGAAGATGAAGGTGATGCGCTACGGCGGGGCGCCTTCGCGCCGCGACCGCCTGCGCAAGGCCATCAGCGAACACGACGTGATCCTGGCCACGTACGCGACCGTGCGCAACGACGCGAGCCTGCTGAAGGACGAACAGTGGCGCTACGTGATCCTCGACGAGGCGCACTCGATCAAGAACGCGAGCGCCGCGGTGACGAAGGCGATCAAGACGATCCCCGCGCGGCACCGCCTGGCGCTGACCGGCACGCCCGTGCAGAACCGCCTCGACGAACTCTGGTCGATCTTCGATTTCCTGATGCCCGGATTCCTGGGGCGGCGCGCGCACTTCTTCCAGCAGTTCGAGGAACCGATCTCGCGGGGGCAGTCGCCGGGCGCCTTCGCGCAGGAAAAGCAGGAGGGCGAACGCGTCGCGAGCCACCTGCGCGAACGGATCAAGCCGTTCGTGCTGCGGCGCCTGAAGACCGAGGTCGCCAAGGAGCTGCCGGAAAAGATCGAGCAGAACATTCCGTGCAGCCTCAGCGCCGACCAGGCGACGCTCTACCGGCAGTTCGCGAAGAGCGACGAGGCGAAGAAGGCGGTGAAGGAACTGGAAGAGCACGGCGCGGGCCGCGCGCAGACCGAAATCCTGACCGCGCTGACGAGCCTGCGCAAGATCTGCAACCACCCCGACCTGGTCTACCTGAGCAAGGACATCGGCGACGGCAAGCGCATCGTGCCGATGCCGGGCTTCGAGGAACGCAGCGGCAAACTGCTCGCCCTCGCCGACCTGCTCGACCAGTGCCGCGAAGGCGGGCACCGCGCGCTGATCTTCTGCCAGCTCACCTCGATGCTCGACATTCTCGAATCGTTCCTGCAGAACCGCGGCGACCAGTGGCTGCGCCTCGACGGCGGCACGCCCGGCGCGCAGCGGCAGGAACTGGTCAACGAGTTCAACGCCAACGAGAACCTGCTCGCGTTCCTGATCTCGACGCGCGCGGGCGGCGCGGGCCTGAACCTGACCGGCGCGGACACGGTGATCTTCTACGACCACGACTGGAACCCGGCGAACGACCGCCAGGCGCAGGACCGCGCGTACCGCATCGGCCAGACGCGCAACGTGAACGTCTACAAGCTCGTCACGTCCGGCACGTTCGAGGAAAAAGTCCTCGCGCGCCAGGCGCTCAAGCTCTCGCTCGCCGATTCCGTGGTGAAGAACGACCCCGGCGGCTTCAAGGACCTCTCGCGCGACGAACTGATCTCGCTCTTCTCGTTCAACGAATAAGCTCAGCGAAAAAAGAAGACCGCCGGCTCTCGCCGGCGGTCTTCTTTCCTGCCGTTCCCGTCCGCTTGCGCGTTACCGCAGCCGGCCCTGCTCGTACTGCAGGAGCAGCGGCTTGAAGCCCTGATTGACGACGTTGTAGCGGATGCCGACATCGACCTTTTTGGCCGTGTCGGCTTCGCCGGCGTAGGTCAGTTCCATCTTCAGGCGCAGTTCGTAGATGCCCGGCACGCGCGTCAGGCGCTTGTCTTCTCCGCGCGCGCGATCGGTCGCGGGCTTCCCGCGTTCCGCGAAGGGGAAGAAGTCGGTCAGGCGCGAGCGCCCCGCCTGCGAACGGTCGAGGACCGTCTCGAGCTTGTCGGCTT
>JAHCJK010000120.1 GCA_026184295.1 Planctomycetota bacterium
GCGGCGGGTACGGCGGAGGCGGCGGCGGGGGCTACGGTTCCTCGTCCGGCGGCGGCGGCGGTGGTGGCGGCGCAGGCGGCGGCGGACGCGAGTTCTTCAAAGTCGTCTGCTCGTCCTGCGGCGTCGAGACCTCCGTCCCGTTCAAGCCCGACCCGAACCGGCCGATCTACTGCCGGAACTGCTACCAGGCGCAGCGCAAACGATAACCCGCGGGCCGGGCGCTCCACAGGGGGGCGCCCGGTCTGCGCGGCCTTGGCTTGAACCGTATTACGCGCCGGGCGCGGCCGCGCCGGCGTTCTGCAGCGGCTTGACCAGCACGCGGGAGTTGCGCTTGCTCGCTTCCCACTGCTGGCGCCGGGCGGGCGGCAGGTCACCGGGCGTGGCTTCCTGGAAGCCGCCCTTCTGCTGGAAGTAGTTGAAGGCCTGCGTCGAGAGCAGGAAGAGTTCCTTGAAGCCGCGTTCGCGCGCGACCTTTTCCACGAAATTCATCAGCTTCCGCCCGATCCCGCGGTTCTCGTACGAATCGCTGACGGAAAGGCATGCGAGTTCCGCCTTGCGCTCCTCGGGATACGGGTGCAGCGCCACGCAGCCCACCGGGTTCCCATCGATCTCGAAGAGATAGTAGTCGCCGATGTGCTTCTCGATCGTCGCGCGGCTGCGCTTGAGCAGTTCGTCGTTCTTCACGGACGGTTCGATCAGCTTCTGGATCGTGCGCGCGTCGCGCTTCTTGGCCTGGCGCACCGACTGGTATTCGTTGACGTACACCAGCGTCCCGATGCCCGTGGGCGAAAAGACCTCGCTGAGCAGCCCCTCGTCGGTGCGCCCGTTGATGATGTGCACGCGCTCGATCCCGCCCTCGCAGGCGCGGAAGGCGTGCTCCAGCTTCGAGACGTTGTCCGTCGCGAGCTGCTCGCGGCCCTGCTTGAGAATCTCCTCGGCCTCGTTGACCGAGAGCTGCCGCAGGAGCCGCCCGCCGCGTTCGATGCCGTCGCGGCTGGTGATGAAGACGAGCTTGATCGCGCGCAGCGACAAAGCCACGTGCATCGCCACCGCGTCGGAGTTGAGGCGGAAGGTGTGGCCTTCGCCGTCGAAGCCGAGCGGCTGGACGATGGGCACGATGCCGTTGTCGAGCAGCGTGCGCAGATACGCCGAGTCGATGCGGTCCACCTTGCCGGTGTTCTGCATGTCCACGCCGCGCAGGATGCCGGCGGGATGCGCGACCACCGCGTTGGTGCAGGCGCCGCGCAGGTCGCAGGCGGCCAGGCCTTCCAGGATTTCGTGCGTGATGCGGTTGCTGACGTTCAGCGCCAGGCGCAGCGTGTACGCGTCGGTGACGCCCGTGCCGTCGGAATTGGTGATCGGCTTGCCTTCTTCCTCGGCCGCGCGGCGGATCTGGTGCCCCGCGCCGTGGACCAGCACCACGCGGATGTTCAGGCTGCGCAGCAGCGCGATGTCCAGCAGCAGGTTTTGGAACTGCTCGAACTCGACGACTTCGCCGTCCACGGCGACCACGAAGACTTTCTCGCGGTAATTGGGGACGTAGCGGAGGATTTCGCGCAGGTCGGTCAGCTTATGCATGGCGGTATGGTATCATCGGCGCTCGGGATGCAAGAAAACTCTTGCGCCTACGCGCCGCCCGGCGTCCGGCCCGGCGCGCCCTTTTTCAGGTGCTCGATCTCGTCCAGGAGCTGCGCGCGCTCGGAACTCCAGACGCGCACCTTCGCGAACCAGCGCCGCGCGAAGAGCCGGTTGGCCAGGCCGAAGAGCAGCGAGAGCGCCCCGAAGACGAGCATCTGCGGCACCCAGCGCTGAAATCCGTTCGCGTACGCGAACATGAAGAACATCACCGCGCCGAAGCCGCAGGCCATCGCCAGCGCGCCGCTGAAGAGCGCGGAGGACGGCAGCTTGGGCTGGTAGCGGTAGCGCGCCTCGAAATCGGCTTCAAGGCGCTTCAGGCGGTCCGCGTCGCTGGTCAAAGGCTCGGCCATGCAGGCAGAGATAGTTCACCTGCGCCCCGGATTCAACCCGCCTTCGGTTCAGGCCTGCGCGCCCACGGCCTTGCGCAGGAAGCGCGCGCGGTACTCGGCCATCTCGATCTGCTTGCCGGTCACGCGCGATTCTTCGGCCGCGAACGCCATGAAGTGGCTCTCGAGCGAATCGACGACGTTGGTCAGCGGCTTGTAGTTCCGGTCCCGCAGCGCGCGGATGAATTCGCGCGTGACGCCGTAGTCGCCGCCGCCGTGCCCGCCCGCGGCGTGGCCGGGGCGGATGGTCTCTTCGCGCCCGGTCGCGTAGTCGTGGATCGTCAGTTCGTTCTCGTCCATGTGCGCGCGCAGCGTGCCCTTGGTGCCGGAGTAACGCATCGTGCGGACGTTGTCGTGGCTGTGCCCGTGCATGGTAAAGGCGAGCGTCAGGCCGCCTTCGAATTCCGCGGCGATGACCATGTGGTCCACGACGTCGTTGTCGCAGCGGAAGACGCAGCGCCCGAAGGGCCCGGTGCGCAGCGCGTTGAGCTTGCCGTCCAGCGTGCCGTCGTGAACGAAAGAGGGCGAGTGCGAGACCCAGCCGGCCATGCGGCCGTCGGGCGCGGCGTAGTGCTTCAGCGCCGAGTACGGGCAGTCGGCCTCGATGGGACAGCCGTCGGTGCAGCGTTCGGGGATTTCGGGGCCGACGCGGTCGCGGCGGAAGTGCGTCAGCGAACCGTAGGACATCATGCGCACGGCCTTGCGTCCGATCATCCAGTAGAGGTAATCCATGTCGTGGCAGCATTTCTGCAGGATCATGGGGCTGGATTCGACGCTGTTGCGCCAGTTGCCGCGCACGAAGCTGTGGGCCATGTGCCAGTAGGCCACGTTTTCCTTGTGCTCGATGGTGACGATCTCGCCCAGGCGCCCGCTGTCCATGATGCGGCGGTGTTCGTAGGCGAAGGGGCAGTAGCGCATTGTGTGGCAGATCATCAGAATCTTGCCGGCGTCCTGGCTGGCGCGCACGAGCGCCACGCAGTCTTCGGGGGTGCTGGCGATGGGCTTTTCGAGCAGCACGTGGTAGCCGGTCTTCAGCGCGCCGAGCGTCGAGGGCAGGTGGTCGCGGTCCATCGTGCCGTTGATCAGCGCGTCGGCCAGGGGTCCCTTGGCGTACAGATCGTCGTAGGTCTTGAAGCAGCGCTCGGCGGGAAGGTTGTGTTCGGCGCGCATGCGTTCGCGGCGCGCCTCGTTGGGCTCGGCGACCGCGACGACCTTCATCTCCTGCGGGTAATTGACCGCGAACTTGCCGTAACCATGCCCGCGCCCGCCGCAGCCGACGATCACCACTTCCTGGGGCTTCATGAGGGAACTCTCCTGGGTTGAAGGCCGATTATCGAAGCGCGCCCGCCGGGCACAATCGCTATTGGGGGGCGGCGCGCGCCCCATTCCTTCGTTGATTTCGAAAAGATAACGATGGGGGGCGCTACAGGCCCGGATACCACAAGCGTGCATTCGAGAAATACACCTTCTCGACGACGCTCGCGGGCAGGCCCAGCCCCTCGTTTTCCTGTTCGCCGAACTTCACCTTCGCGGTCCCGGTCAGGTAGGCCCACCAGGAATCGGTGAGTTCGCGGAAGTACGCGAAATCGTTCTTCGCGACGGCCGGATTGACCTCCGCCTGCGGCTTGGTGTTCACGTAGTCGGTGCCGTAGAGGATGCGGTCCTGGAAATCGAGGAAGAACCGGCGGACCTTCTTCGAATCCTGCATCAGCATGTCGCCCAGGCGCGCCGAGGTGTCCACCGCGAAGTTCGGGTACGCCTCGAAGCGCGTGGCCATCTCGGCGACGTCGTATTCCAGGCTGGCGAAGTGCGCGCCGATCATGCGCAGCCTGGGGTGCCGCGCGACCAGCGCGTCGCGCGCTTCCATCAGCCGTTCGTGCGAGGCGTTCTCGGGCTTGCCGTACATGTGCCACTCGGGGTGCGCCTTGTAATAGCCGTAGTGGGGCGTGCCGGGGACGAGCGGGCGCCAGCAGCCGAGCGGCTCGGCGATGTGCATCAGCAGCGTCTTGCCGTGGCGTTCGACGCATTCGACGATGGGCGTCAGCAGCGGATCGTCGGGGTACATCCACGAACCGTCGGGCTTCTTCACTTCCATGCCGATGTTCTTCCAGATCTTCACGCCCACCGCGCCGTCGTGAAAGTCGCGCTCCAGGCCCTCGATGCAGGCCTCGGCGTAGTGTTCGTCCTCGAAGCGCGGCAGGTCGAAGCTGGTGATCCAGCCGAAGCGGTTCGGGTGCGCCCGGGCCAGCGCGATCCAGTGGCCGGCGTCTTTGCGCCAGCCGCCATGGCTGTCCTGCGCGACGCAGATGTTCAGGAGCTTCAGGTCGTTCCTTTCCAGATGCGCGAGCGCCTCCGGGCTGTCGGCGTTGAAGTGGATATGCGCGTCGATGCGAAGCACGAACGTCTCCTTTGAAAGGGGTGCGCCTTGCGGCGCGCGGCTATTTCAGGCCCAAGTCCTTGCGCGTGCGGGCGACCAGATCCGCGCCGTCCTTGGGATCGGCCGCAAGCGCCTTGGCGAAGAGTTCGTCGGCCAGGGCGCCGCGCTCGTCGGCGAGCGCGAAGACCGCGGCAAGGGCGCACGAGCCCGCGTCGGCCTCGTCCAGGAACGCCTGCGCCAGGTTCAGACGCTCGCGCACGCCCAGTTTGCTCCACTGCATGGGCAGGTGGTTGCCCTGTACCTCCACGGTCAGGTTCTTCGCGTCGGCGCCGACGACCTTCACGCGCGTCTCCCGGTCGCCCATCACGCGCAGAAAGACCTGCGGGCGCGCGCCGCGCTTCACCGCTTGCGCGACCCACGCCGCCAGCCGGTCGTTCCAGGGCTCCAGGGCCTTGGGCTCGAGTTTCGGCGCGGGCGGCGGGAGCGCGGCGGCCTTTTCCGAGGGACTCGCCTTGACCGCCGCGGCCGGAGCCAGCGGCGCTTTTTCCACGCAGGCGGTATGGCGGATGTTGCCGCGGCCCGTGGGCCATGGGAGCACCTTGGGGTTCACGCACGGCCACGCATAGATAAAGACGGTATCCTTGCCCGCACCGCGATGGAAGGCGTTGAAGAGGAGTTCGGGCGCGCCGTCGCCGTTCACGTCGGCCAGCGTCGGCGCGGCCTGGTTATGGAAGGGCAGCGGGAATTCCAGCCGCTTCCGCCCCGCTCCGTCGATGACATGCAGCGTCCCGGCCTTTGCCGAGGCATCGGAGACGCTCACGATCGCTTCCGCCTTGCCGTCGCCGTCCAGATCGGCGAGCAACGGTTCGGAGACGACCTTGCCGGCGCTGCCGCCCAGGTCCACCGTCCACAGGTCCGTCCCGTCGGGGCCATAGGCGCGCAGCGTGCCGTCCAGGTGCGCGACGACGACTTCCAGGCGCGCGTCGCCGCTCATATCGCCCGCGACGACGCTGGGATTCGCTTCGAACTTCGGTTCGCCGCCGGACGCGGGCGCGGCCTTGCCGGAGCACTTCCACGGCGTGAAGCCGGCCTTGGGCGTAAAGTCCGCGTTGCGCACCGTCAGGCAGCTTCCGGTGATCGGCCCGATGTGCGCGGGGTCTTCGGTGTTGGCGGCGCAGAGAATCTCGGGGCGGCCGTCCAGATCCAGGTCGGCGATCAGCGGGGGCGAATAGGTGAACTCGAGCAGCATCGTCTTGCCGGGGCCCCACTTCACCTTCTCGCTGCCGAACGGCTCCCACGCGCGGCATTCGCCCCACCAGACCGGGCCGGTCTTGTCGGGCACCGATTGGCCCTTGGCCTCGAACGGCGTGCCGTCGTCGTGGAAGACGCAGATGGACCCGTAGTCCTGCGGGAAGATCAGGTCCAGCTTGCGGTCGCCGTCCAGATCGCCGACGGCCAGGCAATTGTTGAACCCGCCCGCGTGGTCGAAGTGCCGTCCCAGGAACTTGTCTTCCTTGTGGAAGTGCGGCCAGCCCGCGCGGATCGAGCCGTCGTTCTGGAAGACGTACATGTTGGGCAGGCAGCCGCGATCGGTCAGGTTCGAGTAGGCGACGATCTCGTCCTTGCCGTCACCGTCCAGGTCGGCGCAGGCGATCTGACGGATGTCCGCGCTGCTTTCCACCGTTTTCGGAAAGCCCGCCACGGGCGTGCCGTCGGCGTGCCATGCGTGTACGTTGCCCTGGTTGTCGCCCGCCACGAGGCACCAGCGCTTGTCGCCAAAGAGATCGCCCGCCACCGCGCCGGAATAGACGCGCCCGCTTACCTTCAGGCTCAGGCGCTTCTTGCCCGCGGGCGTCCAGACCTGCACTTCGCTCCAGGGCGCGACGACGATCTCCGGCTGGCCGTCGCCGTCCAGGTCCACGACCAGCGGCGAACCCCGGTACATCCCTTCGCCCGCGTCGAAGCTCTTCAGCAGCACGGGCGCAGGAACCGGCGCGGGCGCGTCCGCCGCGACGGCGGGCATCCGGAACCCCAGCACGGCAGCCAAACCCGCGAGAACGCGCACGCATAGGGTCGTTCGCATCGAAATCACCCTCCTATTCGTCCAAGCTGGGGTGAGCCCGCCGGGGTGAAGAGCCCGCCGCCGCCATGCCCAGCGCCGCCGGCAGAAGCATCGTCGCGCGCATGGCGAATGCTCCTTGGGGGAAGTTCGTGCAGCGGCAGCGCGAAAGGTCAGGCGTTCACCCACGCCCCGCCGCTCGCCAGCGAACGCTCGGCGCGTTCGGACCATTCCATCGACTTCAGGGCGTCGGACGCGGGGTAGCGCGGGGTCCGGCCTTCCGAGACGTGGGCGTAAAAGTCGCCGTCCTGCGCCAGGAGGTCGTACATGTCCGCGCCGAACTCCTTGGTCAGGTCGATGCGGCGTACGAATTCGGTCTTCAGGTCGCCGCGGTGGTTGAAGCGCATCACGTCCACCGTGCCGCTCCAGGCATCGTAGACGGCCGTGCCGCGGTCGCCCGTAAAACAGAGTTCGTAAAAGTGGCCGGCCTCGCGCCCTTCGAAGTCGCGCCCGGGCGTCTGGACGCCGTCCACCTGCGCCGCGCGGCGCGTGTCGAAGGCGATCACCCCCTGGCGCCCGCCGGGAAAAGCGAAGACCGCGGTGACGTTGTCTTCGATGCCGTAGTGCGCGAGCGCGTTCGGGGCCGCGACGGCCAGCGCGCGTTCGGGTTCGCCGAAGAAGAGCCGGAAGAGATCGACCTGGTGGCAGAGCTTCTCGTAAAAGATGCCGCCGGTGCGTTCGCGCGACATGTACCCGGGCGCGGCGTGGGAGCCCGAATACTGCGTCAGGCCAATGCGCGTCAGCGTGCCCAGGTCGCCCGATTCGAGCAGGCTCCGCACGGCGCGGATCAGGCCGCTGTAGCGGACCTGGAAGCAGCACTGAAAGGGCAGGTTCCGGCGCCCGGCTTCCTCGACCAGGCCGCGCGCGGCCTCGATGCGGTCGCAGATCGGCTTCTCGGTCAGCACGGGCAGCCCGCGATCGAAGCCGGCGCGGATCACTTCGGCGTGGCGGTTGGGCGCGGTGGCGACGACGAGCGCGTCGGGCTTGAAGGAAGCAAAGAGTTCGTCCACGCTCGCGAAGGTCGAGACGTCCAGTTCGGCGCCCACCTTGGCGCGGACCTCGGGGTTCAGGTCGCACCCGGCGACCTCCCGCACCACCGAGCAGCGCTTTGCGGCGCGCAGATGGCCCTTCCCCATCCCCCGGATTCCGACGACCGCGACGCGCATGGTGGTCCGCCCCTGGGCTTTTCAGGAACATACACCGCGAATTGATTAAATCACTTAATATTTTGGGGTAGGCAAGCGCACGGACGTTGCAACAGATTGTCTATACTTGGCTTATGCGACGATCAACCGTGTTCGGCCTGGGCCTTTTCCTTCTTGGCCGGGACGATCTCGGCCGGCGCTGGGGCCGGCGTCTGCGCGATGGCTTCGCCCTGCAGCAGCGGCATGGCCTGCGTCTGGCCGATGGGAATCTTGCGCACGCCCACCTTCTTGATGCGGCGGCCGTCGCGCTGCGCGACGCGGAAGACGTACTCGGCCATGCGGAAGGTGTCGCCTTCCTTGGGCACGCGCCCGGCCAGGTGCAGCACCAGCCCGGCGACGGTCTCGTAGCTGCCTTCCGGCAGTTCGACGTTGGGCAGCGCCTCGCGGAACTTGTCCAGGTGCGTCTTGCCGTCGAAGATCAGCGCGCCGTCGGCCAGGCGTTCGACCTCCGGCGTCTCCTCGTCGTGCTCGTCCTGAATCTCGCCGACGATCTCTTCGACCAGGTCCTCCAGCGTCACCAGGCCCGACGTGGCGCCGAATTCGTCCACCACGATGGCCATGTGAATGCGGCGGCGCTGGAAGTCGCGCAGCAGCTTCGAGACGCTGTACGACTCGGGAATCTCGATGTGTTCGCGCACCAGGTCGGCGATCTTGATCAGCTTCGGGTCGCGCAGGGTGTAGATCAGGTCTTTGACGTAGACGATGCCGACGATCTTGTCCATGCTCCCGTCGCAGACCGGCAAGCGGCTGTAGCCTTCCTCGAAGGCCAGTTCCATGATCTTGGCCTCGGCCGCGCGCAGGTCCAGCGCCACGATGTCCGGGCGCGGGACCATGATCTCCTTCACGGTCTTGTCGTGGAAGCGGAAGACGCGTTCGAGCATCTTGCGCTCTTCGGGGCTCATCAGGCCGGCCTTGTGGCTCTCGTCGAGGATGATCCCGAGTTCCTCTTCGGAATGCACGCGCGCGTGCGCCTGCATCGACTTGACGCCGAAGAGCCCCAGGACGCCCTTGGTCGAACGGTTCAGCACCCACACCAGCGGGAAGAAGAGCCGGTTGAAGAAGCGCATCGGCCAGGCGATCCACATGGCCAGCGATTCCGGGAACTGGATCGCGACGATCTTGGGCGCCTGTTCCCCGATGACCACGTGCAGGAAGGTGATGCACAGGAACGCGAGCATGAAGGAGATGACGTGGGCCGAGACGACCGCGCCCGCGGAGAAATGAATCCCCGCCGCGGTCATGATCGATTCGATGATCTTGACGAACGAGGCCTCGCCGATCCAGCCTAAGCCCAGGCTGGCCAACGTGATGCCCACCTGGCACGTGGACAGGCATTCGTCCAGGCTGACGAGGAGCTGTTTGACGCGCTCGGCCGCGCGGTTGCCGTCGTTGACGAGTTCTTCGATTTTGGTGCGCCGTAATCCGACCAGCGCGAACTCGGCCGCGACGAAGAAGGCATTGGCCAGGATGAGCACCACGGCCAAACCGAGATAGACTAGATTATCGGCTTCCATTTTCAAAGGGTGCCAACTGCAAGGCTACGAGCCTAATATTCCCCCTCTTCGGACCTCTCGAAGCAAGCTCCCCTATCTTTCTACCATTGTTGCGCTGAGATTCAAAGTGCCATCGAAGGAACTTTTACGGGACCTACGAATAGACGCCCACCACGCCCTACTGCACCTAATAATATATTAAAATGGATGTAAACAACTTGCGTTTGTAAGGGCACACGTGCATATATTTACGCCGGACGGGGGATCCTAACCCAATTCAAGCAGACGAGATGCCCTTGCAGCGCGGGCGATTCGGCGCACAATCCCAGCGCTCCGCCGGCCGATACTAGTCTCGTGTTCGTTCGCCAAGCCGAGGTCGCCGCATGTCCGAAGTCCCAGGTCCGGGCGCCGCACCCTACGTCACGCTGGTCGCGCCGGTCTACAACGAGAAGGAATGCATCGAGGAGTTCGTCCAGGAAGCCGACCGCGAGCTGGCCAAGCTCGGCAAGCCCTACGAACTGCTCTGCGTGGACGACGGCTCGAAGGACGGCTCCCGCGAGATACTGATCGGCCTGAAGAAGACCTACCCCAGCCTGCGCGTCGTCGGCTTGCAGAAGAACACCGGGCAGTCCGCCGCCTTCGACGCCGGGATCAGGTTCGCCAAGGGCGAGATCATCGTCCTGATCGACAGCGACCTGCAGAACGACCCGGCCGACATCGCCGAGCTGGTCGCCGTCCTGGAAGGTCCGGAGAAGCCCACCTGCGCCGCCGGACGCCGCGCCAACCGCAAAGATACCTGGTTTCGCAAGATTCAATCGAAGATCGCCAACGGCGTGCGCATCTGGCTTACCGGAGACCCGATCAAAGACACCGGCTGCAGCTTGAAGGCCTTTCGCGGCGAGGTGCTGAAGCGCTGCAAGATGTACAAGGGCATGCACCGCTTCCTGACCACCCTGATTCGCATGGAAGGCGGTACCGTGGTTGAGGTTGACGTGAATCACCGGCCCCGTTCCAAGGGCACGCCCAAGTACGGCGGGGGGCTGGGACGCACCTTTGTGGCCTTGCGGGATGCCTTTGCCGTGCGCTGGATGCAGTCCCGCTACCTGCTCTACAAGGCCGACGAACTTTAGCGTTGCCCATGCTCCGATCAGGCTTTAGGATTGTTTGTCTATGACCTTAGTCCAAAAGATGTTGCTGCTGGGAGTCCTGTGGGCCGTGGCGCTTGGCGGTTCCGCCCATGCGGAGACCGCCGGGGAGATCGCGGCGCTTGCGCACAAGGGCACTCCCGAGCAGGAACTCCTCCAGGCCGTGGAACGCAACGAGGACGGCTTCGCGCTCACGCTGGAACAGGCCCAGGCCTACCGGCAGGCCGGCGTCCCCGAGACCGTGGTGCTCGCGATGCTGCGGCATCCGGCCGTGGAGAAGGCGAGCGCCGAGAGCGCGATGCACGCGGAGATCTGGCGGCCCTTCGGGATCAAGGTCACGTGGTGGAAGGTGATCGGGTTCGTGGGCGTCTTCCTCTTTACCGGGCGCTGGTTCGTGCAGTTGTACGCCTCGCGCAAGGCCGGCCGGCCGGTGATGGGGCGGCTCTTCTGGCTGCTGAGCATGTGCGGGAGCACGCTGCTGCTGGCCTACTTCGTGGTCGGCAAGAACGACTCCGTCGGCGTCCTCTCGAACCTCTTTCCCTGCTTCGTGGCGGCGTACAACCTGTACCTCGACATCCGCTACCACCGCGCGAACGGCGTGCGGGCCGAAGACGTCGCGCCGGCGCGCAAGGCGGAACCGCGCGCGCAGCCCGAACCCGCGGGCGTGGAAGTGGCCGCGGGGCAGTAGGCCGCCGCGCCTGTTCTTGCAAAAGACCGCCGCTCGTCCAAGATGTCGGCGCCCTTGATCAAATTTACGTTCTGGAAAGCGCCGGCGGCCGCGTCCTAAAGGTAGGCAACCGGCCCCAGGCTTCCGCAACGCGAAACGAGCGATGACCACCGACGCGATCGTCGATGTCAAAGAAGTCGTGAAACTCTACGGCCCTCTGCGCGCCGTGGACGGCATCTCCTTTCAGGTCAAACGCGGCGAGATCGTCGGGCTGCTGGGCGCCAACGGCGCGGGCAAATCGACGCTGATGAAGGTCCTGACCTGCTACGTCGTGGCCGACCGGGGCAGCGCGACGGTCGCGGGCGTCTCGATCGACAGCGATCCCGTGGGCGTGCGCCGCCACATCGGCTACCTGCCCGAAAACGCGCCGCTCTACAACGAGATGATGGTCCGCGACTTCCTGCTCTTCGTCGCGCGCATCCGCGGGCTGGCCAAGGCCAAGGCGCGCGAACGCATCGAATGGGCGGTGAAGGCCTGCGGCCTGGAACCCAAGTTCATGGCCACGATCGGGACGCTCTCGCGCGGCTACCGCCAGCGCGTGGGCATCGCCCAGGCGATCCTGCACGACCCCGACCTGCTGATCCTGGACGAACCGACCAGCGGGCTCGACCCGATCCAGATCATCGACATCCGCCGCCTGATCATGGAGATCGGGAAGACCAAGACGGTCTTCTTCAGCACCCACATCATGCAGGAAGTCGAGGCCGTCTGTAACCGCGCGATCATCATCGCCAAGGGCAAGCTGGTCGCGGACGGTTCGCCCGCCGACCTGAAGATGAAGTTCGCCGAGAAAGGCCGGCTGGTCGCGAAGATTCGCGGCGCGGCCGAGGCCGACGTGCGCGCGGCGCTGAAGGACCTGCCCGGCGTCGGCAAGGTCCACGCCATCACCCACGCGGAACTGGGCGTGGTGGAGTGCCACCTGCACCTGAAGGACGGCGCCGCGGCCAACGAGGCGGGCGAGAAGTTCTACGCCGCCGCGCGCGCCGGGAAGTGGTCCGTCGTGGAACTGCGCACCGAAGGCGTGAGCATGGAAGACGCGTTCCTGAAGGCGAGCATGGGCGTGTACGGCAAGGAGGCCACCGCGTGAGGGCGCTCCTGACCGTCACCCGCCGCGAATTGGGCGCGTACTTCAATACGCCCATCGGCTACGTCTTCGTGGTCTTCTTTCTCGTGCTCTCCTGCGCGCTGTACGTGCAGCTCAGCCTGTTCGTGCAGGGGCTGGCGGACATGCGCGGGTTCTTCTCGTTCCTGCCGCTGCTCTTCCTCTTCTTCATCCCCTCGGTCTCGATGCGTCTGTGGGCCGAAGAACGCAAGTCGGGCACGCTGGAACTGCTGCTCACCTTCCCCATCCGCACCTGGCAGGCGGTCCTGGGCAAGTTCCTGGCCGGGACGATCTTCCTCGCCGTGACGCTGGCGCTGACCGTGCACATCCCGCTCGTGCTGTGGGCGCTGAGCGCGCAAGGCGCCGGTCCGGACATGGGCCCGCTGATCGGCGGATACCTGGGCGCGATGTTCCTGGGGATGGTGTACCTGGCGGCGGGGTCGTTCGCGTCGAGCCTCACGAGCGACCAGATCGTGGCCTTCGTGATCGGCGCCTCGCTGAACGGGCTGCTCTTCCTGATCAGCTTTCCCATGATCGTGAACTGGATCCGCGACTACAGCCCGCGGCTGGCGGCGACGGTCTCTTCGTTTGGCGTCGGCTACCACTTCGACAGCATCTCGCGCGGCGTGGTGGACACGCGCGACATCCTGTACGCGGTCAGCGTCTGCGCGTTCTTTCTCTTCCTGAACGTGCTCGTGATCGAGCGGAGGCGCTGAGCCATGGCCACGGACAAACAGCAGCGCGACATCCTGGCCGGCGTCTCGGTGGTGCTGGTCTTCGCGGTGGTGATCGTCGCGAACCTGATCTCCGACCGCGTCTTCAAGCGCTGGGACCTGACGGCCGAAGGGCGCTACAGCCTCAGCGAACCCTTCCACCGCATCGTCCAGGGGCTCGACGAGCCGCTCAAGCTGACCTACTACATCTCGGACGAAGTGCCCGCGGAGTTCGAAGTCGGCAAGCGCGACATCCTGGACAAGCTGGGCGAAGTGAAGACGGCCTCCAACGGCCGCATCCTGCTGGAGATCGTCGATCCGGGCAAAGACCCCAAGGCGATGCAGGCGCTGATCAAGGAAAACCCGCAGGCGCGCGTCACGCTGCCGTCGATCCAGAAGGACAAGAAAGTCCTGACCAGCTTCGTCACCGCGATCCGCCTGACCTACAAGGACAACCCCACCGTGCTGCTGCCCCGCGTGGGCAGCGCCGACGGGCTGGAGTACATGCTGGCGAGCCAGATCACGCGCCTTTCGCTGAAGGAAAAGCCGGTGATCGCGGTGTACTACCCGCCCACGCGGCGCGGCCTGCCGAGCCAGAAGCCGGTGGAAGGCTTCGAATGGATCGCGAACTCGCCGATGGCCCTGGACGAGAAGTACGACAAGCGCCAGGTCCACTTCGTCGAAGGCAGCTCGATCCCGCCGAACACGCGCCTGCTGATCCTGATCCGCCCGAAGAACCTGAGCGACCGCGCGCGCTACGAGATCACCCGCTACCTGGCCGAAGGCGGGCGCGTGATGCTGATCGCCAACCCCTGGGACATCAACCTCGAGACCGGCATCGTCGAACGCGCCACCTCGCGCCTGGAGGACGACATCCGCGAACTGGGCGTCTCGTGGGTGCCGGCGTTCGTCTGCGACGAGAGCAACGTGCCGCTGCTGCCGAGGGTGAAGAACATGCCCGGCAACATCAGCTACTACGAGATGGAGCCGCATCCGTACTTCGTGAAGGTGCAGCCGCAGAACGTGGACCAGGGCGGCGACAACCCCATCACGCGCTTCCTGCCGGGCCTGGTGATGCCGTACACCTCGGCCTTTGTGGTCAACGACGAAAAGGCCAAGGAGGCGGGCTTCACCATCGAGACGCTGATGAAGACCTCGCCGCGCTCCTGGACCACGCCGCTGCCGCAGTTCCTGGAACTGAACGTCTCGTCCAAGCCGCCCGCGAAGTTCGACAACCCGCGCCCGCTCTTCCTCAAGGTCGAAGGGCAGTTCCCCTGCGCGTGGGACGGCAAGAGCCCGCCCGCGTGGCCGGAGGCCGACGAGGACCCCAACCGCAAGAAGGAAAAGCCGCCCGCCGTCACGCTGGCGAAGCAGAAGGGCATGCTCTTCCTCTTCCCCTGCCCCGAGGCCTTCCATCCGTTCTTCCTGGAACAGGGGCTGCGCGACCCGCAGTTGCGCGACGAGTTCCAGGGGAACCTGACGCTGCTGCTGAACGTGGCCGAAAACTGCGCGCTGGGCGAGGAACTCGTCAACATGCGCATCAAGCGCTACGAAGTCCGCGCGATCAACAAGTTCGACGAAGAAGGCGGGGACAAGCGCCGCAACCTGCTCAAGATCGCCATGATCGGCGGGATGCCGCTGCTGGTCGTGGCCTTCGCGCTCGCGTACTGGTGGATGCGGCGCGGCGCGCAGGTGGATTACGAACGCACGTTCGCGAAGACTTCGGGCCCCTCGAGCTTCACCTCATGAACGCGAAGATCCTGCTCATGCTCGCGGCCCTGCTGGCGCTGCTCCTGGCGGCCTACCTGCTGATGCCCACCGAGCGCGTGACACAGAACGGCGGCAGCCCCGGCGTCAAGGCCGGCGAACCGCTGCTCCCGGCGTTCGACCCGTCCAAGGCGCGCTCGATCGCGATCAAGAAGGGCGACCGCTCGGTCACGCTGGCCTGGAAGGACGGCGCGCGCTGGAACATCGCCACGCTGAAGGACCGCCGCGCCAACCTGCAAAAGGTGCGCCTGCTGCTCACCGCGCTGCACGACGCCACCGTCCGCGGCGACCGCCCGGGCAGCCTGCAGAACTTCGGGCTCGACCCCGAGCGCCGCACCGCGCTGGAAGTGCTCGGCGAAGGCGGCGCGCCCCTGGCCAAGCTCTGGATCGGCAACAGCGCGCAGTTCGAGGCCTGTTTTGCCATGACGCAGGACGGCGAGACGGCCCTGGAGCTGTACCCCGATCTGGAATCGATGGTGGGCATGCAGACCGAAGGCGAGGCCCGCGCGCTGAATCCCGAGAGCTGGTACGACCTGGTGATCTGCCAGTACCGCGGCGGCGACGCGATCGAGTTCGCCGTCAAACGCGGGCACGAGACCATCCGCGTGCAGAAGACGATCCCCGGCAAGGGGCCGCTGGAGCCCAAGACGCCCGAGGAACTGAAGCAGATCGACGAAGAAGAGGCGAAGAAGTCCGACGCCGAACGGAAGTCCGATCCCAAGCCGGTCTGGTGGATCACCGAGCCCGAAGGCCTGCCGGCCAACGAAGGCGCCGCCGCGTCCGTCTACAACAACGGCTCGCAGCTGTACGCCAAGGGCTACGCCGACGACATCAAGCCCGAACTGCTCGGCTTCGACCCGCCCACGGCCAAGACCCGCGTCGTGCTGCGCGACGGGACCGCGTACACCTTCATCCTCGGCGCGGTGATCAAGGACGCCGAAGGCAAGGAGACGGGCCTGGTTAAGCTCGAGGGCGAACCCGACGTCTGGAAGATCGAAGGGTTTACCCACCACGCGCTCTGCCCGACTCTGGCCGCGCTGAAGAAGGAGACCCCCGGCGGCGAAGCCAAGACCGCGGAGTCCCCCGAGACCAAGACGCCGGAACCGCACGAGCCCAAGCCCAACATCCCCGAGGCCCCGCCGGTCGAACGCGAGGTCATCCCCGACGCGCCGCCTCCGGCCGCTCCGGAAAAGACCCAGAAGACGCAGGCCCCGCCGGCCGTTCTCCAGAACAAGTAAGCGCGGCGCGATTGTCGTTTCCCTTCGGCCGACCGGCCCGCTACAACCGTGCCGGGAGCAGGAGAGGACCGCGCCAATGGCATCCAGACCCGCGACCGTGGGCGAACTGAAGAAGACCGGCTACCGCCCGTGCTCGGTCAAGGACGAACTGCGCCGCAACCTGATGCGCGCGCTGAAGGAAAACCGCCCGCTCTTTCCCGGGATCATCGGCTACGAGAAGACCGTCATCCCGCAGATCGTCAACGCGGTGCTGGCGCGGCACAACTTCATCCTGCTGGGGCTGCGCGGGCAGGCCAAGACCCGCATCGCGCGCCAGCTCCTCGATTTTCTCGAACCTGAAATCCCCGTGCTCGCCGGCTTCCCGCTCAACGAAGACCCGCTCGCGCCCGTCAGCAACGGCGCGCGCGCGCACCTGGCCGCCGCCGGCGACGGCGCGGCGATCCACTGGGTGCCGCGCGAGGAACGCTACCGCGAGAAGCTCGCCACGCCCGACGTCACCATCGCCGACCTGATCGGCGACATCGACCCGATCAAGGCGGCCAACAAGCGTCTCGACTACGCCAGCGAGGAAGTGATCCACTACGGGATCATCCCGCGCACCAACCGCGGCATCTTCTGCATCAACGAACTGCCCGACCTGCCCAGCCGCATCCAGGTGGGCCTGCTGAACATCATGCAGGAAAAGGATATTCAGATCCGCGGCTTCCCCGTGCGCCTGCCGATGGACCTGGTGATGGTCTACACGGCCAACCCCGAGGACTACACCAACCGCGGCAGCATCATCACGCCGCTGAAGGACCGCATCGAGAGCCAGATTCTGACGCACTACCCTTCGCGCCTGCAGGACGCGCGCACGATCACTTCGCAGGAAGCCTGGATCAGCCGCGGCGAAGGCGTGAAGGTGCACGTCCCCGAATGGCTGTTCGACGCCGTCGAAGAGGTGGCCTTTCAGGCGCGCAAGAGCGAGTTCCTCGACCAGAGTTCCGGGGTGAGCGCGCGCCTGCCGATCACGCTGCTCGAAAACGTGGTCTCCAACGCCGAACGCCGCGGTCTCGTCGCGGGCGAGGCCAAGGTCTGCGCGCGGCCCATCGACTTCCAGACGGCGGTGAGCGCCGTGACGGGCAAGGTGGAACTCGTGTACGAAGGCGAACAGGAAGGCGCGCTGAACGTCGCGCGGCACCTGGTCGGGCGCGCAATCAAGGAAGTCTTCGACCGCCTGATGCCCGACGCGTACCGCGCCGGCAAGCAGGAGACCAAGGCGCGCCCCGGGCCCGGGCGACCGGCGCCGACGGAGCAGGACGAGGACGCCTCGTTCGGCCCGTACAAGCTGATCGTGAATTACTTCGCGCAGGGACGCACGGTCAAGCTCGGCGACACCGACGCGTCCGCGCACGTGCTCAAGGAACTCCGCCAGGTCTACGGGCTGGAAGATCTCGCGCGCAAGCAGATGCCGATGACCGACGCCGACCTGGAACTGGGCGCGGCGATGGAATTCGTGCTCGAAGGCCTGCATCAGTCGCGCCTGCTGGCCAAGGACAACCTGGAAGGCGCCTCGGGTTACCGCGATATGCTGGGCAGCATGTTCGAAGGCATGGACGAAGGCGGCCCGCCCAACCCGCCGCGCGAGCGCGGGCGGAGAAGGTAATTCACGGCCGCGGAATGCATCTTGGGCATAGGTTTTGCTTTTTGAACAGTCGTGCGGGCTCGGCTCCGGGGGGCACGGGTCTGCGAGGTCTCTGCTTGCTCTCCTAAAATTCCGTAACCGGCGGTGACCCATGCGGTTCGAAGGGTACGAGGTCGGGGATTTCTACGACGAGATGTTCCTGGCCGCCGACAAGCCTCGGGCCGGTGCTGAACTGTTAGCTCAAAAAATAGCATCTCTTCCCAAGGGCGAACTGATCCGGCGCCAGCAGGCGGCGGAGCGCGCGCTCCTGAATCTCGGCATTACGTTCAATGTTTACGGCGACAATCAGGGCGGCGAACGCATCTTCCCCTTCGACATGCTCCCGCGCATCGTCGAAGCCGACGAGTGGGAAGCGATCGAAAAAGGCCTGAAGCAGCGCATCCACGCCCTGAACCTCTTCATCGACGACATCTACCACGAACAGCGCATCGTCAAGGACGGCGTCATCCCCGAGGACATCGTCCGCTCGGCGAAGAGCTTCCGCCCGCAGTGCATGGGCCTGAACCCGCCGCGCGGCGTCTGGAACCACATCACCGGCACCGATCTTGTCCGCGACAAGGACGGGCAGATGTACGTCCTCGAAGACAACCTGCGCTGTCCTTCGGGCGTCTCGTACGTGCTGGAAAACCGCGAACTGATGAAGCGCACGTTTCCGCAGGTCTTCGGCGACTCGAAGGTGCGCCCGGTCAACGAGTACCCCAGCAACCTGCTGAAGACGCTCCAGTACCTCGCGCCCGACGGCATCGAAAACCCCGTCGTCGCGGTGCTTTCGCCCGGCATCTACAACAGCGCGTACTTCGAACACAGCTACCTGGCGCAGCAGCTCGGCGTCGAACTGGTCGAAGGCAACGACCTCGTCGCCGCCGACGGGCGCATCTGGATGCGCACGACCAAAGGCTTCGAGCGCGTGGACGTGATCTACCGGCGCATCGACGACGACTTTATCGACCCGCGCGCCTTCCGCGCCGATTCGACGCTGGGCTGCGCGGGCCTGATGAACGCGTACCTGTCTGGCAAGGTGGCGCTGGCCAACGCGCCGGGCACGGGCGTCGCCGACGACAAGGTGGTGTACGCCTACGTCCCGCAGATGATCAAGTACTACCTCGGCGAAGACATCCTGCTCCCCAACGTGCCGACGTACCTGTGCTGGGAACCCGAGCAGCGCCAGCACGTGCTCGCGAACCTGGACAAGCTGGTGGTGAAGGCGGCAAACGAATCCGGCGGCTACGGCATGCTGGTGGGCCCGCACGCCGACCAGGCGACGCGCGACGAATTCGCCGAACGCATCAAGGAAAACCCGCGCAACTACATCGCGCAGCCGACGCTTTCGCTCTCGCGCGTGCCGG
>JAHCJK010000121.1 GCA_026184295.1 Planctomycetota bacterium
GCGATCTTGCGCTCGGACGAACGCTTGGGCGCGGGCGCGTCCTCGGCGGCCTTCGGCGCGGGTTCGCCGGCCGGTTCGGCGTGGCCCGGGCGCGCCTTCAGCACCACCGGCTCGGCGTACTGCGCTTTCGAGAACTTGACTTCGCTGTCGGCCGCGGGCGCCGCCGCCGGCTCGGGCGCGGGCGCCTCGGCCTTCTTCACGCGCTCCGAACGCGGCTTGATCGGTTCCAGATGCTTGGTCGTCGAACGCCCGATCTCCGGGTCGCGCGGGCCGACGGGCGCCAGCGGGCCGGTCTTGCCCACGCGCGGGCGCACCGGCGCGTGCGGGCCCGTGGTGACGCGCCCCTGCCGGCCGCTCACGCGCGAGAACTTGGCGGTCGGCGCGTCCTCCGGCTCGTTGGCCGGCTTGTTCGAAGGCACGTACTTGACGGAACTCTTGGCCTTGAAGCCCGCCGCGTGGAAGGGCTCTTCCCCGCTCAGCACCAGCGTCAGGTCCTCGGCCAGGTGCGCGGGGTCGCTGTAGCGGTCCTTCGGTTCCTTGGCCATGGCCTTGGCGACGATCAGTTCCAGGTCGGCGGGCACGTCCACCTTGATGTCGCGCGGGCTGGGGGCCTCGTCGGTGACGTGCATGACCATCACCGCCGTCGAATTGGATTCTTCGAAGGGCACGCGCCCGGCCAGCATGTGGTACATCGTCGCGCCCAGGCTGTAGATGTCGGCGCGCGTGTCGATGTCCTTGCGCCCCTTGGCCTGCTCGGGCGAGATGTAGTGCGGCGTGCCGACCGCCTGGCCCGACTGCGTCAGCCCGGATTCCTCGGCCGAATGGAGTTCCTTCGCCAGGCCCAGGTCGCACAGCTTCGCGACGCCGTCCTTGCCCATCATGATGTTGTCGGGCTTGATGTCGCGGTGGATGATCCCGTGCTTCCACGCGTAGGCCAGCGCGTCGGCGATCTGGAGCACGACGCGGACGGCTTCCTCCCACGGCAGCGCGCCTTCCTTCTTCAGGCGGCGCTTGATCGTGGTCCCGTCCACGAACTCCATGGCAAAGTACGTGATCCCGCGTTCCTCGCCGACGTCGATCCCGTGGACGATGTTCAGGTGATCCAGCTTGCCCGAGGCGCGCGCTTCGCGGATGAAGCGTTCTTTAAAGGTCGGATCCTTGGCCAGGTCCTGCGGCAGAATCTTGAGCGCCACGATGCGGTCCATCGAGATCTGGCGCGCCTTGTACACCGCCCCCATCGCGCCCTTGCCGACCGCCTCGATGATCTCGAAGCCCGCCAGCACGCGCTTGGGGTTCAAGGCCTTCTTGCAGGCCGAGACCTGGTCTTCGGTCAGGAAGCCGCGCTTGCGCAGGATCGCCGGCAGGTCCTCGGGCACGCCGAGTTCCTGGAGCTTGGCCTGCACCTGAAGCGCCTCGTCGAGTTGAGCCTGGGACATGAACCCATGCTCGACCGCGACTTCTCCGAGGTTGCGCTTCGGCGCTTCGCTGCTGGTCTCGGACATGCGGAACCCGCTGCTCCGGCTTCTTGCGTTAACTCGTGCACCCGTGCAACAGGCATCTTATCGCCGACACGAAAGGACACAAGGTGCGCCCATTCATGTATAAACCACACTTAGGATAATAGAGGTACGAAAGGATGTAGGGAAAAACGCACAAGTTCCTGCACGAGAAAGTCATAAATCCACGAACATCTTCGAACTACTCGTCGAACGCGTACACCTTGCCGTTCCCGCAGACGAAGACCACGCGGTTGTTGGGCAGCAGCACCGGCGGCCCGATCACCCGGCTGTTGCTGGGGTCGCGGAAGGTCCACGAGACCTCGTACGCTTCTTCCGTCTTCTCCAGCGCGTAGAAGTACCCGGCTTCGGTGCCGAAGTAGACGCGGTCGCCCACCACCAGCGCGCCCTGGGTGACGCCGCCGCTGACCTTGTCCTTGGTCTGGGAGTACCGGATCGACATGCGCGCGGCGTCCACGACGTAAAAGGCGTCGTTGGTCTGCGTGCCGAAGAAGAGCAGTTGGCGCTGCACGGCCATCGGCGCCAGGATCGAGCCGCCCAGGCCGATGGTGGCGACGTCGGAGCCGCCGCGGTGTTCGAAGGCGTACAGCGTGCCGTCGTTGGTCCCCGCGAGCAGGTAGCGGTCGGTCAGGAGCGGCGTGCCGCGCACGGCATTGCCGGTCTTGCCGAACCACATCTTTTCGCGCCCGCCGTCGCGGACGCGCTTGCCGTCCTTGACCGCGATCGCGTACAGGTTCCCGTCCTCGCAGCCGACCAGGATTTCGGAGGTTCCGGGGAGGAGAATCGGCGTGGTGGTGATCACCGCGGGCATCTCTTCCGAGCCCTGGCCCCAGAGCTGGCTGCCCTTTTCCACGTCGAAGGCGCGCAGGCGCTTGCCGTCGGGGACGAGGAAGAACGGCTTGTCGAACATCAGCGAAAGGCGCGCGAAGCCCGCCGGGACGCGCAGGCTCTCCGACGACATGGAAAACGGCGCGATCAGCGGGCGCGTGTTCCCGGGCGTGAAGCAGACGCCGGCCCCGCCCTTGGTCGCGTAGTACATGCGCGTCTGGTCGCCTTCCTGGACGGTGTAGACCGGGCCCATCGCTTCCTTGTCCAGGAGCGTGCCGGGCAGATTGGGCTGGAAGGTCCATTTGCGCGTGAACTTTTCGCCGTCCACCTGCACCATGGCGCCTTCGGAATTGCCCACCCACAGGTTCTTGCCGTCGGAAAACGGGCTGCCGCAGGCGAGCATCTCCAGTTCCAGGAAGGCGGCGGGTTCGCGGTCGAGCCGCACCTTGGCCGTGGGCCCCAGGCCCAGCGTGGACATGCTCAGCGTGCGGTAGCCCTTCTTCTTGAACTCGAACTTGCGCGCCTTGCCCGTGTCGGCGTAGCGGAAGATGTTCTCCGCGTCCTTGTTGGCCGTGTTGACGAACTTGCCGTCGAGGAAGACCTGCACGCCGTTGGTGTCGGTCGAGAACTTGACGGGCTTCTGGATGTCGGGGGGAAGCTGCGGGATGCGCTGGAAGTTCCGCAGGAAACCTTCCTTGAACGAGTACTCTTCGATCACGTCTTTAAAGGCTTCCTTGGGCGCCTGCTTCAGCCGCTCGGCGCCCTTCTCGAACTCCTCGATGCGCTTCAGCAGCAGGCCCTTGTGCTGCTTGGCGTTCTCGCGGTCCTCGTCGGTCGCGAACTCGTTGTTGAGCACCTTGTCGAAGGCCTCGCTGGCGGCGTACACGTTGTCTTCGCGCTGCAGGCGCAGCGCCTCTTCCAGGTCGGCGCGGCTGTTCTGCTGCCCGCCGGACTTCATGCGCTGAAAGTTCTGGTCCGCCACGTTCTTCAGGTTCTCGAAGCGGTCCATGGCGTCCTGCGCCGACCGGTTGGCCTTCACGAACGGCGACCAGCGCTCCGAGAGCCCGCTGTTGCGGAAGATGACGATGATGTCCTGGTACTTCTGCCCGGCCTCCTGGTAGCGGCGCTTGGATTCCAGCATCTGCGCCTCGGCCGTGTACTGCACGCCCTGCGTCTGGAGGCGCTTGAGGGTCTGCCAGTTGTCGAACTCGCGCACGCCGATGGCCGCGGCGACGAGCAGCAGCCCCGCCGCCACCGCGCCGACGATCAGCGTGCGTTTGGTCCGCGCGCGCCGGTCTTCCTCGGTCAGCATCACGCTGGCCAGTTTCTTCTTCAGGTGCGAGAGCGCCGGCTGGCACTGCATCGCCTTGCGGTAGTTGTCCGCCGCCGCCTTCGACTGGCCCTGCTTGGCGAGCTGGTCGCCCAGGACCTCGTGCTCCCGCGCCGCGTTGCCGCGGTCGCCTTCGGCCAGGTACACCTGGATCAGTTCGTTGCGCAGCTCGGTGTTGAGCGGCTCGCATTCCAGCGCCTTGGTGCAGGCGGCGCGCGCTTCGGGAAACTGCTTGTTGTTGGTGTAGCTGTGGATCAGTTCCTGGTACTGGATCACGGCCTCGCGCTTCTGCCCGCGCCGCGCGTAGATCGCGCCCAGCCGGTCGCGCGACGGCAGGTGCTGCGGCAGGATCTGGAGGATGCGCCGGTAAAGCTGGATCGCGCCGTCCTCGCTGCCTTTCTTCATCTCCTCGTCGGCCAGCACGCTGAAGTGGATCGCGGCCTTGTCCGAAAGGCCCTCGGCCGCCAGCGCCTCGGCCAGCGCCTTGCGCACCTCGGGGTTGTCCCCGCCCACGGCCAGCAGGCGCTCCAGCACCTTGCAGCGGCGGGTCTGGTTGCCGTCGGCGGCAAGCTGTTCGGCGGCGGACGAGAGTTCCTCGGGCTTGGCCGGGCGCACCATCGACCCTTGCAGGAAGCCCGAGACCGCGCTCAGCACTTCGAAGCGGAAGAGGAACGAGTCCTGGATCAGGTCGTCCACGTCGCGCGTCCCGTCGATCAGCGAGAGCACGCGCTTCTCGATCAGGTCCGTCTCGAGCTGCCCCTTGGCGACGGCCTCGACGATATGGTCGTCCACCTTGTAGATTTCGCGGAAGGACGGCACCTGCTGGCGCAGCTTGTCCCACTCGTCCACGCGCCGCGCGGCTTCCATGATCAGGTGCGAGATCGGGAGCTTGGGGCCCTTGCCCGCGGCCTGGTCCACGAACAGCCCCGGAGCCGGCGGCCCGTCGGTGAACTCGAACTGCGCCTTCTCCCAGCCGAAGAGGTCGTAGATTTCCTCCTCGATCTGGTGGCGCACGATCTCGTCCACCTGTTCCTGGGTCATGAAGGTGAGCGCCACCATGCACGCGCCGAGCGGTTCGCGGACTTCGGCCTGGCGGGCCAGCGCCTGCGCGACCTGGTCTTCGTTGGCGACGCCGCGCCCGACGAGGATCTCGCCGAGAAGCAGCGGCTTCTGCGTGCCGTGGGAGAGGAACTTGACCTGCCCGGACTCGAAGTAGATGTGGCGTTCGTGGCCGCCCGCGACGAACACCCGCAAGGTGCCCGTCTGCTGGTTCATCGCCAGATTCTGGAAGACGTCGGCGAGACTGAAACTCTCAACGCTTCCCTGGAAGCCCATGTCCGCGTACCTTCGTTCCCAAGATACCAGCCGGGCCATCCAGCCGGGTTGGCAGGACGCTCATAAAAGCAAACATTGTCGAACCTAAGCTACACGCTTAAAGGTATGGCATGGCGAGCTTTTCCGCAAGCACTCCGGTCAATGTTCACTTGTGCATGCAGCGTATAAGAAGCCATGCACCACAAACGAACCTAAAAGGCCGGTGTTGGCCCTTTCGTCGGGCTCGTCGCTAGACAGCAACCGCGACTTGCCGCATAACCATGCGCGCCCTGCCTGGGGCCATTCGGGGACGCTCGGAGCCTGACATGCCCAAAACGATGAAAGCGCTGGTCAAAGAAAAGGCCGGTCCCGGACTGACGATGAAGGAAGTCCCCGTCCCCGAGCCCGGCATCAACGACGTCCTGATCCAGGTCCACAAGTCCTCCATCTGCGGGACCGACGTCCACATCTACAAGTGGGACGCCTGGGCGCAGAAGACGATCAAGCCGCCGCTGGTCGTGGGCCACGAATTCGCCGGCAAGGTCGCCGCCGTCGGCAGCAACGTGAAGGGCTTCAAGCCCGGCGACACGGTCAGCGGCGAAGGCCACGTCGTCTGCGGGCTCTGCCGCAACTGCATGGCCGGCCGCCGGCACCTCTGCGCGCATACCCTGGGCGTGGGCGTGCAGCGCGACGGCGCCTTCGCCGAATACCTCTGCATCCCCATGACCAACGTCTGGTACGCCGACCCGCACATCCCCATGGAACTGCTCGCCTACTTCGACCCGCTGGGCAACGCCACCCACACGGCGCTCAGCTTCGACCTCGTCGGCGAAGACGTGCTCATCACCGGCGCCGGTCCCATCGGCTGCATGGCCGCGGCGATCGCCCGGCACTGCGGCGCGCGCTACGTGGTCGTCACCGACGTCAACGAATACCGGCTTGCTTTGGCCAAGAAACTCGGCGCGACCGTGGCGGTGAACGTCTCCAAGCAGAAGCTGGAAGACGTGCAGAAGGAACTCGGCATGCACGAAGGCTTCGACGTCGGCATGGAGATGTCCGGGAACCCGCAGGCCTTCGAGTCGATGCTCGAAAACATGGCCCACGGCGGGCGCATCGCGCTGCTCGGCATCCTGCCCAGCATGGCCGGCGTCGATTGGGACCAGGTGATCTTCAAGGGCCTGCTGATCAAGGGCATCTACGGCCGCGAGATGTACGAGACGTGGTACAAGATGACCGCGATGATCCGCAGCGGCCTGGACGTGCTGCCGGTGCTGACGCACAAATTCCCCATCGCGCGGTACGAGGAAGCCTTCCAGACCATGATCGGCGGGCAGAGCGGCAAGATCGTCATGGAGTGGCAGTAGCCGGACGCATGGACGAAAAGACCATCGGCGAAAACATCCGCCGCCTCCGCACCCAGCAGGGGCAGACGCTCACCGCCGCCGCGCAGGCCGCGGGGCTGGCCAAGAGCAACCTCTCCAAGATCGAGAACGGGCAGATCTCCGCGCCGGTCTCGACGATGATGCGCATCGCCGACGCCTTGAAGGTCCCGCTCGCGGATTTCTTCGCCGAAGGCAAGCGCCACCCGGACTACGTCGTCACGCGCAAGGGGAAGGGGATTCCCATCGTCCGCGACGGCTCCAAGTTCGGCTACGCGTACGAAGCCCTGGCGCTCGAGATGCCCGGCAAGAAGGCCGAACCGTTCATCCTCACCGTCAAGCCCGGCGATCCTCCCGCGACCTTTCAGCACGGCGGCGACGAGTTCATCTACATTCTCTCGGGGAAGATGGAATTCACCATCGGCGACGAGAAGACCGTGCTGAACCCGGGCGACTGCGTGTACTTCAACCCGCGCAAGCCGCACGCGGCCCGCGCCGTGGGCAAGACCCCCGTGCGTTACCTGGACCTCTTCGTGCAGGCGCCGCAGGACGAAGACGGCAACGCCAACGCCAACGCCTGACCGAGTTTCCCTTCGAGAAACGCTTTCTCCACGCGGGCCGCCTCCGCATGCCCATGAATTTTTGCCGCCTGACCCCTTGACGGCGTTTCTTTGTGGGCTACTATGTTTCTTGTAAAGAAACACTGGCCCGCCGGAGGAAACACCGCATGCCTGCCCGACCTGCGATCATCACCTGCGCCGTCACCGGTTCGATTCACACGCCGAGCATGTCGCCGCACCTGCCGGTCACGGCCGAACAGATCGCGCGCGAAGCGATCGAAGCCGCGGAAGCCGGCGCGGCGATCCTGCATCTGCACGCGCGCGACGAGGCCGACGGGCGTCCGGAGCCCAATCCCGACGCGTTCCTCAAATTCCTCCCCGAGATCAAGGCCAAGACCGACGCGGTGATCAACATCTCCACCGGCGGCGGGCAGAACATGACCGTGGACGACCGCATCCGCGCCGCGAAGCGCCTGCAGCCCGAGATGTGTTCGCTGAACATGGGCTCGATGAACTTCGGACTCTTCCCAATCCTGGACAAACGCAAAGAGTGGGCGCACGCCTGGGAACCCGCGTACCTGGAAAGCAGCCGCGACTTCATCTTCCGCAACACCTTCAAGGACATCGAACGCATCCTGAAAGAAGTGGGCGACGGCTGCGGCGCACGCTTCGAGTTCGAATGCTACGACGTCGGGCACCTGTACAACCTGGCGCACTTCGCCGACCGCAAGCTCGTCCGCGGGCCGCTCTTCGTTCAATTCATCTTCGGGATTCTCGGCGGCATCGGCCCCGAGACCGAGAACCTCGTCTTCATGCGCCAGACGGCCGAACGGCTCTTCGGCGACGACGTCCAGTGGTCGGTGCTCGGCGCCGGCCGCCACCAGATGAACCTCGGCGCCACCGCCGCGACGATGGGCGGCAACGTCCGCGTCGGCCTGGAAGACAGCGTCTACATCGCCAAAGGCGAACTTGCGACCTCCAACGCGCAGCAGGTGCGCAAGATGCGCGGCATCCTGAAGGACCTCTCCATTGAGATCGCGCGCCCCGAAGACGTGCGCGAACGCCTGCAACTTAAGGGTAAAGGGAACACCTCTTTCTAATTCACCGCGGAGGCGCGGAGGGCGCGGAGAACTACACGCACTTTATTCTCACGCAAAGCCGCAAAGCCGCAAAGACGCTAAGAACGGCAAAGGAACCGCAAGAACAGCAAGAACTGCAGGAACTGCAGGAACTGCAGAACGGAAATTGGTTCTTGCAGGCGCATGCAGTGCGTTGGGTCGGCCACATGAGCAAGTGCCGGGCAAGAATTGTAAGATCATTTTCTTTGGCCGTTCTTAGCAGTTCTTAGCGCCTTTGCGGCTTTGCGTGAGAATAAAAAAGGAAGTTCTCCGCGCCTCCGCGGTGAAAAAGAAACCAAAAGGAGCCACCATGCAAACGAAGGTCGCGGTTTACGGCACGGGCACGATCGGGTCCAGTTGGGCGGCGCTCTTTGCGGCGCGCGGCTGCAACGTACGGATGTACGACCTGCTGCCGGAAGCGCGCGAGGCCGGCTTCGGCAAGATGCGCGCGGCCCTGCGCAGTCTCTTCCCGCGCGAGGAAGAGACCCACGAATTCCGCGCGGCGCTGGCGCGCGTGGAGATCGCCGCGACGCCGGAAGAACTGCTGCGCGACACGGAGTTCATCCAGGAATCGGTGGTCGAACGGTATCCGGTCAAGCGCGAGGCCCACGAGACCATCGAACGCTTTGCGCGGCCGGACGCGGTGATCGCGAGCAGTTCGTCGGGGCTGCTGGCGCACCGGATGCAGGAAGGGCTGGCTCGGCCCGAACGCTTTCTCGTCGCGCATCCGTTCAATCCGCCGCACCTGATCCCGCTCGTGGAACTCGTTCCAGGCCCGCGCACGAACGAAGACGCGCTCGCGCAGGCGCACGCGTTCTACACGGCGCTCGGCAAGGTCCCCGTCGTGCTGCGCAAGGAAATCCCCGGGCACATCGCGAACCGCATTGCGGCCGCGGTCTGGCGCGAGACCATCGATCTGGTGGCCAGCGGCGCCGCGAGCCTGGAGGACGTCGACAAGGCGCTCTGCGCCGGCCCCGGCCTGCGCTGGGCCTTCATGGGCCAGCACCTGACCTATCACCTCAACGGCGGCCCCGGCGGCTACGCGAACTTCTTCGCGCACTTCGGCCCGGCGCTCGAAAGCTACATGGCGGACCTGGTGACGTGGACCGAAGTCCCCGCCGCCGCCCGCGCGGAAGTGCTCCGCCAGATGGAGGATTCAGTGCGCGGCAAATCGATCCCCGAGATGGAAGCGTGGCGCGACGAACGCCTCGCGAAGTTGGTGGAGGTGCTGTATGCGCGCGAGAAGGAAGCCGTGGCCCACGTGCGATAGGTCATGCGTCGTTCTCCTCGTTCGTTCGTGCCGTCGCTTGCCTCGAAGAGGCAACAGGTGAAAGCCCAGGGTTGCGCGCGCAGCGCGCTACCCTGGGTCTGCGGCATCCCCGATTCTTTCCTGAAAGGAAAGCACCACGACCGAGCAGGCCAAGGAGACTTGGTGCTGCCCTTTTCAGGGCAGCGACCCAGCGGCGCGCCTACCCAGGGTTGCGCGCGCAGCGCGCTACCCTGGGTCTGCGGCATCTCCAATTCTTTCCTGAAAGGAAAGCACCGCGATCGAGCAGGCCAGGGAGACATGGTGCTGCCCTTTTCAGGGCAGCGACCCAGCGGCGCGCCTACCCAGGGTTGCGTGCTGCG
This sequence comes from Planctomycetota bacterium, assembly GCA_026184295.1. Classification (GTDB taxonomy): domain Bacteria; phylum Planctomycetota; class SZUA-567; order H5-PLA8; family H5-PLA8; genus JACQFI01. Next base: position 9,676 of record JAHCJK010000121.1, read on the forward strand.
CACGCACCCCTGGGCTGTCACCTGCTACCCCTTCGGGGTAGGTAACTGCCCGGCTATTTGGTGTGGACGATTTCGCGGTTTGGCCGTAACTATCAGCCAAACAAGGAGCCACCCATGTACGGATCGTTCAAAGCCCACCTCACCAAGACGCTCGGCGAGATCGACGCGGCGGGGCTCTACAAGCGCGAACGCCTGATCGACAGCCCGCAGGGCGCGTGGATCACGCTCCTGGACGGGCGCAAGGTCCTGAACCTCTGCGCGAACAATTATTTGGGCCTGAGCGGGCATCCGGAACTGGTCAAGGCCGCCCACGCGGCGCTCGACCGCTGGGGCTACGGGCTCTCCTCCGTGCGCTTCATCTGCGGGACGCAGACCCTGCACCGCCAGCTTGAAGAAACCATGGCGAAGTTCCTCGGCACCGACGACACGATCCTCTATTCGAGCTGCTTCGACGCGAACGGCGGGCTCTTCGAGACGCTGCTTGGCGAGGAAGACGCGATCATCTCCGACGCGCTGAACCATGCCTCGATCATCGACGGCGTTCGCCTCTGCAAGGCCCAGCGCTTCCGCTACAACAACTGCGACATGGCCGACCTGGAAGCGAAGCTGAAGGAGGCAAGCAAACTGCGGTTCCGCATGATCGCGACCGACGGCGTCTTCAGCATGGACGGCTCCATTGCGCCGCTGAAAGCGATCTGCGACCTCGCGGACAAGTACGACGCGCTGGTCATGGTGGACGATTCGCACGCCGTCGGCTTCGTCGGCGCGAACGGGCGCGGCACGCCGGAACACTGCGGCGTGGTGGGGCGCGTGGACGTGCTCACCGGAACCTTCGGCAAGGCGCTGGGCGGCGCGAGCGGCGGGTATACGAGCGGGCGCAAGGAGATCGTCGATCTGCTGCGCCAGCGTTCGCGCCCCTACCTCTTTAGCAACACGCTGCCGCCGGCCGTGGCCGCGACGAGCCTGAAGGCCCTCGAACTGGCCGGCTCGAATCCCGAACTGCGCAACAAGCTGCGCGGGCACACGCAGCGCTTCCGCGACGGCATGACCAAGGCGGGCTTCCATATCCTGCCGGGCGAACACCCCATCGTCCCGCTGATGCTCGGCGACGCAAAACTCGCGCAGAGCATGGCCGCGAAGATGCTCGAAGAAGGCGTCTACGTGATCGGCTTCTTCTACCCGGTGGTCCCGCAGGGCAAGGCGCGCATCCGCGTGCAACTCAGCGCCGGCCTGGAAACCAGCGACCTCGACCTGGCCGTGGAGAAATTCACCAAGGTCGGCAAGGCGCTGGGCGTCGTGAAGTAGTCTTTATTCACCACGGAGGCACGGAGACACGGAGAACTACCTTTTTTTATTCTCACGCAAAGACGCAAAGGCGCTAAGGACGGCAAGACGGCAAGACGGCAAGACGGCAAGAACAGCAAGAACGGCAAGAACAGCAAGAGAGCAGGAACAGCAGGAACAGCAGGAACGGCAGGAACAGCAGGAATAGTAGAAACACTGGAACGGCAGGAACTGCAAGAACAGCAGCGAAGAATAGGTGTATTCAGGAAGTGACCTTGGAGAGTGCGTGATCGATTTTCCTCAGTCGTTATCCTGCTTCTTTTTCGTGTCCGTTCTTTGCAGTTCTTAGCGCCTTCGCGGCTTTGCGTGAGAATAGAAAAAGGTAGTTCTCCGCGTCCTCCGCGCCTCCGCGGTGAATAAGCATCCAGCGGTTCTCCGTGCCTCCGTGTCTCCGTGGTGAATAAGGACGTCGAATGACCTTGCGCGCAGGACGCGCAGGCGTATCTTGCACACTTCAAACCCAACGAGGCACGAACATGAACATCCACGAACACCAGGCCAAGGCGTTGCTCAAGGAACTCGGCGTTGACGTGCTCGAGGGCATCGTCTGCTTCACGCCCGAGGAAGCCGAGGCCGCGTTCACCAAGCTCGGCACGCCCGTCTGCGCGGTGAAGTCCCAGATTCACGCGGGCGGCCGCGGCAAGGGCAAGGCCGTCGCGCCCGGCAAGCTGGATGCAAGCAAGTACGACGCGAAGACCGGCGACTACAGCGGCCCGGGCGTCACGTCCGAGCGCGGCGTGGTGATCGTGAAGTCCGCCGCCGACGCGAAGAAGACCGCCGCGGGCCTGCTCGGCAACGTGCTGGTGACGAAGCAGACCGGCGCCGCGGGCAAGGTGGTGAAGCGCATCTACGTCGAAGCCGGCTGCAAGCCCGACAAGGAATTCTACGCCAGCGTGCTGCTCGACCGCTCCGTCGGCCTGCCGATCCTGATGATCAGCCCCGAAGGCGGCATGGACATCGAAGAAGTCGCCGAGCACCATCCCGAGAAGATTCTCAAGATTCACTTCGACCCGAACGAAGGCCTCTGGCCGAACCAGGCTTCGCGCGCGGCGTACTTCCTGGGCCTGACGGGCGACGCCTTCAAGAGCGGCGCGAAGCTGCTGCGCTCGCTCTGCTCGGCCTACGGCAAGCTCGACGCGGCCATGCTGGAAATCAACCCGCTGGCCGTCGCGGGCAACCGCGTCTTCTGCATGGACGCGAAGCTGAGCTACGACGACAACGCGCTCTTCCGGCAGAAGAAGGCTGAGGAACTGCGCGACATCAACGAGGAAGACCCGAACGAGACCGAGGCCAAGAAGTACGACCTCTCCTACATCGCGCTCGACGGCAGCGTCGGCTGCCTGGTCAACGGCGCGGGCCTGGCGATGGCGACGATGGACGTGATCAAGCTCTTCGGCGGCAGCCCGGCGAACTTCCTGGATGTCGGCGGCGGCGCGAGCAAGGAAAAGGTCGCGGCGGCCTTCAAGATCATCCTCAACGACCCGAAGGTGAAGGCGATCCTGGTCAACATCTTCGGCGGGATCATGCGCTGCGACGTGATCGCCGAAGGCGTGATCGCCGCCGTGAAGGAAGTGAACCTGAAGGTCCCGCTGGTCGTGCGCCTGGAAGGCAACCAGGTCGAACGCGGCAAGCAGCTCCTGAAGGACAGCGGCCTGCCGATCCAGACCGCGGATTCCTTGAGCGAAGCCGCGCAAAAGGTCGTCGCGTCGGTGAAGTGACGCGCGGCCAGCCCCGAACCCGAAACCGAACGAAAGATTCAGGAGCAGACGATGGCCATTCTCGTTGACAAGTCCACCAAGGTGATCTGCCAGGGCATTACCGGCGCGTTCGGCGCGCAGCACACGCGGGGCTGCTACGCCTACGGCACGCAGATGGTCGGCGGCGTGACCCCGGGCAAGGGCGGCACCTTTTTCGAAATCGAAGCGGCCGAGAGCGGCGGCGGGTACGACGGCAAGCAGAAGGTGCCCGCGGGTAAGCTGCCGATCTTCAACACCGTCGAACAGGCGGTCAAGGCCACCGGCGCCGACGCGACCATGATCTTCGTCCCGCCGCCCTTCGCGGCCGACGCGATCGTCGAAGCGGCCGAGGCCGGCATCCGCCTGATCAACTGCATCACCGAAGGCATTCCGGTGCTGGACATGGTCAAGTGCATGCAGGCGCTCAAGCGTTATCCCAAGACGCGCCTGGTCGGGCCCAACTGCCCGGGCGTGATCACGCCCGAGGCCTGCAAGATCGGCATCATGCCCGGCTACATCCATCGCTCGGGCGACATCGGCGTGCTCTCGCGCTCCGGGACGCTGACCTACGAAGCCGTCTGGCAGATCACGAAGGCCGGTTTCGGCCAGAGCACCTGCGTCGGCATCGGCGGCGACCCGGTGAAGGGCACCGACTTCATCGACGTGCTCGACCTCTTTCAGAAGGATCCCGCGACCAAGGGCGTGGTGATGATCGGCGAGATCGGCGGTTCGGCCGAGGAAGAAGCCGCCGCCTGGATCAAGAAGAACATGACCAAGCCCGTGGCCGGCTTCATCGCCGGGCGCACGGCGCCCCCCGGCCGCCGCATGGGCCACGCGGGCGCGATCGTTTCGGGCGGTGCGGGCACGGCCGAAGGCAAGGTCAAGGCCATGAAGGAAGCGGGGATCGCGGTCTGCGATTCGCCGTCCGAGATCGGCGTCACCATCCTCAAGGCGATGGGCCGCGCCTGATACGCACCTCGTGGGAAGGCCGTTTGCACCACGGGCAATGCCGTCTCTTTATTTCCGATCAGCAATTTAATGCGAGCGGCGTCACATATAGTATAAAGGCACGTGTGCAAGGAGGCTGGAGTATGCCCGTTCGCATTTTGCTCGCGCTGGTCCTCTCGCTCTCGGCGATCTCGCTGGCCAACGCCGGCGAACCCGCGGGTTCCGAAGCCGATCTGCGCGCCGAAGTCGCCCGCGAATACAGCGTGAAGGAACTCGAGAAGCGCAAGGCCGCGCTGAAGAAGCTCGAGAACACCCAGGAACTCGCGTCCTGGCAGATGATCGCCCACGCGCTCAACGCCGAACCCGCCGACGAGATGAAGCTCTTCGCGCTCCAGGTTCTCTGCACCGGCAAGGATGTGGACGGCGCGCTGGCGCACGTCATCGCCTCGGTGCTGGCGGGCGAACGCTCGCGCGACCTGGGCGTCAAGATGGCCCCGATCGTCGAGAACCAGGCGTTCAAGGCCGAGATTCTGAACGAACTCGTGGATCTGATCTCCAAACTGCGCTACCCCGACCTGCCGAACAACTGGAACAACAACAACAATACGCAGAACGCAGGGGGTGGTGGCGGCGGAGGCGGAGGAGGCGGCGGCGGTGGTGGTGGCGCGGGCGGCGCCCGCGCGGGCGGCTCGAGCCTGGCCCAGCGCCAGAAGGCCGTCAACGACGCGCGCGCGCAGGTGGTGGAAGTGCTGAACGCGATCAACAAGATGGCGGGATCGAGCTTCCGTCCGCAGAAGGACACGCCCGACGAAGTGAAGAAGTGGTGGCTCGGCAAGCGCGCCGAATTCGCGCAGGCCGACGCGGAACTCCGCGCCAAGGGCCGCCAGGCGGAGACGCTCAAACTGGTCCCCGCGGCCGGGGCGAACGCCGCTGCGCCCGATCCCAAGGACAAGAAGAACGCCGAATAGGCTCGAGAGGCCGACCGACATGGACACCCGCTGCCGCCGCTGCGCCACGATCCTCCGCAACCGGAACGTCTGTCCCAGTTGCGGGTTCGATGCCGGAGCCGCCGCCGCGAGCCAGATCGTCGCCGTAGAAGACGAGCCGCAGGCCCAGGCCGCGCCCGCGCCGCGCCGGGGCGGCAAGGCCGGCATGAAGATGTGCCCGGTCTGCTTCAGCAGCGTGGCCGAGGCGGAGATGGTCGATCACAACGGCCAGAGAGTCTGCCCGGAATGCCAGCGCAACCTCACCAAGCCCGCCAAAGAATAGCCACCGTCGCTGCGGTTTCTCCGCGGCGCGTCCGGTTCGTCCATTTTCATTCGTGAAAACGAGCGGCTAGAAATCGAGCGCTTCGCCGGCGTTGTCGGCGCGGGGCAGGCCGTTGCGTCCGATGGCCTGGTCGGCGGCCAACTTGTGGAAGATCTTCGAGCGGCGCTCGGCGTCCTGCTTCATCGCCACGGGCGCCTCGGGGAACAGCGCGAGGAAGCGGTCCCATTCCATCACTCCGCGCCACGGATCGCGGCGGAAGACGGACTCGAGTTCCTTCAGGCGCTGGAATTCGGCGGCGCGTTTTTCGGCCAGCGGATCGGGTACGGGCGCGGCTTCGGCGGGCTGCGCGGCCGGAGCCGGCTGCGTGGCCTTGGGCGCGGCCGCGGGCGCGGCCGGCGGCGCGGGAACCGCCGGAGCCGACAGCGCCTGGTACGCGGCGAAGAGCAGGATGCCGCCGACGAAGACCGAGGCGAGCGAGCCGAAGAAGATCGCGAGCGGGCGGAGCAGTTCGTTCCAGTCGAGGGGCGCGCGCTTGTCGCGGATCGCGCGGGGCGCGTCGGCGAAGCAGAGGTCGTCGTAGTTGTGGCGCGCCGCCAGGCGTTCCAGGCGCCGCACGGCCTCGCGCGCCGACGAGATGCGTTCGTCCGGGTTCTTGATCAGCAGGTCGTCCACCGTCTCGGCGAACTCCCGCGAAAGCTCCGGGTAGCGTTCCCGCAGCGGCGGCGGCGCTTCGTACAGGTGCTTGGCCATCACCGCCGCGGGCATGCCCTTGGGGAAGGGCGGGGCGCCCGAGGCCATCACGTACATGGTGATGCCCAGGGAATACAGGTCGCTGCGCGGATCGGTGTAGCGCCCGCGGATCATCTCCGGGGCCATGTAGTGCGGCGTGCCGATGGTCTGCGTGTCGAGATGCTTGCTGAAGCAGGCGGCCTCGCACTTGGCCAGCCCCAGGCCCACCAGGCGCACGCGGCCCGTCGATTCGACCAGGATGTTCTTGGGCTTCACGTTGCGGTGGACGATCTGCTTTTCGTGCAGCGCCACCAGCGCGCGCGCGACCTGCAGGCCCACCCAGACCGCGCGGCGCTCGGAGAGCCGCCCGCGTTCGACCAGGATGTCCTGCAAACTCGAGCCCGAGACGTATTCCAGCGCCGTGTAGTGGTAGCCGTCGGAGGTCCCCGTCTCGTACAGCACCGGCAGGTTCTGGTGGACCACCTGCGCGCTCACGTAGGCCGCGCGGTTGAAGCGTTCCAGCGCCACGTCGCAGGGCGGCGGAAACTCCGGGAGCAGCTTGAGGCAGACGACGCGCCCCAGGCGTTCCTGCCGGGCCTTGTAGATGCTACAGACGGAGCTTTCGTAGCGTTTGTCGAGGAGGGTGTAGCCGGCGACTCGGGGGGCGCAAACCAGCGAGGTTTGAGAGTTGCTGTCAGGTTTGAGGTCGGTTGACGCCATGTCCGCTCCCAATACAACCCCGACCAATGTATCCTTTTACCCAGGTGCATGCAACAGGTTGGACCTGCAAAATCCCGAAGGAAACGATAAGACGCACGTGTGCATCGGTGTCTTCCTTCCGCCCGGGCATGAAAAAACCCCGCGATCCGCGGGGTCTTTTCTCAAGCACGAACAGCCGGTTACTCGCCCTTCTTCTCCGCCGGAGGCGCGCCGCCCGCGGCTTCCTGCTTGGCGAGGAACTCGGAGATGCGCTTGCCGGTCTCACTGTCGGGCGCGGCGGCGAGCGCTTCCTTGAGGTTCGCGATCAGGCCCGCGCGGTCGCCCTTCGAACCCGCGATCTGGCCCTTCATCACCAGGAGCTGCTGGAGTTCTTCGCCCTTGGGCGCGTAGGTCTTGATGAGCGTGTTGATCTTCTCGAGCGCTTCCTCGGCCGTCTTGGACTGCTGGACGTCGGTGAGGCCCTTCATGATGCTGTACTTGTTCTTGAGGCCCAGCTTGTTCTCGGCGTCGAGGCGGATGATGTCGTCGATCTTGTCGTTCAGGCCGTCTTCCATGCCGGCCTTGCCCGCGAGTTCCACGTACTCGTTCAGCATCTTGGCCTTCTCGAGGCCTTCGGCGCGGCCGGCCTTGTCGAGCAGTTCGGCGCGGCGGGAGACGCCGGCCTTGATCTCGCCCAGGTGCGCGAGGTACTTTTCGGGACCGCCGGCCTGGTAGCCCGTGCGGCCGATCAGTTCGCCCTTGGAATCCAGCATCAGGATCGTGGGGAAGCCGCGGACCTGGTACTTTTCCATCAGCGCCTGGTTCTGTTCCTTCAGCTTCGGGTCCAGTTCCTTGCCGCGGGGGAAGTCGAGTTCCACGAAGACGTACTTCGAGGGCGCTTCCTTGACGAAGGCCTCCTGGTCGAAGACTTCCTGCTTCAGCTTGATGCACCAGCCGCACCAGTCGGAGCCGGTGAAATCGACGACGATGTCCTTCTTGTCCTTGGCGGCGGCCGCCTTGGCCGCTTCAAAGTCGGTGAACCACTGGAGTTCGGCGGCGCGCGTGGTCCCCATGGCCGCCAAGCCGAGCAGCAGCGCGAGGGCCAGCTTGGTCGAATACGCAGTACGAGGCATGGCAGCTCCTTTACGGGGTTGGGATCGGGAAAAACGGTCCGTCATCCTATGCCTAGATGTCGGTCGTGTCGAACGGTATTCACGCGACCGCAGGGCATGCGTAAGACGGGCTTGGGGGTGGAGATATTCTCAAAAAAACGGGCGGCCCCCGGGCCGCCCGCCGAACATCCGGTATCTCAACGGCTTAGAACTTGGCTTCGTACAGGTGGCGCATGTCCTTGCCTTCGCCGACCTCGGGGACGAGGCAGAAGGGCACGATCACCGGCGCCTTGACCACGCCGTTCTCCGGCTGGAAGACCACGATCACCCCGCGGCTGACGCCCATCGGGCCGGCGCTGAAGTAGTTCACGCCGATGTGGTAGCTGCCGGGCAGCGCCTTCTCGCAGCGGATCACTTCCGGCCCCAGGCCCTGCGTCTGGTCGCTGTACAGTTCCAGGCCCGAGGCGTTCTTGGCGTGGCTGTAGAAGCATTCCTCGCCCTTGGGGTCGGTGACGTGCAGGTCCACGTCGTTCGCGTCGGTCTCCCAGCCCAGGGTCACGCGCAGCGCGTCCGCGCGCTTCAGGTCCAGGCCGAGCTTCTTGGGCCAGACCACGCGCGGGTCCTGCTCGGGGGCCAGGCCTTCCTTCCAGGGCATTGCGCGGACGACGTAGGCGGCCTCTTCCTTCAGCACGCGCTTCACGTCGCCGTAGCGGTTGTTGAATTCGGCCTTCAGCGCGCCTTCGTACACGTTCAGTGCGTCTTCGAGCTTCTCCTGCTGCCACAGGCACAGGGCCAGGCCGCGGTAGAGGTTCGGGTCGTCCTGGCGCTGCTTGAGCGCTTCGCGGAAGAGCGCTTCGGCCATCGGCAGGTTCCTGGCGGCCAGCAGCACCCAGCCGGCGCGGCCGAGCAGCGCGGCGTTGTTCGGCGCGATCTCGGCGATGGAGCTGACCGCGCGCAGCGCCGTGGCCGCGTCCTTCAGCCCCGCGGCGCTCTTGCCGAGGTATTCGTAGACCTGAGGATTCTCGGGGTCGAAGGGCATCCATTCGAAGCAGACGGCCTGGAGCGTGTCCCACTTTTCCGCGAGCGCCAGCGCGTTGGCGTAGGCGTTGCGCGGTTCGCGTGCGCGCGGAGCCGCTTCGACCTTGGCGCGCAGCGCGTTCAGGCTCGCGTCTTCGGTCGCGCGGGCGGCGTAATTCGTCCAGCCGGGCAGCGCGATCCGCCGCAAATGCTGCGGCTGCTGCTGCTGCGGTTCGCGCCCGTTATTCGGAGCGTCGGGCGCGGGCTCGGCCGCGGCCGCGGCTTCGGCGTTCGCGTTGTTCGGTCGCGCGTTGGGCTGGCGTTCGTCGGCGGCCGTGGTCGCC
>JAHCJK010000122.1 GCA_026184295.1 Planctomycetota bacterium
CCGTACTCGATCTGGGGCTACTACCGCACCGATTTCGCGGAGGCCGCGTGGAAGGACCGCTTCAAGGTCACGCAGTTTAACGGCGAGAAGGCGAACGTGGAGTCGTTCCGCGGGCACGAGGTTCCGTGGAACCGCGAAGGCGTCATCGTCATCAACTCGTCGGGCGGCGCGCACGAATGGTCGGTGGGCGGCGGCGGCGGTACGCCGGACGATTTTCCCGTCGGCGGGCCGGTCGCGATCCACGTGACGCATTCCGGCACGGCCGCGGGCGTGTACGACACCGACACGCTGGCCGGCCGCGCGATCTGGGGCGGCGCGTACTGGTACTTCGGCTCCACGGCCGAACCGTTCCTCACGTCCTTCCAGCCTTCGCGCTACTTCGCGCCGCGGCTGGCCAACGGCGCGCCGTTCTCGGCCACTTTCCGGCAGCGCTCGGCGCAGAACTTCTACCTGCCGTGGCGGCTGATGATCGTGGGCGACCCGCTCTTCTGCCTGCGCGAAAAGGCCCCGGAGCGCAAGCCGCTCGATCTTGAAAAGACGCCGCTGGCCGGCGCGGAAGACGTGACCGGCGCGAACGCCGCCGCCTTCGGCGACGCGGCCGCGGGGCTCCCCACCTGGAAGGCCCGCCTGCGCCGCGCGCGCTGGTGCGGCGACCGCGCGGCCGCCGCGGCGGTGCTCAAGCAGTGGCCGAAGGAGGCCGCGCCCGACGGCGAGGCGCTCGCTATGCTGCTGGAGGAAGACGTGCTGGCCGGAGATGCCGCGGGCGCGGAGGCGCGCTGGGCGGCGGCTTCGGACGAAGCGAAGAAGACCTACGCCGCGCGCATTTACGCGCGTTACGGAAGCGCGAGCCTGATGGACAAGGCGCTCGAGGCCAAGGATTTCGCGCAGGTGCTCGCGCACTTCACTGCCATGCTGACCACCGGGCCCGCGCGCAACTTCACCGACCGCTGGCTCGACAAGGCCGTCGCGCTGGCGTTCGAAAAGAAGGAAGAGGCCGCCTGCATGGCGTGGCTGAACGACCGTTCCGCCGACGCGGCGCTGGCCGACTTCAAGGGCGCCTTCGCGGTGCGAATCGGCCGTCTGAAGAACGACGCGCTTTACAAGAAGGAGAAGTGGACGGACGAGGACAAGAAGGAAGCCTTCGCCAATCTCACCGAGCTGCTGAAAGCGGAGAAGGACGCGAACAAGGTCGCCGCCGCCGTCGAGGCGCTCGGCGATGCCTGCCAGGCCAAACTGGAAAAGGCCTCGTCCGAAACCTTCGCGAAGGACGTCGCGGCGCTCTTCGCCGAAGAGAGCGAGCAGGGCAAGGCGCTCAAGGCGGCGCTGGAGACCTACGCGTCCAAGCGCACGCTCTTCAAGGACTGGCTCTTCCTCGGGGCGTTCACGGCGCAGGAGGCCGGCGCGCCGGACAAGGTCGCGCCGCAGGGCAAGCCGGACTTCGCCGCGGCCTTCAAGGACGGCGACCGCGAACTCAAGTGGGCGCGCCTCTTCAAGCCGGAGGATTCCGGGATCGTGGACCTGGCCGCGGCACTCAAGCCCAACGAGAACTGCTTTGCGTACGCCGCGGCGGCGCTGAAGGTGGAGAAGGACGCCGAGGGCACGCTGATGATCGGTTCCGACGACGGCGTGACCGTCTGGCTGGACGGGAAGGAGATTCACAAGAATCCCGCGGCGCGCGGCGTGAAGATCGACGAGGACCGCGTGCGCGTGAAGCTGGCCGCCGGGACGCACACGCTGCTGCTGCGCGTCGATCAGGGCGGCGGCGGCTGGGGATTCTGCCTGCGCGTGGCGGACAAGGCCGGCAAGGGCGCGCTGGCGGGCGTGACGCTGGCCTGCCCCGAGACCAAGTAGCGCGGCTTTAGGACGGATTCAGCGCCACGACTTCGGCGCTGAGGACGTGTTCCTGCGCCGCGATGGCCGCAACGACCTCGTCCGGCGGTTGCGCGTCGAGTTCGATGCGCGCGACGGCCGCGTGCGCGCCCGAAAATACGATGTTGCCGGTGCGCTGGACGTTGATCTTCGACGCGCGCAGCTTTTCGAAGATGCCCGCGAGCACGCCCACCTTGTCGAAGTGCCGCACGACCAGCAGGCACAGCGCCGGGGTGCGCTCGGCCAGGTTGACGCAGTTCATCACGCTGCCGGTGCGCACGAACTCCCGCACGATCCGCACGGCCTCTTCCGCGATGGCTTCCTGCGCCTGTTCGGTGGACGCGCCGATGTGCGGCGTGCCGACGAAGCCGGGCAGGTCCTTGACCGCGAGCGCGAACGGGCCCGCGCCGCCGGAAGGTTCGCCTTCGAATACGTCCAGCGCGGGGCGGATGCCTTTCTCCTTCACGGCCTTTTCGAGCGCCGCGGGGTCGATCACTTCGCCGCGCGAGGTGTTGACCAGGATCGCGCGCGGCTTCATCTCGCCGAAAAAGCGTTCGTCCACGAGGTGGTGCGTCTCGGCGCTCAGCGCCAGGTGGATGCTCACCGCGTCGCTCTGCTGCGCCAGCCGGTACAGGTCGGGGCAGAACTCGACGCCGAGTTCCTTCGCGCGTTCGGGCGTGAGCGAGCGCGAGCAGGCCAGCACGCGCATGCCGAAGGCCAGCGCGCGCTCGATCACCCGTTCGCCGATGCGCCCGACGCCGAGCACGCCCAGCGAACGGCCGTACAGGCCGTCGGCTTTCGAAAACTCCTTTTTGTTCCACTGGCCCGCGCGCAGGTCGGCGGTGGCGGCGGGGATGCGGCGGTCGGCGGCGAGCAGCAGGGCCATGGCCAGTTCGGCCACGGCCGCGGCGTTCTTGCCCGGGCAGTTGGCGACGTAGATGCCCAGCGCCGAGGCCTTGGCGGCGTCGATGTTGTCCACGCCCGCGCCGGCGCGCACGATCAACTGGAGATTCTTCGCGGCCTCGATGGCGGCGGCGTTCACCTTCGTCGAGCGCACGATCAGGACCGAGGCGTTCTTGATCGCGTCGGCGAGCCCCGCGGCGTCGAGGTCCGCGCGGTAATCGACGGCGAGCCCGAGGTTCTTCAGGGCGTCCAGGCCCTTCGCGGGAAACTTGTCGGCCACGAGCAGGGTTCGGTTGGGCTGAGACATGGGGCGCTCCCGGAAATTTCCCGGATCATAGCAGGTTCCGGAGCGCCGCAACTGCGCGCGCTGGCGCGCAACCGCGCGCGCGGTTACGCTGGGCGGAACCACGAGCGAACGAGGGGCTTTCGGATGATTCGTGTCGGCATCGCCGGCCTCGGATTCATGGGCATGACGCATTTCCGCGCGATCCGCCGGCTCAAGGGCCTGCGCGTGGACGCGATCGCCACGCGCGATCCGAAGAAGCGCGCGGGCGACTGGCGCTCGATCCAGGGGAACTTCGGCGCGCGCGGCGGGATCGAGAACCTTTCGAAGATTCGCGCCTACGAAGACCTGGGCGATATGCTCGCCGATCCGAAGCTGGATCTGATCGACATCTGCCTGCCCACGGCGCAGCACGCGGAGGTGACGCTCGCGGCGCTGAAGGCCGGCAAGCACGTGCTGCTCGAAAAGCCGATCTCGACCGATCTGAAGGAAGGCGAACGCATGGCCGCCGCCGCGCGCGCGGCCGGCAAGCGCCTGCTGATCGCGCACGTGCTCCCGTTCTTCCCCGACTATTTTCAGGCGCTCAAGCTCGTGCGGTCCGGAAAGTTCGGGAAGGTCCTCGCCGCGCACTTCAAACGCGTGATCAGCAAGCCCGATTGGTCCAAGGACGCGCAGGACGGCAGAAAGAGCGGCGGGCCGGCCATCGACCTGCACATCCACGACACGCACTTCATCCAGTTGCTGACGGGCACGCCTAAGGCCGTCTTCGCGCGCGGCATCGAAGCCGGCGGCGCGGTGCAGTACCTCGACACGACCTACGTGTACGAACGCGGCGGCCCGATGGTGACCTGTTCGAGCGGCGGGATCTGCATGCGCGGGCGCTCGTTCACGCACGGCTTCGAGATCTACCTCGAACGCGGCAGCCTCCTCTTCGAGTGGGCGACGATGGGCGGGAAGCCGCGCGCGGTGATGCCGCTGACGCTGCTCACCCCCGACGGCAAGGCGAAGCCGCTCTCGAAAGGACCTGCCGATCCGGTCAAGGCCTTCGAAGCCGAGATCAAATACGCCGCCGATGCCCTGAACGGCCGCTGCGACGGCGAATGGCTTTCCGCCGAGAGCGCGCTCGCGGCCCTGCGGCTCTGCCATCGCGAGATCGCCAGCGTGCGCAGCGGCCGGACGGAGCGCGTCTGATGGCCCGCGCGCGCCGCTTTCACGTCGCCTCGCTGGAGGCCGCCGCGCCCGGCGCGGAGATTCCGCTGCCCGAGGACGAACGCAAGCACGCGCGCGTGCTGCGCCTGAAGCCCGGCGCGGACTTGCACGTCTTCGACGCGCACGGCCGGAGCTGGCGCGCCGAGCTTACGGACGACGGCGCAAGCGCGCGGCTCGTGGAGAACCTGGCCCACGAGGCGGCGGAGACGCCGCGTTCGCGCGTGGTGCTGGCCACCGCGTGGCCGAAGGGCAAGCGCGCAGCCGTGCTGGTGGAAAAGTGCGCCGAACTGGGCGTGCGCGAGATCGTTCCGCTGCGCTGCGCCCGCAGCGTGGTGATCAAGGACGGCGAGAGCGAAGGCGTCGAACGGCTGCGGCGCATCGCGGCGGAAGCGGCCAAGCAGTCGGGGCGGACGGACGTGCCCGCGATCGGCGGCGAGCGCTCGCTGCCCGCGCTGGTCTCCGACCGCGCCGCGAGCGACCTCGTGGTGCTGCTCGACCCGCGCGCGCGCGAAGGCCTTGCGCAGTGGCTCGCGCGCGAGGCCGACGACGGCTCGGACGGCGCGCCGCCGCGCGACGTGATCCTGCTCATCGGGCCCGAAGGCGGGTTCTCGGACGAGGAGCTTGCGCTGGCCGATCAGGCCGGCGTCGCGCGCGTGCGCCTGGGCGCGCACATTCTGCGCGTGGAGACCGCCTGCATTGCCGCGTGCGCGGTCTGCGCCGCCGTGCTAGGGTAGGGGCATGGCCGTTGCGAACCCCGACTGGCGGCCCGCCCGGGTCGTGGAAAACCGCGCGATCGCGCGCGCCAGCGTCTGGCTGACGCTCGAAGCCGCCGACGGCCGGCCCGCCGCGTTCGAACCCGGCCACGTGCTGGGCGTGGGGCTCAAGCGCGACGACGGCGAGATGCTGCGCCACGCGTACACGGTCTCTGCGGGCGACCCCGCCGCGCGCCGCTTCAGCCACCTCTACCGCGTCATCCCGCACGGCCGCATGACCCCGCTGCTCGAAACGGTCGCCCCCGGCGCGACGCTGTACTTCCACGGGCCCGGGCACAACCCGATTCAGCGCGAAGTGCGCCCCGAGGCCGAACGCATCGTGGGCATCGCGACCGGCACGGGCCTGGGGCCGCTGTACGGCTACGCGGCGAAGACGCTGCGCGAGGGCGAGACGCGCCCGCTCACGCTGTACGCCGGCTTCCGCGAGGCCGCCGACCTCTGCTTGGAGCCCGAACTGCGCGCGCTCGCGGAGGCGTATCCGAACTTCGCGTACCGGTTCTCGCTCAGCCGGCCGCACGCGTCCTGGACCGGCCTGCGCGGGCGCGTGGACCAAAGCGTCCCGCCGCTGCTGGGCGGCCTGAGCGGCCTGCACGTCCACCTGGTCGGCAACGGGGAGATGGTCCACCTCTGGCGCCCCGCGCTGCGCAAGGCCGGGATGGAAAAGGAACGCGTGACCATCGAGACGTACTTCAATCACCACGCCGAGCCCGGAGCGGATGCAATCGAAGCGTTTGCCGAGAGGCTGATGGGGCGTAGTTAGCTGGTTAGCTTGTTACCTAGTTGGCTCGTTTGCAAGTTATCTGGTTTGCTGGTTGGCTAGTTACTTGGTTTGGCTGGTTGCCTGGTTTGCTTGTTGGCTGCCGGGTGGCCCGGAAGTCACACGTCCGGGGCGCGAAGCGCAGGGAAGCATCCCATTGCGCTGGGGTCTGGAATAGGCGAATCGGTACCGGCGGTCTTTCGAAAAGCGTACGTGCCGTGGGGGCTTCTACTCGCTGCGCGACCCGGACGCGGTTGCGTCCGGGCCACCCGGAGAGCCATCGCTCCTTCGGCATGCCAACAGATGGTGCCCCGCGCGCCCGACGGCGTTCAGCCGTTCGCGCCGCGGCCGCGTAGGGCTTCGCGGAAGTGCGCGGGGTCGTCGCCGGTGGTCGTGTAGGCCACCGTGTTGGCGCGGCGGTGCAGCGGCGATTTGTTCCCGTCCGATCCGTGGATCACCAGCGAACCGAAGAAGACCACGTCGCCCGCGTCCATCGGGCAGAGCACCGCGCCTTCGCGCGCCTGGAAGTACCCGGGCAGAAAGACGCCGAAGGAGACGCCCTGCTGGCGGTCGTGCTTGATCAGGCCCTGCTTGTGCGTGCCAGGGACGAACTGGATGCAGCCGTTCTCCTTCGTCGCGGGATCGATGGCGAGCATCGCGTTCACCTGCACGGGGCGGTTTTCGCCCTTCTTCCAGTAGGCATAGTCCTGGTGCCAGGGGGTCACGGTGCCGTCGAGCGCCGCCTTCATCAGCAGCTTGCTGTGGAAGAGGGAGATGTCCGGCCCGATCAGCGCTTCGATGATGTCGAGGCACGCGTCGCCGCGCAGGAATTCGTTCAGGCCCGGGCAGACCTTTTCGGAATGCATGAGCTGCTTGATCAGCTTCGGCTTGCCGGGTTCGGACTTTTCCCAGCTGATGTGCGCCTGCGGATCGGGGTTCGTGGCCATCCGTTCGTGCAGGTCCGCGACCTCGCCCTGAATCTGCGCGAGCAGCCCGGGCTTGCAGAGCCCCTTCTTGACCACAAAGCCGTCGCGTTCGAACTGGGCGAGTTCTTCCGAAGTCAGCGCGGGGGTGGTGGCCAGAAGCGAGCTCATGCGTTGCGTCCTCCGATTCAGGGTTACATGTTGACTGATCTTGCTTACCTGGATTAGAATACCCCCGATATTTGCTTAGGCATCGGGAGGCTTTTGCCAAATACTTGGATAAAATTGCTCCAAAGGGCGCCGAAGTCTTCGAACGCGCGGCCGGGTTCCCCAGCGAACGCTCGCGCGGGCTGTGGTGGTACGTCCACAACGCCGCGCACCAGCAGTGCGGCACCGACTGGGGCACCGCGCGCGAACGCTTTTTCGGCCACCAGATCATGTTCATGGCGAAAGGGAAGGGGCACGGCAACTTCCGGGGCAAGGCCTGGACGGCCGCGGGCGGCGACGCGGTGCTGATGGACCTGCGCAATCCGCACACTTACCACGCCGATCCTGCGGAACCGTGGGAGATGTACTGGGTGCTCTTCGACGGCCCGGGCGTCGCGGAGGTCTTTAACGCGCTGATCCGGTCGGCGGGCTCGGTGGTGATCCCCTTCGCGTCGCTCGAACGGGTGCGCGCCGACTTCGCCGCGCTCTTCCGGCTGCTTGCCGAACATCCTCCGGGCTACGACGCGTGGGTCTGGCACCACCTGTCGGGGCTGATCGCGAACGTGGTGGAAGGCCACCGGCGCGCGGGCGGCGAAGCCGATCCGTCGCTAGCGCAGGCGCCGGCGGGCGTGGCCGCGGCGCTCGCGCACCTGCGTTTCCACCACCACCGCACCCTGTCGCTGGAAGAACTGGCCCGGCACGCGCACATGAGTACCTTCCACTTCGTGAGGCGCTTCAAGCGCGCGACGGGCTTCACGCCCATCGAGTACCTCGAGAAGTACCGCATCGGCCGCGCGCAGGAACTGATGATGACGCAGCCGGAACTGCGCCTGAACGAGATCGCGCGCGCGGTGGGCTACGACGATCCGGCGTACTTCAGCCGCGTCTTCCGCAAGCGCACGGGGGTCTCGCCGCGCGCGTACAAGCAGGGCCTGCCCGGCGCGAGCCATCCGGCGCCCGCCTGACGGCATGGCCTGGCCTTACTCTTTGGGAGGAAAGGTTCCGCGGTGGCCCAGCGCGGAACTCATCGTCCGCGCGTATTCCAACAGCCGGGGAAGCATCTCGGCGCAGCGCGTCTCGGTCATGCGCGAAGCGGGCCCGCTGAGACCCAGGGCGCATTCGATGCGGCCGTCGGGCCCAAAAACGGGCACGCCCAGCGCGGACATGTGTTCCGCGGTCACCTGAACGTTCTGGCCGTACCCGCGCGCCCGCACTTCGGCGAAGTGCGCCAGCAGCGCCGAGGCGCTCTGCGGACTCTTGGGCGGCATCTGCGCAAACGCGACGCCTTCCGCGTAAGCCCGCTGAAAGGCCTCCGTCGCGAAGGCGTAGAGCAGCACGCCCGAGGCCGAACAATGCGGGTAAGGGGAGGTGCGCGACCATTCGCGCACCATCAGGACGTTCGGCGAATCGACCACCGCGACGCGGACGAACTGCCCGTTGATCAGCGCGCAGACATCCAGCGTTTCCTGGAATTCGCGAACGATGCGCAGCATGTACGGGCGCGCGAAGCGTTCGATCCGCGGCTGCGAATCGGCGCGGTCGGCCAGCACCAGCGCCGTGTGCCCGACGCGGTACGTGCGCGTGACGTCGTCGAACTGAAGCATGCCGCGCGCGGCCAGGGTCTTTAAAAGGTTCTGGGCCGTGGGAGCCTTGAGCCCCGTCAGCCGGGCCAGTTCGCGTACGCCCAGGCCTTCCTCTTTACCGGCGACAGCCAGCATGAGATCGAGCGCGCGTTCTACGGATTGGACCATGTGTTCAACATTAATTATTTCTGTCAAAATAGCAATACAATTATGGCTGCCCGAGCATTCCTGGTGTTAATTATTGTGGATGCAATGAATCCATACTAAACAAAAGGAGCCGACCATGAACGACTTTACGCTTTCCCCCGAGCTGATTAAGTCTTTTCGTGAAAACGGGTTCGTACGTGTTCCGCAGATCATTTCCGCGGAAGAGGTCGCGCACTACCGGAGCGTGATCGTGCGGTATCTGGATTCACAGGCCGGGACGGGGCTGGGGCAGGAACCGGTCCTCACTCAGATCGTCAACCATTGGCGCGTGCAGCCGGAGATGCGCGGGCTGACGTTTCATCCGCATGTGATCGCCGCGGCGCAGCAACTGACCGGCGTCAAACTACGGCTCTGGCACGACCAGACGCTCGTCAAGAAACCCGGCGGGCAGCCGACGGAGTTCCACCAGGGGCTTCCGCACTGGGCGATCGCCGATACCGCGCATCCGATCTCGTGCTGGATCGCGTTGTGCGACGTGCCGGCGCGCAAAGGCTGCATGAGCTTTGTGCCCGGGTCGCATCGCTACACGAAGCTCGCCTCCAAGATCGACGTCGGCGATCCCGGATGCCTCTTCCGGCAATGCCCGGATCTGGAGTACGAGTCTTTCGTCAGCGTGCCGCTGAAGGCCGGCGACTGCACCTTCCACCACGCCGTGACGGCGCATGCCGCGCATCCCAACCGCACCGACGAACCGCGCTACGCGCACGTGGTCAACAGCGTGGACCTGACGACGACCTTCCGTCCCATGAAGCACAAGGTCACGGACGGGCTAGGCCTGCAACCCGGGCAGCGCCTGGAAGGCGAACTCTTCCCAGTGCTGGACGAAATATTAGCTGCGTTGCCGGCGGCCGCCGCCGTGTAGCAAACGCGCGAAATTCTTGCGCGAATCGGCGGGAGGTTGGGGATAAACTGAGCGGCATGCGCGAGATTCGGATCGGGTGCCTGGGCCCGCAGGCCTTCGCAACGGCGGTGGAAGCCGCCTGCGCCGGGCTGGCGGGGGTGCGTGTGGTCGAAGCCGCACAGACCGACGCCGTGTACCTTGCCGTGCCGCTGGCCGGGCGCGCGCAGGCGGCGCTCGCGTGCCTGAACGAAGGCCGCCACGTCCTCGCCGAAGCCCCGCTCTGCCTCGATTGGTCGGACTTCGACGCATGCATGGCCGCCGCGCAGGAAAAGGACCTGCGTCTGGCCGCCGCGCTGCCGTACCGCTTCTGGCCCGCGGCGATGCTCGCGCGCGACCAGGTGCAGGCGGCGCCGCTCGGTTTTCCCAAAGAAGCGAACATCGAAGGATTCGGCGCCGGCCTGGGGCCGTGGGGGACGTTGCTGCCCTGCGAAGGGCCGTTGGCCTCCGCGGTCCACCTCCTCGATCTGGTCCGCTGGACGCTCGCGACGGAGCCGCAGTCCTTTACGCCGCAGCCCGGCGGCTTCCGCGTGGAACTCGGGCACATCGCCTCCGGCGTACAGGTGGCCGAAGCCCGCGCGGACGGCTTAGAAGGTTCGCGCCTGACTTTTAAGGGCGACGCCGCGCCGATCGTCTTCGACGCGCCTTCCGGCGTGGAGGTGAAGGACCTGCTGCGCCCGATGCTCGCGGAATTTGCCGCCGCGATCCGCGAAGGGCGTGAGCCCGAGGTCAATGCCGCGGACGCGCTCTCGGCCGTGGGCGCTTCGCGCGGGGCCGGACGCGCGGCCCAGGACGGCGCGCGCTTCGAGACCATTCGCCACCACTTCGAACACGATCTGGACGCCGCGTGGGAACGCGCGCACCGTTCGCCGAGGCCCGCATGAGCGAACGCATCGTCCGAGGCCCGCTGGAGATCGGCGCGCGCATCGCGCGGCGCTTCATGCGCCGAACGGACCGCCCGCGCACGTACATGAACGACCTGGCGCTCCAGGGCCTGCTCTGGCTGCACGACGTCTCGAACGAACCCGCGTACCTGGCGTACGTCCAGGACGTGATGGCCTGGCGCAAGCTGCCGCCCGAGCGCGCGTACGACTGGCGCGAGCAGTTGTACGTGATGATCAACTACGAACTCTGGCTGCGCACGCAGGACGACCGCTACATCGCGCACGTCGTCGAGACCGCCGACGCGTTTCGCAAAGAGGTGCCGCGCGACGCCGAAGGCTGCGTGGCGTACTTCTTCCGCCCCGAGACGCAGCGCATCTTCATCGACATGCTGCAAGGGTACGCGACGCATATGGCGCGCGCCGGGGCGCTCAGCGGCGACGCGGACTTCTTCGACGAATGCGTGGGCCAGTACCGGGCCTTCCGCCGCATCCTGCTCGATCAGAAGACCGGCTGGTGGAGCCAGGGGCGCGGCTGGAACACGGACGGCGGCTTCGTCTCGCCCGGCGCGTGGCTGCGCGGGCAGGGGTGGGTGCTGCGCGGCATGGTCGAAAGCCTGACCGCGCTCCCGCCGGAGCACCCCGGCCACGCCGAACTGCTCGAGATGCTGCGCGAGTTCGCGCTGACGATTGCGGGCGCGCAGGACGCGCGCGGGATGTGGCACCAGGTTCCGTACCGTCCGGAGACCTACCAGGAGACGACGGGCACGGGGTTCTACCTGGCGCGCGCGGTGCAGCAGGACCTGCTCCCGGCGGAGGTCTTCCGCGACGTGGCGGTGCTCGGGTACGAAGCGCTGCAAGGGTTCGTGGCGAAGGACGGGACGGTGCTGAGCGGGAGTTTCGGGTGCGGGCCGCTGCGGTCGCTCGACGACTACCTGCACCGGCCGGCCGCGCCCGGCGATCCCCACACGCCCGGCACGACGATGCTCGCCTGCGCCGGCCGCGCGCTGCTGGACCAAGCCTCCACGTAAAGAAAATCGAGCACCCGGTCGGGCTGCGTAAGTCCTTACTATTTGAAGGCGTGGAAGGTCGGACGGATTCAATTCGACGGTTTGACGCGATTTCCAGGTTGCGAAACCCCTGAAAAGGGGTAAATGAATTGTGGGTGCTCACACGTGTGAGCTTTCGCGAAAATTACACTTCCCAGGAGCCGCCAGACATGGCCGCCAAGGTCCCGTATCGTCCCGAGGAACTCCGCCGCACCGGCAAGCAGCGTTCGTTTTCGGGGGAGGCGCTCGGGCAGATCGCCTTCCCGCTCGGCGGCATCGGCACCGGCACGGTCTCGCTCGGCGGGCGCGGCAACCTGCGCGACTGGGAGATTCACAACCGCCCGGGCAAGAACAAGAACCTGCCGCTGACCTTCTTCGCGGTCTGGGCGAAGACCGCGGGATCGAAGGACGCGCCGGTCGCGAAGATCCTCGAACGCAAGCTGCTCCCGCCGTACCACGCCGGCCACGGGCTCGACCGCGCCAACCTGGGCGGCGTCGCGCGCTTCGACGAAGCGGAGTTTCGCGGCGAGTACCCGTTCGCGTGGATCGACTTCAAGGACCGTGAACTGCCGGTGAAGGCCAGCCTGGAGGCCTACACGCCGTTCGTGCCGCTCAACGCCGACGAGAGTTCCTACCCGGTCGCGGTCTTCCACTGGACCTTCCGCAACCCGTCTAAAAAAGCGGTTCAAGTCTCGCTGCTTTCGACGATGCAGAATCCGATCGGCCGGCAGGACATCGGCGTAAAGAGCGAGATCAAGTCGCTGCTCAACCAGTACCGCAAGGGCGAAGGCGTGCACGGCCTCTGGTTCACCGCGCCGGAACTGAAGGCCGACGACCCGAACCAGATGACCGCGGCCCTGACCACCACATGGGAAGACGCCGACGTCCAGACCAATCTCTACAAGGGCGGCTGGTGGGACTCGGCCCACATCCTGTGGGACGATTTCGCCGAAGACGGCCGGCTGGAGGAGAGCATCCGTTCGGTCTACGGCGACGAGAAACCCAAGGGCGACGCGCAGCACGCGCAGGGCTTCTTCGATTTCGTGCAGGGCAAGGGCGGGGCGGGCACCGGCGCGCTGTGCATGCACGCGACGATCGAGCCCGGCGCGAGCGTCACCATTCCGGTGACGATCTCCTGGCATTCGCCGTTCATGAAGGCCTGGACCGAGAACATCATCGTCCGCACGTACATGGCCTCCCAGTTCAAGGACGCCTGGGACGCCGCGGAACTCCTGCAGCGCAACAAGGAAGGCCTGGAGGCCGCCACGCGCGCGTGGCACGGCGCGTTTTACGGAAGCACACTGCCCGCCGTGGCGCTCGACGCCGCCGGCAGCCAGGCCTCGATCATCCGCACGCCCACCTGCGTCCGGCTGGCCGACGGGCAGTTTTACGGCTGGGAAGGCTGCAGCGACGACAACGGCTGCTGCAACGGCACCTGCACGCACGTCTGGAACTACGAACAGGCCCTCGCGTTCCTCTTCCCGGCGCTGGAACGTTCGATCCGCAAGAACGAGTTCCTCAATTCCACCGACGCGCGCGGGCACATGCAGTTCCGCAGTTCGATGCCCGCCAACGCCAAGCGCGGCGACTACCACGCCTGCGGCGACGGGCAGATGGGCTGCATCATCCGGCTCTACCGCGACTGGCAGCTCAGCGGCGACGACCGCTTCCTCAAGGAATGCTGGCCGGCCGCCAAGCGCGCGCTGGAATTCGCCTGGACCGAGCCGAACGGCTGGGACGCCGACGGCGACGGGCTGATGGAAGGCTGCCAGCACAACACCTACGACATCGAATTCTACGGCCCGAACCCGCTGATGCAGGCGATGTACCTCGGCGCGCTGGAAGCCGGCGCGCGCATGGCCGGCTACCTGGGCGACGAGGCCTCCGCGAAGGCCTACCGCAAACTCGCCGCGTCGGGCCGCAAGAAGATGGAGAAGGACCTCTGGAACGGCGACTACTACATCCAGAAGGTGAACGTCGCGAAGGGCCTGAACGTCCCCGAACATCTGCGCGGGCCGGCGGCCTCCGGTTCGGCGGCCTGCGGCCCTGGCTGCGACTGCAACCAGCCGCCCGGCGGCAAGGCCCCGGCGCTGGTGCCCGGCAAGGACTTTGAAGTGAAGTACCAGCACGGCGAAGGCTGCCTGGCCGACCAGCTCCTGGGCCAGTGGGCCAGCCACGTCGCGGGCCTCGGCTACGTGCTCGACCCGGAACAGGTCGAACGGGCCGTCGCGACGGTCTTCAAGCACAACTTCCTGAAGGAGATCGGCGCCTTCAACAACGTCCAGCGCATCTACGCGCTCAACGACGAGGCCGGCCTGCTGCTCTGTTCGTGGCCGGGCGGCAACCGCCCGCGCCTGCCGTTCGTCTACAGCGACGAAGTCTGGACCGGCATCGAGTACCAGGTGGCCGCGCACCTGATCTACGAAGGGCGCGTGGACGAAGGCCTGGCCGTGACCAAGGGCGTGCGCGACCGCTACGACGGCCTGCGCCGCAACCCGTGGAACGAATTCGAGTGCGGGCACCACTATGCGCGCGCGATGGCCTCGTGGTCGCTGGTGACGGCGCTCGGAGGCTTCAGCTACAGCGCGGTCGAAGGCCGCATCGGCTTCGCGCCGAAGGTGAACGCGGAGAACTTCCGTTCGTTCTTCTCGCTCGACGCGGGCTGGGGCGTGTACGCGCAGAAGAGTTCCGCGAAGAAGTTTTCCGCCAGCATCGAGGCCGGCTACGGGCGCGTGGAACTGAAGGCGCTCGACCTGGCCCCGCCGAAGACGCTGGCCGGCAAGGCGCCGCGCGCGAGCGTGAACGGCAAGGCCGTGGGGGCCTCCGCCGAGGCCACGGACGCGGGCGTGCGCGTGACGCTGGAGACGCCGGTGGCGCTGAACGCGGGCGAGAAACTGGACGTGGTCTTCGGGTAGCGCGCGGCGCTTACAGCATCTTGAAGCCGATGAGCGTGATGTCGTCTTCCTGCGGCCGGTCGCCG
The DNA here is from genome assembly GCA_026184295.1 of Planctomycetota bacterium. Classification (GTDB taxonomy): domain Bacteria; phylum Planctomycetota; class SZUA-567; order H5-PLA8; family H5-PLA8; genus JACQFI01. Next base: position 14,523 of record JAHCJK010000122.1, read on the forward strand.
TAGTGGCTGTGGACGTTCTCTTCCATCAGCTCGAGCAGTTCGATCACCGAAAGCTTGTGGTGCTTGAGCAGCAGTTCCTTGACGCGGTGTTCGCCGAACTCTTCCTTGTGCTTGTTCGGCGCTTCCACCAGGCCGTCCGTGTACTGGAAGACCAGGTCGCCGGGCTGGAGCACTAGCTCGTATTCCTGCGTCACGACGGGGAAGCGTTTGCCGGACTTGTCCACGCCGATGACCATGCCGTTCGGCTTCATCTCGATGACGGGCTCGGGGCGCGCCGGGTTGACCACGAACGGCGGGTTGTGCCCCGCGCGCGCGAAGGTGAAGATGTTGCGCGTCACGTCCAGAATCCCGTAGCTGGCCGAGACGAAGGTCTCGCCGTCCAGGTCCTTGGCCAGGTCTTCGTTGGTGATGCAGAGCGTGTCCTTGGGGCTGGGGCGGCCCTTGGCGTAGATCTGCAGCGCCTTTTTGGCCATCCCCATGATGATGCCGGCCTCGATCCCGTGGCCGGAAACGTCGCCCATCGCGATCCCGATCAGGTGGTCGCCGACGGTGATGAAGTCGTAAAAGTCGCCGGAAACGGTGGTGGCGGGCACGTAGACGGCGTGGAACTCGAAACCGGGCACTTTGGGCAGATTGGGGAGCATCTGGCGCTGGCGCTTCTGCGCGACTTCGATGCTCTTGTTCATCTCCTGCTCGGACTGGAGCTTCTGAGCGATCTGCTTTAGCCGAGAGGTGTCCACGGAATAGTTTCCTGGCCTGGTGCGCTACTATTAGATAGGAGCGCCGCGCGATCTTGACTATATCGGGAGGAACCCGGGCATGTCAACGAACTGCTGGCTTTCTACCAGCTTCAAAAAGACTTGTCTTACAAGGGCATGATTTATAATCGACCCTTGGACATGCAAGCGGCGCGCGTCCGCGCCCAAAGGAGACCAACATGCCTTACCCTGAAGAACTCGTCGCCCCCATGCGCAAGGAATTGACCACCGCCGGCGTCAAGGAACTGAAGACTGCGGCGGACGTGGACGCCTTCATGGCCGACAAGTCCGGCACCGCCATGATCATCGTCAATTCGGTCTGCGGCTGCGCCGCCGGCGGCGCGCGCCCGGGCGTCAAGATGGCCCTGCAGAACGCCAGCAAGCCCGACCGCATCGCGACGGTCTTCGCCGGACAGGACGTGGACGCGGTGAAGCAGGCGCGCGGCTACTTTGCCGACGTGCCGCCCAGCAGCCCGTCGATCGCGATCTTCAAGGACGGCGAACTGGTCCACTTCGTCCCGCGCCACGCGATCGAAGGCCGCGCTCCGCAGAGCATCGCGCAGGAACTGACGAAGGTCTTCGACTCCGTCTGCGCGGCGGCGAAGTAAGTCTCTCATTCACCACAGAGGGCACAGAGATCACAGAGAACTGCTCTTCGAACAAATCGGGAAAAGCCGTTCTCTGTGAGCTCTGTGAACTCTGTGGTTAGAAAGAACCGAGGTTGCCCATGGGAACGTTTCATCAGGACAAGAGCGAGCTGCACGGGATCACGGTCGTCGTCGATACCAACGGCCCGAAGGTGTACGTCGGGCGCTGCGACGACATGGACGACGAGAAGGTGATTCTGCTCGACGTGGACGTGCACGAAGACGGCCAGAACGGGCGCAGCAAGCAGCAGTACGTCGAACGCGCGGCCAAGTTCGGCGTCTGGAAGAAGCACGACCGCGTCATCCTCCCGCGCGCGGAAGTCTCGTCGGTGAAGCGCCTGGGCGAGATGCACAGCCAGTTGGGCGCCGTCGCGACCGCCACGGCCGTCGCAGAGCCGCCCAAGAAGGCCGATCCCAAGCCCGTGCCCGCGCCGGTGGCCGCCAAGCCCGCCGACGGCGAGGTGGTGGCCCTGACCGCCAACGCGCAGGCCGAAGTGAAGCGCCTGCTCGCCCTGGAAAAGCCCGGCGCCGGCCTGCGCCTGGGCGTGAAGGGCGGGGGCTGCTCGGGGCTCAGCTACAAGCTGGAGTTCGACCAGAAGAAGGAAGGCGATCTGGTGATCGCGTACGAAGGGTTCAGCGTCTTCCTCGACCGCAAGAGCACCATCTACCTGCGCGGCGTGACGCTCGACCACCAGAAGGGCCTGCAGGGCAAGGGCTTCGTCTTCCACAACCCGAACGCGACCAACACCTGCGGCTGCGGAGAAAGCTTCTCGGTCTAAGACATGAACGCTTCGCGCGCGGCAGACATTCAGGCGTACGCAAAAAAGGCCCGCTCGACGGGCCTTTTTGCTTCCATCGGCCCCGCGCGCGAAGGCCTCGGCATCGCCGACCTGGGCGTCCTGAAGATCGCCGGGCCCGACGCCGCGAAGTTCCTGCACGGCCAGATCACCAACGAAGTGAACGCGCTCATGCCCGGCGAAGGCAACTTGAACGCGCGCGTCACGCGCACCGGCACGCTGACGCGCATCTTCTCGCTGCACCGGCTGCCGCAGGAGACGCCCGCGTTTCTGATACTGCTCGACCGCGACGGCGTCGAGGGACTGCGCGCCGACCTGGACGGCTTTCTCTTCGACGACGCGGCGATGGACGACGCGAGTGCCGCGTTTGACTGGCTGCTGCTCCAGGGCCCGCAGGCGCCCGCGCTGGCGGAAGAAGTCTTCGGACCTTTGCAGGGCGAACCGTGGGTGAGCCTGCGCGAGCATGCCGTGCGCGCGCTGGAACACGGCGGGATTCCGCCGGGGACGTGGGCGATCGCGCGCTCGCTGACCGGCGACGCGGGGTACCTGATCGCGGTACCGCGCGAGGCCGACATGCTGGACCCGATCGCCGAACGCCTGGGCGAGGCCGCGCGCGCGAAAGACTTCGTCAGTCCGAAGGGCGGGGAACTCGGCGCGGTGCTCGAGATCCTGCGCATCGAGGCCGGCGTAGTGCGGCGCGGAATCGATTACCGCGACGACCAGCGCGTGCTCCCCGAGACCGGGCTCGAACAGCAGCTCGTCAGCTACACCAAAGGCTGCTACCTCGGCCAGGAAGTGATCGCGCGCATCCGCACCTACGGTTCGACGCCCAGCGCGCTGCGCGGGCTCGTCTTCGACGGCGCGAACGATCCGGCCGCGCTGCTTGCCGACCTGCCGGACGCGGGGGCTTCGCTGCTGATCGAGAGCGGCCAGAAGGTCGGCGAGATCGTCTCGCGCACGGATTCGCCGGTGATGGAAGCGCCCGTGGCCTTCGCCTACCTGGGCCGCCAGCAGCGCACGCCGGGCACCAAGCTGCGCGTCAAAGGCGCGAGCGGCATCTGGAACGCGCGCGTCGCGCTGCTGCCGTTTTATCATGCGCCGGATCGCCAGAGCCGCGCGCGCTTCCTGCACGACAAGGCGATTCGCGTCTTCGCGAACCACCGCGACCAGGAAGCCATCGACCTGCTGCTGGAGTCGCTGCGCCTCGACCCGAGTTTCGCCGACGCCTACGAGGCCCTCGGCGTGATCCTCGGCCGCACGTCGCGCTTCGAGGAAGCCGTCGATATCTTCAAGCGCCTCGAGGAAGTCGCGCCCCACGAGCCGATGGTGCACACGAATCTCTCGCTCTTTTACATGAAGATGGGCAACAAGGAGAAGGCGGAACTGGAAAAGGCCAAGGCGACCACAAAGGCCTTCGGCCAGGTCGCGAACGAAGCCGAGGCCGCCGAACGCGCCGAGGCCGAAGCCGCCGCGCGCCGCGCCGACGCCGAACGCAAGAAGGGCATGTTCACCGAGGTCCTCGAGATCGACTCCGAAGACCCGGTGGCCCTCTTCGGACTCGGCAACGCGCTCCTGCAACTCAACGAGACCGAAGCCGCCGCGAAGACCTACGCGAAGGCCTGCGAGGTCCAGAAGGACAACTCCGCGGTGTACCTGGCGCTCGGCAAGGCCCTGGAAGCGCTCAAGCGCGACGCCGAGGCCCTGGACGTGTATCGCAAAGGCATGGACGTGGCCTCGAAGAAGGGCGACCTGATGCCGCTGAAGGAGATGGAGCACCGGGCGCTGCTGCTGGAATCGAGCGTGCGGTAGCTTTTGAGCTTTATTTCACCGCAGAGATCGCGGAGCACGCAGAGAACGGCACGAGCTTATTTTTGCTACTACATACGTGCCTACGCGCCTACGTGACGATCAAGCACTTGCTTCGTCGCTTCCTCCTCGCTCCTTTTGTCAGTCCCTTCGTTGCTCTCTTGGTCACTCTCTTGGTTACTCTCTTGGTCACTCCTTTGGTCGTTCCCTCCTTCGCGCTCTTCGACGCTCCCTTCGTCGTTCACTCTTTCG
>JAHCJK010000123.1 GCA_026184295.1 Planctomycetota bacterium
CCGGCCGGCGCGCCCGGAGCGCGCCCGGGGCTGCCGGGCCGCCGCTGATTACTTGAGCAGCCCGCGCGCGATCACCAGGCGCTGGATCTCGCTCGTCCCCTCGTACAGCGTCAGCACGCGCGCGTCGCGGTAGAGCCGTTCGACGCGGTATTCGCGGCTGTAGCCGTACCCGCCGAAGACCTGCGTCGCCCGGTACGCCGAACGGTTCGCGGCCTCGCTGGCGAAGAGCTTGGCCATCGCGGCCTTCTCGCCGATCGGTTCGCCCGCGTCCTTGCACCAGGCCGCCGCGAGCGTCAGGTGCCGCGCGGCCTCCAGGTCCACGGCGGTATCGGCGATCATCCACTGAATGGCCTGGAAATCCGCGATCGGCTTCCCGAAGGCGGTGCGTTCCTTCGCGTAGCGCGTCATCTCTTCCAGGCAGGCCTGCGTGAGCCCCGTGCTGAGCGAGGCGATGCCGATGCGCCCGCTGTCGAGGCCGCTCAGCGCGACCTTCAGGCCCTCGCCTTCCTTGCCGAGCATGTTCGCGGCCGGGACCTTGCAGTCCTTGAAGAAGACCGGGCACGAATGGCTCGCGCGCTGCCCCATCTTCGGTTCGTGCTTGCCGACGGTCATGCCCTTGGCGTTGCCGTCCACGAGAAACGCGGTCGCGCCTTTCGACCGCTTCGAGGGATCGGTGACGGCCACGACCAGCATCACGCCGCAGCGGTCGGCGCTGGTGATCCAGGTCTTCTCGCCGTTCAGGACGTAGTGCCCGCCTTTCAGTTCCGCGCGCGTGCGGATGCCCGCGGCGTCGCTGCCGGCCTGCGGTTCGGTCAGCGCAAACGCGCCGAGGCCCGCGGGCTCGTTCATCTTCGTGAGGTACGTGGCTTTGAGTTCGTCGCTGGCAAATCGTTCGATGGTCTCGGCGACGAGGTTGTTGACGCTCAGGGTGACGGCGACGCTCGCGTCGGCCCGCGCGACCTCCATCAGCGTCAGCGCGTAACTGACCATGTCGAGCGCCGCGCCGCCGTGGGCCTCGGGGATGCGCATGCCGAGCAGTCCCGCGCCGGCGAGTTCCTTCAGCGCTTCGTCGGGAAAGGCTTCGCTCGCGTCGAGCTTCGCGGCGGCGGGCAGGAGCTTCTTCTCGGCCAGGTCGCGCGCGGTCTCGCGGGCGGCCTCCTGAATCTCAGTTAAGCGCAGGTCCATCGTGCGATTTTCCCTTTTGAAGGTCGGGGTCGGCGGCGTGCAGGGCCCATGCCAGGGCCACGCCGCAGCCCGAGAACCCCGCCAGACCCAGCAATTTCCAGAGGTTTTCCTGCTGCAGGAACAGCGCCAGCGATCCGGCGGCCACGAAAACCATAGCAAGCAGGCTCCAGAGCGAGTAGCGCAGAAAACACGCCGCGAGAAGCCCGAAGTACAGGCCCATGCTGCCCACGAGCCAAAGGAGCGCGGCGGCGAACGCGATGGGGCTCGCGAAGATCGTGTTCGCCACCAGCACTTCCAGCAGCAGCAGGCCGAGCGAGAGCGCCACCCAGCGCAGGGAAAGGGACATGCCCTTGCGCGCCCGCCGCAGCCACGCCAGCTTGCGCTCGGGCCGGGCCGCGGGATCGGGCATGTTCGGGGTCACTCGGGCTTATGGAAAAGGTCGTAGTAGTAGAAGTAAATATAGCAGGCGGAGCCCAAAAGTCCCACGCAACCGTACAGCGTCGTGACGGGCGAATCGCCCGCGACGATGACCGAGACCGAGGTGCCCGCCGCCAGAACCGCGAGGAGCATCGAGCCGATGCCGAAGCGAATCTTCGGCGGCGCGTCCGGGCGGTAACGGCCTGATGGGAGGCGACGAGGCATGGCATCCTTCCATGCTGCCGCGGACGCGGCGGTCATTACCGTCTTGTTACCGAAAATCGGGGGCGTCTTTCAGGGATACGAAGGAGGCAACGGCGCTCAGGCGAGGGGCGCGAGGGTGACCAGCAGGAGGCCCGCCGCGACGGTCTGGCCCGGCTGCACGTCCACGCTCTGCACCGTGCCGGCGCGCGGCGCGGGAATCTCGTTTTCCATCTTCATCGCTTCGAGGACGACCACGGTCTGGCCTTCGGCCACGTCGTCGCCGGCCTTGACCTTCACGCTCTTGATCAGCCCCGGAATCGGGCTGTTGATCGCAAGCGGGCCACCGGCGTCGGCGGCGGCCGCGACGACCTGTTCCATCGCGTCGATGGCCGCGGGCTTCAGCGCCAGGCCCTTCTCGAGGCCCTCGGCCTCGAAGGCGACGCAAAGATCGAAGGCCTCGCCGTTCCCGCTGACCACGCCGCTGAAGACTTCGTCGCCCCACAGGACCACGAGCAGCCCGCCCGGTTCGCGGCGCAGCACGCGCAACGGGCGCGGATCGCCGCTGGCGCCTTCGACCGCGAGCCGTTTGTCGGGCGTGAAGCGCAGCGCGAGGACGCGCTTGCCGGAACGGAGGATGTACGCGTCGCTCACGCGCCTTCCTCCGTGCGTTCGGCCGCCTGCCAGGCGCTCAAGCCCCGGCCGCGGTAGTTCAGCGCCGGGACGGCCGCGTGCCCGTTGCGCGAGAGCCGGTCGGCCGCCGCGAGCACGCCCGCGGAGACGGGCAGCGGGCGGTCCTTGTCCGGCGCGTGCGCCTTCTTGCGCGCGGCCAGGATCGAGGTGTCGTACGCGCCGCTTTTGAAGGGTTCGCTCTCGATCACGTCGGCGATGAACGCGGCCGTGGTGGTCACCGGCGCGATAAAGGTCTCGCGCAGCGCGCCCGCCAGCCGCCCGATGGCCTCGTCGCGCGTCTGCCCCCACGCGAGCACCTTGGCGAGCAGCGAATCGTAGTGCGGACTGACTTCCAGGCCAGCCTCGGCCCACGCATCCACGCGCACGCCGGGGCCGGACGGCAGCACGACCGTCTCGAGCTTGCCGAGTGACGGCCGGAAGTCCGCGCCCGGGTCCTCGGCGATCACGCGCGCCTCGATCGAATGCCCGCGCCATTCGAGTTTCTTCGGATCGAACGAATACCCCAGGCCGCCGGCGATGCGCAGTTGTTCCTCGACCAGGTCCAGGCCCGTGCGCAGTTCCGTGACGGGGTGTTCGACCTGCAGGCGCGCGTTCACTTCGATGAAGTAGAACTCGCCCGGCTTCGCGTCCTTGCCGCTGGGCACCAGGAATTCCAGCGTGCCCGCGCCGCGGTAATGCACGCTCGCGGCCAGCTTCGCGGCCAGTTCGCCCATCTTCTTCGCGGCTTCGGGCGGCATGCCCAGGGTGGGGGATTCTTCGATCAGCTTCTGGTGGCGGCGCTGCACCGAACAGTCGCGTTCGCCCAGGCTCACCGCGTGCCCCTTGCCGTCGCCCAGCACCTGGATCTCGACGTGCCGCACGCTCGAGAAATACTTTTCGATGAAGACGCGCCCGTCGCCGAAGGCCGCCAGGGCTTCGGACTGCGCGCGCGCGATCGATTCGGCGAGCTGCCCCTCGTTTTCGACCACGCGCATGCCGCGCCCGCCGCCGCCCGCGCTGGCCTTGATCAGCACGGGAAAGCCGATCTCCTTCGCGATGCGCGCGGCTTCCTTCGGATCGGCGACCGGTTCGAGCGTGCCCGGGACCGTCGGCACGCCGGCCTTCTGCGCCGCCTTGCGCCCCGCCAGCTTGTCGCCCAGCGCGGCGCTCTGTTCGGGCGCGGGGCCGACGAAGAGCATCCCCGCGTCTTCCACCGCGGCGGCGAAGCCGCCGTTTTCGCTGAGGAAGCCGTAGCCGGGATGGACGGCGTCCGCGCCCAGCTTGCGCGCGGCGTCGATGACGGCGTGCATGTCGAGGTAGACGCGTTTGGGATCGCCCGGAAGTTCCAGCGCGCGGTGGCAGAGCCGCAGGTGCGGGAGCCCGGCGTCGGCGGAGGAGAAGATGCCGAGGACTTCAAGGCCCAGGCGGCGCGCGGTGCGCGCGACGCGCAGGGCGATCTCGCCGCGGTTGGCGATCAGCAGGCGGCGCGGGAGCGCGGGCTTTTCGGACGGGCTCGCGCGCTTGCTCATTTGGCGTCGGGTTTCCGCGCCAGGCTCTTCAGGTGCAGGCCTTCCATGATGTCGGTCAGTTCCTTGCGCTGCGCCGCGCCGGCATCGGCGGGATACTGGCCCAGGAAGCAGGCCTCCGAGCGCGCCTGCGTGAAGGCGACCACGAGGCCCTGCCACTGGATGCCGTCGGCCTTGAGCTTGTAGCTGTAGCCGCGCGCCTCGCGCCCGCCCAGCGTGCCGGCAAAGCGGTCGGCCTCGACGCTGGGGTTCTCGCGCCGCATGCGCTGGATGATCTCGAAGGGGAACGCGCCCGGATCGTTCGACTGGCGCAGAAAGGTGAGCCGCGCGGCGAAATTGTTCGGGCCGGAGATGTCGAGCGAGTAGACGTTGTCGTCCTTGGTGTCGATGGGCGTGGCGGTCCAGTTGGCGGGGCGTTCGAAGCTGACCTCGGCGTCCTCGTAGCGGCGCGCCTTGGTGTTGGATTGTTCCTGCACGCCGGCGTCGATGGCGCCCTGCAGGCCGCCGCTGCGCTTGAACTGGTCGCCGCAGCCGGCCCACGTCAGCGCGCAGGCTCCCACCACGGCCCAGAGAAGGATGCGATTGGTCATGCCGGTATCATGCCGGGTTTTCCGCGCCGGGCAAGGTTCGGTCCGCTAGAGCGGAATGTTGCCGTGCTTCTTCGGCGGATTCCTGTCGCGCTTGTTGGCCAGCATGCGGAAGGCCGCGATCAGCTTCGGGCGCGTCCGGCGCGCCTCGATCACCTCGTCGATGTACCCGCGCGCGGCGGCGACGTACGGATTCGCGAACTTCTCGCGGAACTCGGCCTCCTTCGCGGCGGCCGCGGCGGCGGCGTCCTTGGACGCCGAGATCTCCTTGCGGTACAGAATCTCGACGGCGCCCTTGGGTCCCATCACGGCCATCTCGGCGGTCGGCCATGCGAAATTCATGTCGCCGCGGATGTGCTTGCTGTTGAGCACGTCGTACGCGCCGCCGTAGGCCTTGCGCGTGATCACCGTCACCTTCGGCACCGTGGCCTCGCAGAAGGCGTAGAGCAGCTTCGCGCCGTGCTTGATGATGCCGCCGTGTTCCTGCTTCACGCCCGGCAGAAAGCCCGGGACGTCCTCGAAGACCAGCAGCGGAATGTTGAAGCAGTCGCAGGTGCGGACGAAGCGCGCGCCCTTCAGCGAGCCGTCGATGTCCAGGCAGCCGGCCAGGTGCGCGGGCTGGTTGGCGACGACGCCCACGGCCTCGCCGTCGAGCCGGATGTAGCCGACGACCAGGTTGCCGGCGTAAAGCGGCGCGACCTCGAGGAACTTGCCGTCGTCGGCGACGGCGCGGATCGCGGCGCGGATGTCGTAGGGCTTTTTCGGATCGGCCGGGACGAGCGTGTCGAGAGCCGCGTCTTCGCGCGCGGCGGGGTCGGCGGTCTCGCGGCGCGGCGGGCGCTCCTGGTTGTTCTGCGGCAGAAAGTCCAGGAGGTCGCGGGTGAGCTTCAGCGCCGCGAGGTCGTTGGGGGCCGAAAGCTGCGCGACGCCGGACTTGCTCGCGTGGACCAGCGCGCCGCCCAGGTCCTCGAAGGTGACGTCCTCGTTGGTGACGGTCTTCACCACGTTCGGCCCGGTCACGAACATGTAGCTGGTCTTCTCGACCATCAGCACGAAGTCGGTGATCGCCGGCGAGTACACCGCGCCGCCCGCGCACGGCCCCATGATGACGCTGATCTGCGGGACCACGCCGCTGGCCAGCGTGTTGCGCAGAAAGATGTCGGCGTAGCCTCCCAGGCTGACCACGCCTTCCTGGATGCGCGCGCCGCCGCTGTCGTTCAGGCCGATGACGGGCGCGCCGACCTTCATCGCCTGGTCCATCAGGCGGCAGATCTTGGCCGCGTGGGCTTCGCCCAGCGAACCGCCGAGCACCGTGAAATCCTGGCTGAAGACGAAGACCGTGCGCCCGTTGATCGAGCCGTACCCGGTCACGACGCCGTCGCCGGGCACGACCTGCTAGGCGAGGCCGAAGTCGCGGCAGCGGTGTTCCACCAGCATTCCGACTTCCTGAAAGGTGCCTTCGTCGAGCAGGACGTCCAGGCGTTCGCGCGCGGTCAGCTTGCCTTTGTCGTGCTGCGCCTTGACGCGCTCGGCGCCGCCGCCGGCCAGAGCCTGCGCGCGGCGGCGTTCGAGTTCCGAATGGGCCGTGGACGAATCGTTGCTCACGAAAAAGCTCCTTACCCCGTTGCTCCGTTCACTTCGCCTCGGCCAACTGGGACGTGCAGTTGCCGCAGCGCGTCGCCTTGGAGGGAATGCTCATGCAGCAGTACGGGCAGTTGCGCGTCAGCGCCTCGGCGGGCTTGTCCGGCGCGGCCGAATTCTTCAGCTTGTTGACCGACTTGACCATCAGGAAGACGCAAAAGGCCACGATCGAGAAATCCAGCACGACATTGACGAACGAACCGTACGCGACGATGGCCGCGCCGGTCTCCCGCGCCTTGGCCAGCGATTCGATGCCGTTCGTCTTTTCCGGGTCCAGGCTGATGAACAGGTCGCTGAAATTGATGTTGCCCAGCAGGCGCCCGATGGGCGGCATGATGATGTCGCTCACCATGGACGTCACGATCTTGCCGAAGGCGGCGCCGATGATCACGCCCACCGCCATGTCCATCACGTTCCCGCGCACCGCGAAATCGCGGAACTCCTTGATCATGCCCATAGGCACGTCCTCGCGTTCTGTACCGCCGCGCGTCCGCGCGGCCAATCTCGAGCGGCGCCGGGCGGACCCGGTCAGGCCGGCTTCTTGCGCATCATCAGTACGCCGCCGGCCGCGACGACGACCACGACCGCGGCGACGAGGCCGATCACCAGGCCCGTGGGGAACTTGCCGACGTCGTACTGCGCCTTCATCACCGTGCCGCTGCCGTCTTTGCCTTCGATCAGTTCGGGAAAGGTGCCTTCCCAGACGCAGGTGTTTTCGCCTTCCACGCGCATGGGATTGCTCTGTTCTTTCACCAGCTTGCCGGGGCCGGTCAGTTTCAGGACGATCTTGCTGCGCGAGAGATGCTTCTTGGCGTTCTCGAGCTGCTCCTTGTCCTTGTATTTGACCGAGCGGCTGAAGATCCAGACGTCGTTGACCTTGGTCAGGCTGATGTTCTTGAAGATCAGGTCGTCCTTGTCGTTCGCGCGGGCTTGGGCGAGCTTGTTCAGGTCGTCGAATTCGTAGGTGATGAAAATCTTCTTCTGCTCGTTCTCGACCACTTCCTTGTACTCGGCCAGCTTGACGCCCGCGGGCAGATCCTTCTCGAAGCTCTCCTTCGAGAACGGGTTCTTTTTCACCAGCGCGGCCGCCATCTTCTCGATCGGCGAGAGATCGCCGAGGTTGAAGACGATGGAGAGCTTGCCCGCGCCCTTTTCGTCGAATTTCGCGTCTTCCGTGTAGTCGAAGCAGCCGGTCAGTCCGAGAAGCAGGGTGCACGCCAGCAGCGCCGCCGCCGTCCGTTTCAGGTGCATGGAATACTCCTTTTTGGAATCGCCTCTGAGCGGGAGCAAGCCTAGTGCCTGCCTCCGGTTTCGCAAAGGCATTGACGGCGGCCGGGGATTCGTTGTTACGCGCGTTGACAGGTGCGGTCGCACGGGTAAGGTGTCTTTCAGGAGCAGGTTTGCCACCAAGGAAACGACATGCCTCATTTCATCCACGGCGAAGTCAGCGAAGAGATCAAAAAGCCCTGCATCGGCTGCACGGCCTGCCTGACCAAGTGCCCCACGGAAGCGATCGTGGGCGGCAAGCAGACTCTGCACGTCATCGTCGCGGATAAGTGCATCGACTGCGGCGTCTGCGGCAACGTCTGCCCCGTCACCTGCATCACCGACCAGTTCGACCGCCTGGTGCCGCGCAAGCAGATGACGCAGCGCCCGCGCCCGGTGATCAACAAGGACAACTGCACCGGTTGCACCTACTGCGTCGATTACTGCCCCGAAGACGTGCTCGAAATGCGCGGCGACGGGAACATCCAGGTCAGCCACCTGATCGGCGTCAGCGGCTGCATCGGCTGCGCGCTCTGCGCCGAGATCTGCCCGCACGACGCGATCCAGATGACCGAAGCCGACGAATGCAAGCAGCTCGTCGAGGCCGGCATCATCAACAAGTACTACGTGCGCAACGCCACCGAAGTCGAGGCCGCCGCCGGACAGTAAGCGCCGCGGCCGAGCCACACGCAGCAATAGCCCCCGGCCCCGGCTGGGGGTTTTTGTTGCCGCCCAAGGCCTCGAAATCCCGTCACGAGCTTGCGTAAAGAGCCGTCTTGGATGAGTATGCCGGACGGTGCGAGTCGAAGGGACCCCGCCGGGACCGGCGTAACTGCCCATTCCGCGGGAGGTTCCCATGCCGCTGGCCGAGCCGACGACGATGGACGACAAGAAGGCTTTCGCCGAAGAACTGGCCGCGTTCCAGGACGCGCGCGAGCGCATGGTCCGCGAACTCGGCAAGGTCATCATCGGGCAGCGCGACGTGGTGGACCAGATGTTCGGCGCGCTCTTCAGCGGTTCGCACTGCCTGCTCGTCGGCGTCCCCGGCCTGGCCAAGACGACGATCGTGAAGGCCCTCAGCGAAGTCCTGGCCCTCAGCTTCAAGCGCGTGCAGTTCACCCCTGACCTGATGCCCAGCGACATCACCGGCACGAACGTGATCGACGAGGATCCCAAGACCGGCCGGCGCGACTTCAAGTTTCTCCCGGGCCCGATCTTCGCGAACGTGGTGCTGGCCGACGAAATCAACCGCACGCCGCCCAAGACCCAGGCCGCGCTGCTCGAAGCGATGCAGGAACGCCAGGTCTCCGTCGGCAACATAACCTACCCGCTTCCGTCGCCCTTCTTCGTCATCGCGACGCAGAACCCCATCGAACAGGAAGGCACGTACCCGCTGCCCGAAGCGCAGCAGGACCGCTTCATGTTCAACATCTTCGTGGATTACCCGAGCCCCGAGGAAGAGAGCGAGATCTACCGCTTCGCGACCGTGGCGCGCCCGGTCAAGCTCAAGCCGGTGCTCACCGCCGACGATATCTTCCGCCTCCAGGAAGTCGTGGACCGCATCGTGGTCAGCGACTACGTGCTGCAGTACGTCACGGACCTGGTCCGCAGCACGCGCCCCGACGATGCGAAGGCCCCCAAGTTCATCAAGGAGTACGTGGACTGGGGCGCCGGACCGCGCGCGGGCCTGTACCTGATCAAGGGCGCCAAGGCCCTCGCCGCGATGGACGGCCGCATCAACGTCGCCTGCGAGGACATCCGCGCCGTCGCCGTCCCCGTGCTGCGCCACCGCATCGGCACGAACTTCCAGGCCGAATCCAACGGCATCGACCCCGTCAAGATCGTCGGCATGCTGCTGAAGGAAGTGCGGGAGCCGAGACTGACGTAACGGCAGGGGACAGGGAACAGGGGTCAGAGGACAGGGGTCAGGGAACAGCCGACGGCGCTCACGCGCCGTTTTTGCATGTGGGACAGGCGTCCCGCCTGTCCGCATCGCAGGGGGCAGGATCGGTGCTTGTAGATTCGAGCCGTCCGTGCGGCGCCATGCTGCGGAGCGCATGCGAACCGGCGTGCGTTCCGTCCGTGCGTTTTCCCTGCAACATTCAAGGTATGCAGACCTGGAGGTCTGCGCCACAAGAGCACCGGTGCTTGTAGATTCATCCGGTCCGTTGGGTGCCACACCGCAACGCGGTGTGCGGGCCGTTGCTTCCGCTTCACCCCGCGCCGCGCCGCTGACCGGGGGACGTCTATAGGTCGTAAGCCCTGGGGACCAAGATTGAGATGAGCCCCGTCGAGGGGCGGAAAAACCGCACACAGCCCGCACACCGCGTTGCGGTGTGGCACCCACCGAACGGCTCAAATCTACAAGCACCGCTCCTGCACCCTCGGTGCGGACAGGCGGGACGCCTGTCCCACATACAAAAACGGCGCGCGCTCGCGCGCCGCGGCCGTTCCCTGACCCCTGACCCCTGACCCCTGTTCCCTGACCCCTGCAGTTACGCGCTCGCCGAAAGGTTCTCGGTGTTGCGGAGCGGTTCGGGGAGGCCTTCGAGGAGCGGTTCGGCGGCGGCGGGGGCGACGTCGATGTTCGCGAAGCAGACGTGCTGCGGGCTGGACTTGGCGCGCTTCTTCAGGTCGGCGATTACGCGGCTGAGGTGCTCGACGGAACGCGGCGTGGCCGCGGCGGACCAGTGGGCGACGGCGACGCTGGTGGTCAGCAGCGGGAAGCGGCGCATGCCGCCGTCGCGGTCTTCGGTGACGATGTAGCCGTTGCGCCGGTCCTCGGGGTCGTAAAAGCTTTCCACGTCGCGGCGGAAAGCGGCCAGGACGCGCAGCAGGCGGTCGATGGCCAGGTCGGGCGTGCCGCCGCGCCAGCCGACGAAGAAATCGTCCCCGCCGATGTGCCCGATAAAGCAGCTTTCGCTGAGCAGGTCGCGCTTGAGCAGTTCGGCGAAGAGCAGAATCGCGCGGTCGCCTTCGCGGAAGCCGTACTTGTCGTTGAAGGGCTTGAAGTGGTCGAAGTCGAGGTAGGCGACGACGTACGATTCGTCCAGGTCCTGCGCGGCGTCCTGCAGGTACTCGTAGACCATGAAGTTGCCGGGCAACCGCGTCAGGGGGCTCTGGTCGCGCGCCAGTTCCAGGCTCTTGCCGTGGATCACCTTCAGCAACTGCGAGGCGCTGAGGAAGCCGAAGTACTTCATGTCGCGGACGATGATCACGCCTTCGGGGCTTTCGCCGCGCGAGAACAGTTCCAGAATCTTCTCGGTCTTGGTGTTCAGGTCGGCGATCGGGCACTTGCTGACGAAGCGCCGCACGGTCATGCCGCTCGATTTGTTCTTCAGCAGTTCGCGCCCGTACTGCGAATAGACGATCTCCTTCAGTTCGGCCTCGCGGATGATCCCGAGGGGCTCGTTGAGTTCGTTGACGACCGGGAAAAGCGCCGCGTGCTTCTCGCGCCGGAAGCGGTTCAGCACTTCGGCCATGTGCGTGCGGACCGGGATCACGTCCAGCACGTCCACGCGGTCGGCGATAAAGCGCTGGTCGCTGAGGTTGCGCGCGCGGCGGTCGCGCTGGCTGGCCTCCACCACCGACGGGTAGACCGATTTCAGTTCGTTCACGTCCAGCACCGGCCGCTGCACGAAATAGCCCTGCACCAGGTCGCAGCCGATGTCGCGGCAGATGTAGAACTCGCGCACGGTCTCGATGCCTTCGGCGACGACCAGGATGCCCAGCGTGTGCGCGATGTTGACCATGCTCGCGACGAAGAGCCGTTTGCGCGCGTCGGTGGCGATGTCCTGGATGAAGAAGCGGTCGATCTTGATGAAGTCGGGCTCGGCGTGGTAGAGCAATTGCAGCCCCGAGACGCCCGTGCCGAAGTCGTCCAGCGCCAGCTTGAAGTGCTCCGAACGGCAGCCGCGCACGGCTTCGCGCACGTCCAGCTTCAGGCCCGCTTCCTGGCGTTCGGTCAGTTCCACCACCAGGGAGGCCGGATGGACGCCCAGCCGCGTGAGCGAGCGGCCGATGTTCGCGATCAGCGCGCGGCTTTCGACGCCGGCTTCTTCAAGGACGCGCTTGTCGAGGTTGTAGAAGAGTTTCACCGAGGCGCTGCCGGGGATGGTGCGGAACTTCGCGATGGCCTTCTCGCGCAGGGCCGCGTCGATGTGCGGGAGCATCCCCTGGCGGTGCATGCCGTCGAAGAATTCGAGGATGCCGGTAAAGCGGGTCTTCTCGACGTTGCGCAGCAGCGCTTCGTAGCCGAAGCAGACGCCCGTGTGGATGTTCACGATCGGCTGGAAGGCGTAATCGAGTTGCGCGGTCTCGCGCGACGAGACCTCGCTGCGGCGAATAGAGGAGGCCGAAGGATCCTGATCGGGATTTTTTCGCTTAGCCATGGCACTTCTCCCGCGAATTGACACCAGGAGCATGTGGCATTCGAATAATGCACATTGTTGCAACAGGCGATTAGGATTGATTGTTGGTTGCTTGAGAATTGCGTTAGACGACGGAGTCCTTGGGCGCGTCTAACTTTGCAGTTCTTTTGTGAGCCTTAAGTTGCGCGATTCTGGAGCGTGCGAGGCCGGTTTGTTTCAATCTATTTTTCGGACCGATCAGGGGTTAGTTTAAGCGCCCAGACGGCGGTGGGTACGTCGTAGCCGCCGGTGACGAGCAGCAGGGCGTCGTGCTTGGGATCATATTCGAGATTGTAGTTCATGCCGCAGGCAAAGGGGAGCGTCGCGCCGGGCACCTGCGTCCAGGCATCGGCGCCGAGGTCGTACAGCCAGGTCTCGGTGGTGTCGGCGGGCGCGCCGTCTTTCTGCTTGGTCCGGTCCACCAGCACCACGGTCTTGCCCAGGCCCGGGTGGAACTCCATGGGCGTGTGCTGGTCCTTGGGCGGGCGCGCGCCGGGCGTGGGCATCAGGCGCGTCTTCTTGGTGGCCGGGTCGTAGACCCCGACGTCGTTCTTGTTCTGATGGTGCCCGAAGACCACGAGCGCCTTCTGCTTCGCGTCGTACGCGCAGTTGGTGTGCCAGCCCGTCAGGCCTTCCACCGGCCCGCAGACCTTGGTCCAGGCGCGCGCGTCGCCTTCGCCGGCCAGTTCGAAGATGCCGTCGGCGCGGTAGCCGATCGTCACCTTGCGGTCGCTGTCGAAGGCCGTGCAATGCGGGAAGAAGCTCTCGCCTTTGGGAATCGCCTTCCAGGTCTTCGACGCGCAGGCATACACCCAGGTGGGGCGAATTTTGATCTTGGGCCACAGGTCCTTCATCACCGGGGTAAAGCGCCCGGGCACGAGGTGTTCGTCGAAGCACGCGACGATCATCTCGTCCCGCGCGTCGTCGTAGACCACCGCGCCAAAGGTGTGCGAAGCCCACGGATGCGCGCCGTCCTTGCCCGCGACGGGCAGTCCTTCGGGCGTCACCGCGTAGGTCTCGAAAGCGTCTTCCGGATAAGGCGTGGACCACGTCCGTGCAGCCGGGTCGAAGCAGAAGGGATTGTTCTGCCAGTCCTTGCCGTGCGTGTTGCTGCCGAAGAGCATCAGCACGCCGCGCGTGCGGTCGAAGCAGCTCCCGCCGTGCGCCTGCCGAGCGGGCCGGACCTCGTCCTTCGCGGAACATTCGTGCAGCTTGACCCAGCGGTTGGCGGGCAGCGCGCCGACGGCGGGGGCGGCTTCGGCGGCGGGCGCTTCGGTCCCAAAAAGGGCGTGGGCGGCCGCAAGGGCCGCCCACAGTCCGATGGCAGCAAGGTTCAGCTTCACGCGGTTACTTGCCGACGAGCGCGCGTTCGATGGCGAGCATCTTGGGCGGCGAGTTTCCGCCGACCTCGATCTCGAACGTGTACGGCAGCTTGTCGATCTCCTTCGTCACCGTCTTCGTTTCGCCGTAGGTGACGCCCTTGCCGTCGAAGCGCGAGCGGTTCTCCGGCGCGGTCGTCTCCTGGTAGACGTACGTGACCTTCATGGTCGCGCCTTCGGGCAGCTTGTTGTCCTTGGTCGAGACCGTGACGGCGTTCTTGCCCGTGTACAGGTACGGCTGCGCGCCGCGGTTGTGTTCGACGTTGCCTTCCAGCGAGAACTTGGAAAGCGCGCCGGTGAATTCGGCCTTGATCCAGAGGTCGTACTTCTGCTTCACCGCCAGGTCGCCGGGCTGCACGGGCGCCCAGGTCTTGCCGTTGTCGGTGGAGAGGCTGAATTTGGCGTCGCCTTCGGCCGCGAACTTGGCGGTGACGAAGCAGTAGGGCAGGTTCATCTTGAAGATCGCCGAGGCGTTGCCGCTGGCCGCCAGCTTGCCGCCGTCGGCCTTGGCGCCCGTCAGTTCGATGTCCGCGACGTCGGCGGCCTTCGAAAAGTCCGGGGCGTAGACGAACGTCCCGTTCGACCAGTTGCGCGGGCCGTAGTGTTCCATCAGCGGGCCGAGCACCTTGTCGTTGCGGATGTCCTTCGTCCCGCACGAATGCTGCGGCGGCTTGCCGGTGATCGCGAAGCCTTCGGGCAGGGTCTTCCATTCCAGGCGCAGGGCCGCGCCGGAGCGCAGGTTCAGGCTCGTGCTGTAGTTGTTGTCGCGCCAGGTCACCGAGGCCCAGCCCTTGCTGTCGCCGACGACCTTCATGGCCTTGCAGCCTTCCACGACGCCCTCGGGGCTGTCGCCGCAGCAGAGGTTCTCGGGGGAGGCGCGGCCGTCCTTCACCGCGTCGAGCACGATCGAGGGATCCTTGGCGATCTCTTCCTGGCCCGCGACGTGGCTCTTGTCCTTGGTCCAGTAGTAGCACTTCAGGAACGTATCGAAGTAGTGCCACTTGCCGTCGTACTGCACTTCGATGGTCGTGTGCCCCGGCCAGCCGACGTAGCGGCAGGGCCAGCCCTGGGTCTCGAAGAGCGCCTTCAGCACCGTGTGCTGGCCGCCGCAGAGCCCCCAACCGTAGACGTTGATGAGCTTCAGCGGGCCGACCGACTGCGGAGCCTTCTCGGTCGCGTACGCCCAGTGGAAGATGGCGTGGTGCAGGTACTCGTGGATCGCGATGGCCTTTTCGTCGTTGGTCTTGGCGCCGGCCAGCCGCACCGCGTCCGCGACGATGCTTTCGAGCGAACTGCTGTCCACCGTCTTGTCGGTGGTGATCTTGAAACCGTCCGCCGCGCCAAAGGCCGCCGCATGCATCAGCAGAGCCGTCGCCACGCAGCCCAGGAATCCCAACCGCATCGCCATGTCCCGATCCTCCCCGTGGTTACCTGCACCCAATCGCATGTGTCATATACACCGCTATGGTCAGACAAAGATACCCCAAATGCCGCACCTCGTCTAGGATGTAACTTAATGTGATGATTTGGGTTGGGAAATCGAGCGTGACAAAAAAACGCCCTCCCGCGTGGGGGAGGGCGTTCGAACGGCTCCGGCCTGCGGAAATCAGCGGCGTCCGCCGAGGATACGCAGGATGAAGAGGAAGAGCTGCACGATGTCGATGTACAGGTCCAGGACCGCGCCCACGACGTTGTTTTCGTGGTAGTGGATGTGCGTCACGGCCGAGGTGTCGTACAGGATCCAGCCGCTGAAGATCACCGCGCCGACCCACGCGTAGATGTAGTTCGCGGTCGGACCGCCGAAGAACATCAGCGCGAATCCCGCCAGCAGCAGCCCGATGGTGGCCATCGAGAGGAAACCGCCGAGGTACGTAAAGTTCTTCCCCGAGATGCGAACGTACGCGGTCAGCGTCAGGAAGATCGCCGCCGTGATGCCCAAGGCCGTCGCGACCAGTTCCATGCCGCCGGGCAAGCGGGAGTAGGCGAAGACGACCAGTCCCAGCACCAGGCCCATGGCCACGACGAAGGTCAGCAGGAAACACCAGCCCACGATGCCGCGCAGCAGGCTGCGAACGAAGGAGGCCACCAGCAGCATGCCGAAGGGCACCCAGCGCAGCCAGACATAGTTGGGGGCCACGATGCCGAAGCCCATCTTGGTATTGACGAAGGCCGCGGCCAACGTCGAGATGATCAGGCACATGGCGAGCGTGCCGTATACCTTGCTGACGAACGCCGCCTTGACGTCGTCGAGCGCGGCAAAGCGCTGTTCGAAATCCAGCGCGCCGATCTGTTCCCGCATACCGGTCTCCTTGTGGGTTCTTGGACAAAGCCGAGCGCATCCTACCCCACGCCCGCGCCAAGCGCAACCCGGGCCCCTCGGGGTGGCGAAACCGCCCGCGCTGACATATAAGGATCTCCCGGACATCCTTTTCTGGCGGTGTTTTCATGCGCGCATTGATCGTCGAAACTGCCAATCGGCTGGCACTTACGGACCTCCCCGAGCCCCCGCTCCCCGCGGGCGAATGCCGCGTGGCCGTGAAACTGGCCGGCATCTGCCGCACCGATCTCGAACTTCTTAAAGGATACATGGGCTTCCGGGGCGTCCCCGGCCACGAGTTCGTGGGGGTGGTGACGCAGGGCCCCGACCACCTGCAGGGCCGCCGCGTGGTGGGCGAGATCAACGTGCCCCGCGACCTCGCGCGCTACGATCGGCCCGGCTACGACGCGCGCCACGATCCGGACCGCACGGTCCTGGGCATCCTCCAGCGCCCCGGCGCCTTCGCCGAAACCCTGACCTTGCCCGCGCAGAACCTGATGCCCGTCCCCGACAGCGTCAACGACGAAGAGGCCGTCTTCGCCGAACCGCTCGCCGCGGCGCTCGAAATCTTCGAACAGGTCCACGTCCCGCCGGGCGAACGCGTGCTGGTGATCGGCGACGGCAAGCTGGGCCTGCTGATCGCGCAGATCTTCGCCGTCTTCGGCCACCGCGTGACGCTGCACGGCCGGCACGAGAAGAAGCTGGCGCTGGCGAAGCGCTGGGGCGTGCAGGCGGCGATCGCGCCCGCCGAGCCCGCGCGCTTCCCGCTCATCGTCGAAGCCACCGGTTCGCCCGCGGGCTTCAAGGCCGCGCTCGAACAGATTGCCCCGCGCGGCACGATCGTCCTGAAGAGCACCTACGCGCCGGACGCGCTCCCGCCGTTCGACGCCGCCAAGGTCGTCGTGGACGAGATTCGCCTGATCGGCAGCCGCTGCGGGCGCTTCGCGCCGGCGCTGCGCCTGCTCGCGCAGGGCAAGGCGGACGTGCGCAGCCTGATCGACCACCGCAAGCCCTTCGCGCAGGGCGTCGAAGCCTTCGAACTCGCGGCGAAAAAAGGCGTGCTGAAGGTGCTGATACAGGTTGCGTAACCCGCCGGCGTCGGTAGGGTACGTACATCATCCCATAGGTGGCCGTGGCATCAGGAGGTCCGCATGCCCGCGATCGACAAACTCTTCCATAAGATGAAGGAAGCCGGCGGCTCCGACATGCTGATGCTGGAAGGGCAGCCGCCCAAGTACCGCCAGCACGGGCACGTCACGCCCATTCCCGGCGAGCCGCCGCTTACGCACCAGTCGCTGACCGCCTACCTCCAGGAAATCTGCCCCTCGCACCACTGGGACAAGTACGTCAAGACCGGCGACGCCGACTTTGCCTATGCGATGGGCGAGACCGACCGCTTCCGCGCGAATTACTACAAGCAGGTGCACGGTTTCGCGGCCGTCTTCCGCATCATCCCCGTCAAGATTCTCACGCTCGAACAGCTCGGCGTGCCCGCCAAACTGTACGAGTTCACCAAGATTCGCAGCGGCCTGCTGCTCGTCACGGGCCCGACCGGTTCGGGCAAATCGACGACGCTGGCGGCCATGATCAACGAGATCAACGAGAAGTACGCGCGCCATATCCTCACCATCGAGGAACCCATCGAATTCGTCCATCCGCCCAAAAAGTCGATCATCACGCAGCGCGAAGTCGGCGAACACAGCAAGAGCTTCGCCAGCGCCCTGCGCGCCGCGACCCGCGAAGACTGCGACGTGATCCTGGTCGGCGAAATGCGCGACCTCGAGACCATCGGCCTGGCCGTCAGCGCTTCCGAGATGGGCGTGCTTGTCTTCGGCACGCTGCACACGAACAGCGCGGCCAAGACCATCGACCGCATCGTCAACGTCTTCCCGCCCGGCCAGCAGCCGCAGATCCGCACGATGCTCTCGGGCTCCCTGCGCGGCGTCGTCTCGCAGACGCTCTGCCGCAAGGCCGACGGCAAGGGCCGCGTGGCCGCGCAGGAGATTCTGGTCAACAACACCGCCACGGCCGCCGCGATCCGCGAAGGCAAGATCGCGAAGCTGAATTCGATCATGACCTCGGGCGGCCTGGAAGGCATGGTGACGATGGACGACGCGCTCAACAAGCTCCTCGACGCGAAGACCATCACCGCCAAGGAAGCCTACATGAAGAGCATCGACAAGAACCGCTTCGCCGAAGCCATGAAGGCCGAAGAAGCCGCCGGCGGCGGCAAGGCCGCGCACTGACGGAAGGCTAGGGCATCAGGCGCGCGCGCCGTTCGCCTTCCATGCGGAGCTTGAGCGCATTCATGTGCGGATAGCGGGATTTCCCCGCGCCGGCGCGTTCGAGTTCCCGCCAGAGCGCGCGTACCGGACCGTGCTCCAGGAAGGCCATGTACGCCCGAATCCCGGTGGCCGCGGCGCCGCCGCCTTTTTGCTCCGGTTCGATCGAAACCTTTTCTTCCTCGATTGTCAGGCGCACTTCCACGCCCGCATGCATCGCGCGCTGGCCAAGCACCCACAGGTATTGCACGTGAACGGGGTATCCGATGATGAGGATCAGATCGGGGTCGGATATCTTGCGGAGGAAGCGGTCGCGCTTCAGGAGGTGCTGGAAGTACGAGGGTTCGCTGAAATGCCGGTTGGGTTCGCGCAAGGCCCGCCCCTGCGACCGGGCGAAGCCGGACAAGGTGTCGCGCATGGCCGAGAGTTCGCCGTAGGCCGCCGCGCCGACAGGGATCGAGTGGCAAAGGGTCGTGCCGGTCTGGATGCGATCCCGACGCGCCTGCCCCGCCAAAAAGCAGCACTTTACAGGGCAACCGGGGATGTAATTGACCGCGAAGGCGGCGAGCAGTTCGGCCGGGCTTTTGGGGAAGAAATGTTCGTAGTGCGCGGGCTCTCCACCCACGCAGAAAAAGGCATCGCCCGGCAGGCAACCGTTCCACCCATGGGCCATCGGGCCAGGATCGTCCAGAAAAAGGACCGGCCGGCGATGCTTGGGCGCCGTGGGAAAAAGACGCTCGCCGCGTGCCTCGTCCAGCAGCACGCGCATGCCCAGCATCGAACAGGGCCGGTGAGACTCGAACCAGGCCGAGAGGTCGGGATCGGCAGCCATCGCAGCCGCTCCTGGGTCGCTAAAGGGCGAACTTCTTGCGCACGTCCTGGAGCTTGACCCAG
>JAHCJK010000124.1 GCA_026184295.1 Planctomycetota bacterium
GCCGCGCCGCTCAGCTTGCCCGCCGCGGCCGACGCCCCGGCGGCGCCCGAGGCCGTCAGGCCTTTTAAGGCCGAAAGCAGCGTCGCCGGCGCGCATTCCAGCGGCGCGGCGGCCAGGAGCCCCGGCAGCAGCGCCGCGCTGGCCTGGAAGCCCGCGGCGCCCAGGCGTTCGCGCAGCACGTCCAGCCCGCGCGAAGCCTGGCTGCGGACGGTGCCTTCGGGCTGGTTCAGCGCCCCGGCGATCTCGCGGAAGGTCAGGCCTTCGAAGTAATGCATCCACACCGGCAGGCGGTAGCGATCGGGCAGCGCCTTGACCAGGCTTACCGCCGCGCGCCGCAAGGCGGCCTCGGATTCAACGTCGGCGACGGCCTGGGGGGATTCCTCGCGCATCTGCACGGCCAGCTCCTCTCGCCGCTTCCGCCGTTTCTCTTCGCGCTGCCACGTGCGCCCGCAGTTGACCACCACGCCCAGCAGCCAGGTGCGGAACTGGGAATCGCCCCGGAACCGGCTGCGGGCCTGGACCACTTCCACGAACGCGCGCTGGACGAGTTCCTCCGCGTCGGCTTCGTTGCCGGCGATGCGCAGGGCCAGGCGGTACGCGATGTCCGCGTGCCGGCTCAGCAGGTCTTCCAGGGCGGCGCGGTCGTTGCGTTCGAAGAAGCGGCGGGCCAGCTCGTGGTCGTCGGGAGCCGTCGCGGCGGCGGGGGCGGTAGGCGGCTGTTGCATGCAAAGGTCCCGGGCCACGCGCGGCTCCTTTCCGATCTGCGTCCGGAACTGAGTGGCCGCGCGGCAACGATTGCTGCACGCCAAATGCGCGAAAAATCTCCGCCCGCTGCGGTCCGGCTATAACGCTCCGCCACGCCGGGGCTTGCGGAAACCTACGGCTGTTTTTCCTGAGAAGCTTCGTGCCACAGATGTTCCGGCGGGATGGGGCCGAAGGTCCCGTTGGGCGGCTTCCAGCGGACCTGCAGGTACGCCGGGCCCCGGTCGTCGTTGAATTTGACCATGAGCGGATGCAGGCCTTTGGTCAGGGACACCTTGACGACTTTGGGCTGCGTCCGTCCCGCGGTCGATTCGCCGGCCATCCGGTTGTCGATCGTCACGCCGACGTAGTCGTCCGCGGCCAGTTCCAGTTCGTACTCGCCTTCCACGTCCACCCGCAGGAAGCCGTGCATATACACGGCAAAGTCCGCGCTCACGCGCGCATCGGGCGCGTTGGGGCCCCAGTCCTGGTCGATCTTGGTCTCGACCCGCCCCATGCGCGGGCCCCAGGGGTTGTTGCGCCCCTGGTCGTAGTACACGGCCCAGAGTCCCGGGCGGTGCGCCTGTTCGTCGCCGGCCGGCTGCGCCTTCAGCGCCTCCGTCACCCAGTCGCGGTCAAGGTAGCCCTTGAGCACGATCTCGCGGATCGTGTTGCTGCGCTGCGGCACCAGCGTGAACTCGAAGCTCTTGTCCTGCAGCGCCTGCGCCGGCAGCTTCTCGCGGAAGTGCTCGGTCCCCTCCATCGCGAAAAACAGTTCCGTCTCGGTCCGTTCGATCGCGTAGCGGTAGGTCCCGGTCGCCGGCGGCTGCTTCCACGGGATGCCGAGATGCAGCGCGGCCGAGTAGCGGTCCTCGTAGGTCATGTGAAGCTGCCCCGTCCCGATCCAGCGGGCCTTCAGCCACAGCTTGCCGAGCCCGAAATAGGTGATGTCGTGGTCCGGCGTCTGCACCACTTCGGCGCGGAAGGGCCGCGCCTGGAAGCGCGCCCGGAATTTCAGGTCCGTGTTCCCGCCCCGGATCGTGTACCGCAGGCCGTCGGTGTCCAGGGTCCACAGCGGCCCGATCCATTCGTCGCGCCGCGTCGCGCCCTTCAGCGTGTATTTCAGTTCGATGTACAGGTCCTCGCGCAGCGCCAGCGTCTCGCCGTTGGGAAAGAGCGTGCGGATGCGGTTGCTCAGCTTGGCGCCCTCCGCGCGCGCCTCCAGCCGGCCCAGCAGGTCCTTCTGTTCGGCGGCGATCTCGGGAAAGGTCCGCCGTACCTGCGCCACCGCCTGGACGGCCTCGGCCGAACGCGCCGCCGCGATCTCCTTTTCGATCCGCGCGATGCCCTGGTCGAAGGCGTTCAGCCGTTCGAGCAGCCGGTAGTGCGTCAGCATCGACAGCAGGTCGCAGTACTTGGCCTCGTCGAGCCCCTTCGCGAGGGCCAGGGCCTGGTCGAGATGCCCGGCGGCCGCGTGGAAGGCGGCGAGGTCGTAGCGCCCTTCGGGCGTCTTTGCGTCCAGGTTCAGCGCCGTGATGAACAGGTCCGCGGGGAGTTCCTCCAGGCCCACGCGCACTTCCAGGCCCTTCGAGACCACCCAGGCGAACGCGCCTTCGACGCGCTTGAGCTGCCCGGTCAGTTCCTCGCCTTTGAATTTGAACGTGAGCGGCGTCGCGGGCGGCTTGCGGTTGATCGCTTCGAGCCCCTTGCGGTTCAGCTCCGCCGCCCGTTCGATCAGCGCCGCCAGCGCCCGCGCTTCCTCGAACTTCGCCGCCTTGGCCGCCGCGAGCGCCTCGTCCACCTGCTGGTTGCGCAGCTTCGCGAACGTGCCCGCGTAAAACGCGAGCGCCGCGCGCTGTTCGGCCGTGAAGTACGGCGGCGCCGAAGGCTCCGCCGGGGCCGCCGGCTCGGGCTTCGCCGCCGGTTCCGCCGGGGCCGCCGGAATCGCGGGCGGATCCTGGGGCGCTTCCGCGTGCGCGGTCTCGGCCGGAGCGGGCGCGGGCCCCAGGATCAGCGCCTGGTCGATGTAGATCGCGGCGTGGTTCGCGCCGGTCGTGTAGGGATTCGAAAGCTGCAGTTCGTTGCGCCCCTGCCGCAGCAGGCCGTCGGGGAGTTTGTACTCGTGCCACTTGTACGACAGGGCTTCGGCATGCGCGGGGACCGGCGCCGGCATCGGCTGCCCGTTCAGGCGCAGCGTCATCTCGTACACGGTGACGATCTTTCGCGGGCTGCAGCGCAGCCACAGGCTCGCCCCCGCCGCCGGCTTCTCGGCCAGCGTAAAAGCCGCGTCGAGCACCGCGAATTTCGTCCGGTTCCCGAACATGACGGCTCGTTCGGCAATGCCGGGCGCGCGCCCCTGGAACTCCGTATGAGCCACGCGCGCCAGGACGGCGCCCTTGGGTTCCTCCTCCTGGGCCGCTTCGGCCGGCTCCGGATCGGGCTCCTCCTCCGGAACGCCGTCCGCCGGCGGGTCCGTATCCTTGGGCTCGGCCTTGGCCGGCTCCGGGGCCGGCGCGGGCGGTTCGGGCACGCCGGGCTCGTTCTTCGAACCGGGCCCCGGCGGGCGTACCGGCGCCGGGCGGTTGGCGGGTTCGGCCTTCGGCTCGTTCGCCGCCCCGCCGTTCCCCGCGCCGTTCGCGTGCGCCGCGTTCGCGCCCGGCCTGGGCTTGTTCACGATCATCACGGCCACGAACAGCGCCGCGATCGCCAGCCCCGCGCCGATCCCCACCGCCACGCTCTTGGAATTGTTCTTCGGCCCCGCCGCGCGCGGCGCCTCGCCCCGGCGCAGCGGCGTAAGCTGCGCGTTCGAATCCCGCGACTTGTGTTTGCTCGAACTCCCCGGCGCGACGGCCGTCCCCGCCGGCGGCGTGGACGCGCCCTGGCCCTTCTGAAGAATCTTGCGGGCTTCGTCCTCGCTGACCGGCATCATCTCCATCGTCAGCACGCCCGCGGCGCACGACGTACAGAAGACCCCGTTCAGCTTTTTGTTGCGTGCGCGCCCGGCCTCCACGTCCTGCTCGGTCACGCGCTTGCCGCACGTTTCGCAAAAATAGAACTTCATATGCTCCCGGTCCTCACCCGCCAGCATGATACGAAAAGCGCCCCCACTGGCAACGGGGTGCACACGTGATACTTACACCGAATCCAAGGTGGAGACGCCGCGAGCCCCCCGATTCATGCCCTCAATCCGCAGAGTGCACGCGTGCGCCCGAACAAGCCGCGCCGCCGCCGCGCCGCGCCGCGGAAACGACAAACAGCAAGAACCAAGATCCAAACAAACGGAAAACGGCAAACAGCAAGCCGCGCTCCGCGCGGTCAGGCCGCGTCCGTCGGCCGCATGTGGGACAGGCGTCCCGCCTGTCTGCACCGAAGGAGGTAGGCGCGGTGCTTGTAGATTCATCCGGGTAGTTGGGTGCCACACCACGAAGTGGTGTGCCGCCTGCGCGCGAAAACGCCAAACAGCAAGAACCAAACAAACCGCAAACGGCAAACAGAAAACAACAAGGGGGCAGGGAACAGGGGTCAGAGGACAGGGAACGGGCACGGCGGCGCGCGAGCGCGCGCCGTTGAGGTGTATGTGGGACAGGCGTCCCGCCTGTCCGCAACGGAGGAGGGAAGGCCGGTGCTTGTAGATTCGACCGGGTAGTTGGGTGCCACACCGCCAAGCGGTGTGCCGTGCCGCCGCATCCGTTCACCCAGCGCATTTTGAAGTGCAGACAGGTCTGCACACCCCGAGCCCCGTACTTCAAGAGGAAAGGAGCGTGCCCGGCGCCCCCTGCGCGAGCCCGCGGAGCGGGCGAAAGTAGGTAGCCCAGGGCGTGAGCCCTGGGAGTGAATGCCCAAAGGCAAGGAGCCCCAAAAGGGGCGACAGAAGACTGCACCGAAGGTACCACAATCCGCGCAGCGTTCACAAAAAGTCACGACCCGCACACCATTTCATGGTGTGGCACCCAACTACGCGGATGAATCTACAAGCAACGCGCCTACCTCCTTCGTTGCGGACAGGCGGGACGCCTGTCCCACATTCACCACAACGGCGCGCGCTCGTGCGCCGCGGTCGTTCCCTGACCTCTGCCCCCTGTTCCCTGACCCCTTGTTGATTGTTTGGTTCTTGGTTCTTGCCGTTTGGCGTTTTTGCGCGAGCGGCACACCCCAAAGTGGTGTTCGGGCCGTTGCGCAAGGTCTCACCCTGAGCAGCTTGTGGAGCAGACCTCCAGGTCAGCACACCCCGAGCCCCGTACCTTTAAGAGGAAAGGGAGCGTGCCCGGCACCTCTGCGCGAGCCCGCGGAGCGGGCGAAAGTAGGTAGCCCAGGGCGTGAGCCCTGGGACCTCATCCCAAGAAAGGACGAGCCCCGGGAGGGGCGACAGAGACCAGCACCGCCGAATGCGCGGGCCTCCGAGGGAACGGAACGCACGCCGCTCCGCAGCATGGCACCCACGAACAACTCGAATCTACAAGCACCGGGGCTGCTTCCTTCGGTGCGGACAGGCGGGACGCCTGTCCCACAAACACCTCACCGGCGCGCGCTCGCGCGCCGCGGTCGTTCCCTGACCTCTGACCCCTAATCCCTGATCCCTTGTTGTTTGTTTGGTTCTTGCCGTTTGGAGTTTCCGCGGAGCGGGCACACCATTTCATGGTGTGGCACCCAACAGCCCGGATGAATCTACAAGCACCGCGCCTGCATCCTGCGTTGCGGACAGGCGGGACGCCTGTCCCACATACGAACGCGGCCCTACCGCGCGACGCGCGGCTTGGCCGTTTGCTGTTTTCCGTTTGCTTGGTTCTTTGCTGTTTGGAAATTTTCGCGGAGCGCCGTCACTCGTAATCCACCTTGATATGCACCTGCAATCCGCGGCAGGTCAGGCAGATCACGTCCATCTTGCCGTCGGGGGTCAGGATTTCGTGGAAGCCCTGACCGCCGCATTCGGGGCAGGGGCGCACGAGGAACTCCTTCACGCGGAAGAGCCGCATGCCCGCGAGCGCGCGCAGGATCTCGGCCTGCTGCGCCGCCGGGCGCGTCTTCCACCAGACCTCGGGGTCGTCGCTGGCCTCGGGGTGTTCCGCGTCGTCGTTCGCGGCCCGCGCTTGCGGCGGCCGGGGGCGCGCGCCGAACTTCGCTTCGACGATGCCCGCCGCGCCGTCGCAGAGCCAGCTCCCGGACCCGAAGTTCGCGGTCTGCCGCACGGTGAAGATGGGCGTCTTGGTCAGCACGCCGTCCTCGTACGTCGCGAGCGCGTTGAATCGGCTCTCCCAGGTGTCCTGCACCTGCTTCACGTCCAGTTTCAGCAGCGTGGCGATGCGTTCGGCCAGGTCCTTGCCGAGCCCCTCCTTCGAGGTGACGTAGGCCTTCAGGTCCGCGTAGGTCGGCGGGATCGACCCGGCGGCCTCGCCCAGGTCGCAATCGGCCATGGCCAGGATCTCCTTGCGCGCGATGCGGACCTTCAGGTCGCCGGTGTTCAGCGTCACGTGGTCCTCGGCGTCCTCCAGCAGCCGGCCGCGGAAAAGATGCCCCTTCACGGTCGTCACCTGCTTGCCCGGTTCCACCGGCACGGGGCGCCCGTCCTGGTCGATGCGCAGGCGCTTGGCCATGCGTTCGCGGATCAGCACGATCGTCTGGTGGTAGTACATCTGCACCACCTGCTGCTTGTACGAAGCCTGAAAGCCCTCCTCGGCCTCGCCGCGCAGCGCCTCCGCGCGCGTGCGGAACTCGCTTTGCGAAAAGTTGCGCGCCATCGCGTCGATCTTGCGCAGCGCGCTGGCGAAGTCGCCGCCGCGCAGGTCGGCGCGGAGCCCCAGGTACAGGCGTTCCGCGATCTGTTCCGCGAGCAGCCGCGCGGCCTCCACGCGCAGGGGGCGCACGCGTTCCTCGCTGCGCGGGTCCAGCAGCGCCTCGATCTCCAGGTGTTCGACGGCCTTCTCGTACAGCCCGGTCTGCACGCAGATCCGCGCGAGACGCTCGTGTTCGGTGGGGTCCTTCCCCGGCGGCCGTTCCAGCAGCTTGCGCTCGTAGTATTCCTTCGCGGTGCAGACGTCGCTCTCGCGCAGGTCCGCGGGGTCTTCCCTCTCGACGTCCTTCGCGTCCACGAAGAACAGGCTCGACGAAGTCTTCAGGCAGCGCCGCCCCGGCAGCGCGCGTTCGGGGCATTCCAGCCCCGCCAGGCTCTTCCCGCTCTTCAGCGTCCAGCGCGTCCCGCGGACCTTCTCGCCCCAGCTCAGCCGCCCGTCCTCGACGCGAATCCCGAAGAGCGCCTGCACGCGCCGCCGCTCGGGCTCCGCCAGCGTGCTCCAGCGGAACTCCACCACGTCGCCGGTCTCGGCGAGCTTGAAGCGGAAGGTGCTCTCCGTGGGCGGCGGAACCAGGTAGCCGTCGTAGGTCGTCCCGCCGAGCGCCAGGGAGACCATGCGCGTGTTCAGATCGTCGGCCCAGACCCGTTCGCGTTCGTCCGCGGGGGCGGGGGAGACCACGGGCGCCGGCGCGGGCGCGGGCTCCTCCGCGCGCGCATAGGTACAAAGGAAGAACCAAAGCGCGGCCGGAACGCACCGCCGGAAGATTCGCAGCCCGCCACGCATCGGTGATCTCCAGGGTCGCCCGCGTCGTCACCGGCGGGCTTGACCTGTGACGGAGCACCCGGAATGTACGTCCCGAAAATTGCGCCGAAGCCCCCCATTTTTCACAGGGTGCGCGGCCGTTATTTTTCCTTCCGGAATTCCGGCAGCAGGACGCGCCTGCCGCCCGACGTGACCTATTCGGGCGAGCGGCCCATCGCGCCCGCCGGGGCGTTGCGGCAGGCTGGACGAAGCGGCGTAAGCCCCGGCGGGACCATGCCCCTTTCCAAGCGCCCACCGCTTGCCTCAACTGCTTCAATGAAGTAGAGAACTCCCATGGACAAGAAGAATTTCGCGCACCTGCTGCGCAGCGTGAAGGAAATGGGCGCGATCATGCGCGGCGAGGCCAAGCCGGCGCGCGAGTTTAAGCTCGTGAAGGGCAAACTGGTGGAAGTGCGCCCGGAGGCCCGGCCGCGCGGACCGGCGCGCGCCTCCAAGGTCGTGAACGTCGCGCAGCTACGAAAAAAGCTGGGGCTCTCGCAGACCGAATTCGCGGAGGTCTTCCAGATTCCGGTGCAGACCGTACGCAACTGGGAACAGGGCACGCGCAAGCCCGAAGGCCCCGCCCAGGTGCTGCTGCGCGTGATCGAACGCGCCCCCGCCGCGGTGCTGGAAGCGATTCACTGACCTCCACCGCGGCCCGCCGCTACTGCGGCGGCGGCGGATTCGGCGCCGGGGGCGGGGAATTCTCCTTCGGCGGAGGCGGGTTCTGGGCCGGCGGCGGATTCTGCTGCTGCTGCTGCCGCGCGCGCTCGGCCGCGGCGCGTTCCGCGGCGGCTTTCTCGGCGGCGGCCCTTTCCGCGGCCTGCTTGTTCGCGATCATCCGGTCGATGCGCTCGGCCAGGTCGTTGAACTGCACCAGCAGCGAGGCGCGGTTGTCCTTGAAGGCGTTCAGCGGGCCTTCCAGGACCGCCTTGAACTTCCCGTCCGCGAATTCCTTCAGCACCGCCGCGCGGTCCTGCTCCGTCACCTGGTTCAGGTTCAGCAGGTTCTGCGTCGTCGCGGGCACCTCGGACGGATACACGGTAAAGTTCGGCGAAAACCGTTCCGTCGCCGCGTCCACCCCGCCGTAAAAGACCGCCTTCAGCCCCGCGTTCGCGCCCTTGGCCGTCAGCGTCGATTTCTCCACCTCCGCCACGCCGTTGCGCATGGCCACGCGCACCTTCACCGGTTCGAACGCGAAGCTGTTCAGGTCGAGCCCGAAGTCTTCGGCGTAGAGCTTCGCCGCCGTCTTGCCCTTGCTCCCGCCCAGGAACCCGCCCAGAAAGCCGATGCCTTCGGACTTCATGCTGTCCAGAAAGCCGCCCTTCTTGGCCGCGCCGGGTTTGCGCGCGGTCAGGTCCGCGACCTCGGCGTTGAACGTCCCCGCCCACGTGCGCCGTTCCAGCCCTGAAAAACCGACGCC
This sequence comes from Planctomycetota bacterium, assembly GCA_026184295.1. Classification (GTDB taxonomy): domain Bacteria; phylum Planctomycetota; class SZUA-567; order H5-PLA8; family H5-PLA8; genus JACQFI01. The sequence continues at coordinate 8,755 of JAHCJK010000124.1, forward strand.
CATCAGCGTGCCCACCGCGTCCAGCGTCCCGCCGATCGCGTACGCGTCCTTGGCCGGCGCGGGATTCGCGGTCAGCTTGGCCAGGTCCAGCCCGCGCACGGTCACCTTTTCGGTATGCGCGATCGGCCCGGGAATCTTGCGCAGGTCGTAGCGCCCGTCTGCGATGAACACGGTTCCTTCGTACATGCGGCAGGACGCCGAAGGCAGTTCCAGGATCAGGTTGTCCAGCGTCACGCCGGGCTTCTGCTGCGCGGGTTCGCCGGGCACTTTCAAATCTTCGAGCAGCAGGCCCGAGAGCAGCATCTTCGGCACGGTGATGACGGGGATTTCCAGGCGTGCTTGCCGGATGGCGCCCAGGCTTCTGCTGGGCGCGGCCGGCTTGGCCCGGCGCGGCGGGCCCGCGGCCGCGTCGGCCAGCGCGCCGATCGCGTCCAGCACGCCGTTGAGGACGAATACCGAGCGGCTTTCGACCGGCGTCACGATCAGGAGCGGCAGGCCTTCGGCCTTCAGCGCGTCGAGCAGCGCGAGCCCGTTCTTGCCCGAAACCTGCACCGAAAGCGCGAGCTGCTGCGTCAGCGGCGGGCGGTCCGGCGGCGAATACACCAGATTGGCCGAGAGCGCCTTGCTGGCCAGCATCGAACCGTTCGCCACCAGCGGGCCGTTGAGCAGCCACTTGACCGGCTGCCCGGGCGCCGAACCGATCAGCGAGATGTCGCGCAGGTCGGCGCGGAAGTCGAACCGGTCGTTCGGCCCGAAGGACTTCGTCAGCCCCGTCAGCGAGCCCTGGTAGCTCACGTCCACGTTCTGCGCCGTCCCGCCGACCTGCAGCGTCGAAGGCAGCGTCAGGTACGGGCTCAGTTCGGCCCATTCGAGCTTCTCGCCGCGCAGCCGGAAGGCCACCTTGTCCGCCGCCGCGTCGAACGCCACGCCGCTCACGCTCAGCGCCAGCGGCTGCGTCATCACTACGTCTTTAACCGTGAGCACCGCCTGGCCGCCCTGGTCCTGGTAGGTCAGGCCGTTCAGGCGCGCGGCCAGCGGCCCGCCGGCCAGTTCGCCGTTCACCTTCAGGAGCCCGTTCTCCTGCAGCAGGCTGAACGAGAGCTTGCACGGCGTCCCCGCCGGCTTGCGGTACACGTACGGGCGCCCCGCGGAACAGTAGAGTTCGGTCTGGTCGAGCGCCACGGCGCCCGAAAGGTATTCGAAGCCCGAGGGCTTGATCAGCACGCGCACCGGCGTGGCCTCGTCGGTCTGCCACGTCCCGCGCAGCAGCGCCTCGGGCTGTTCCGCCGGTGGCCGCCCCGGCGCGGGGCGCGGGTAGTACGCGAAGTTCGTCGTCCCCGCCGCGATCACTTCCAGCGTGCCGGGCTCCTGGAACTGCCGCACCGTCGCGCGCTGCACGGAAAGCTCCTTCACGGCGTAGACGCCCGCGGCGGCCTCGTCCAGCGCCGCGCCGCCCACCTTCAGGCTGCGCAAAAAGCCGATCAGCAGTTGCGGATCGACCTTCAGCGAGATCACGTCGAGGCCCTTCTCGAGATGCTTGGTCAGTTCGCCGGGGTCGGCCGGCACGCCCGCCATCAGCTTGCTCGCGTGCGAAATCTCGCCCTTCAGCGCCAACTGGTGCACGGCCGACTTCGTCTCCGGCGCGCGCGCGAACTGCAAATGCTCCACGATCAGCCGGTCGCCTTCGCGCACGTACCGCGCCTTCAAGGCCCCGTCGCCTTGCAGCGTCAGGCCCTCGGCCAGAATCTTCAGCCGCCGCAGCGCCTCGATCGCGCCCGGCAGGACCTTCATCTCCAGCGCCACGTCCGGCATATGCCGCACGAGCGCCGTCTTGAACGGTTCCGCGCCGGCCAGCCCGGCTTCCGCGACCGCCACCAGGTCCCCTTCGGAGATCTGCTGCGAAGTCACCGCCACGTCCAGCGCGTCGCCTTTGAACGTCAGCACCCCGATCTTCAGCGCGTGCGCCTGCGCGTCGTAGCCCGCCTGCACGTCCAGCGTGCCGCGCGCCGCGGGATCGTCCGGCAGCAGCCCGAACGACTGCATGCGCGCGATGCATTCCGGCGTGGCCTGCAGGGAAATTTTCGCCGCCGGCATCGCGGCCATGACGTCCTTGGGCGCGAAGGGCCGCTTGCCCAGCGCGGCCGACAGCTTGGGGATATCGGCGTCCTGGCAGCTCAGTTCCAGCGCGACCGTCGCCGAATCCAGCTTCAGCTTGCGCACGCTCAGGCTGCTCGCGGCGCCTTCCGTGTGCTGCGCGAACTCGCCGCTCAGCGTCGCTTCCTTTTCGGCCCAGCGCACCGGCGGCTTGCCCTCCAGGAGCGGCGGGGCCTGCACGTCCAGTTCGAAGAGTTTCAATTCGGCGATGGAAGACAGGTCCCGCGCGGTCTCGCGCCCCTGTTCGTCCACGCGCCGCACGAAGCGCGTCTGCCCCGTCATCTGCGCCAGCCCGCCGATCTTCAGGCCGCCTTCGGGCAGCGCGCCCACGTACGCGTCGAAGCGCTTGGCCAGCGCGCGCAGCGCGTCCAGCGTGCCCGAAAACGCCTGCTTCGGCACGTCCGTCTCGTAGCGGTCCTTGAAGCGCGTGGACGTCCCCTGCGCCGTCAGGTTCAGCGACTTGTCGCGCGCCGAACGCACCTGCACGCCGAACGTCAGATACGCCTGCCCCGCCGCCGCCACCAGCGCGTCGCCGTCGTAGGCGATATTTCCGGTCAGGCGCATCTCCTGCTTGTCGTCGGCCTGCCGCGCCACCGTCGCGTCCAGGTCGGCCTTGAGCTGTCCCGGCGTGCCGCTCACCGTCGCCGTCCCCGCGACGCGTTCGCGCAGCGGTTCCTTCAGGTTGCAGACCGCCAGCAGCGGGCCGAACTCCTTCCACAGTTCCTCGCCCAGCACGAGAAAGTTCAGCTTCCCCTGCACGTTCAGCTTGCTCAGGTCGTTCAGCCCCGCCAGCTTCACCGGCCCTTCGCTCTTCAGTTCGAACGCGTTGCTTTTAAAGACCGCGTTGGCCTCGCCCTGTTCCGGGTTGCCCTGCGCGTCCAGCGCGATGGTGGTGTCGAAGTTCAGGTCCGCCGAGGTCGGCTGCTTGACCCCGTCCATCACCACGAACGCCTGATCCGTCGTCAGCTTGCCTTCCGAATGCCAGCGCCCCTGCGCGTCCGGCGCGGAAACGCCGTCCACGGCCAGCTTGCCGCCCACGCGGCCCTTGAGCTGCAGGGCCTCGCCGACGTCGGTGCTGAAGAGTTCCCCGAGGTTGCTGGCCAGCTTCACCGAAATCTTCGGCGGCTTGGCCGGCTCGTGGCTCACCTCCAGCGCCAGGTTCAGCCCCTTGGTGCTCGCCGTGCCCAGCGAAGCCAGCGTCGGGCCCAGGTCCAGCGTGGCCGTAAGCGCCGAAAGCCGCATCGTCGCGCCGTCGATCCCGCCGCGCCCCTGCGCCTCGATGCGCGCCGCCAGTTGCCCGGCCTTGAGCACGCCCTGTTCCCACAGGGAGACCAGTCCGGGCGTCTCGATCTTCGTCGCCAGCGACGCCTGGGCGAGGGTGGGGGCGTCGAGCGTCAGCGTGCCGGTGACGGCCTGCCCGAGCGTCGTCTCGATCTTCTTGTCCATCACGAGCACGTGCATGCCGGCCAGCCGCGTCAGGAACGGGACGTCCAGCGTGCCCATCTTCGCGTCGAACTTCACGTGGGTGAACTGCTGCGGATGCGGGATGCGCCCCTGCGCGTCGAACAGGTCCAGGCCGAAGTCCGCGTCGAGCGTCCCGCCCTGCGGCGTCTGCGGCGTCACGAGCTTGAAGCTCGCCTTGCCCGTCAGCTTCTGCCCCAGGCCCGGCTGCGAAAGGTCCACGGTCAGGCCTTCCGCGCGGCTCTCGCCCAGGTTGCGCGCCTTGTCGATGTAGCGCACGATCCCGTCGCGCACGCGGAATTCCAGGGTGAACTTCTTCAGCCCCGTCTCTTTCGGCCAGGAACTCGGCGGGCCTTCGCCCAGCCGCGCCAGGATGTCGTCGAGGTTCGTCGCTTCCGCCCCGCCGCGCGCCTGCCGCTCGACCGAAAGCTCCGGCTTCTGGATCTCGACCTTCAGCCCCTCGACCTCGGTCCCGTGGTTCAGCGCCAGCGAAACGAACGCGCCCGCGACCGAGATCTTCCCGACCTTGGCCGTGTCGGGATGCGTGTACCCCGCGTCCTTGTTCTTCACGCTCAGGTTTTCAAGCGTCGCGGTGCCGCCGAAGATGCTCAGTTCAAAGCCGCCGATCGAGACGTCGCGCCCCAGCTTCGCGCTCAGCGCCTTCTCGATCTCGCCCTTGATGTAGGCGTCGTTGTAGTAAAGCCGCAGGCCGCCCAGCACCACCACCGGCAGCAGCAGCACCGCCAGCACGCCGATGACGACCCACTTAAGCTTCGAAGACTTCTTCGGCGCCGCCGCCGAGGCCGCTTGACTCATCGCTCGTTTCCTCACGTGCACGGATCATGGCACGAAACACGGCTACGGACCTGGCAAGACCCCTGCATGGAGTACGCCCCAGCAGGGACGCGCCAGCCACGCAACGCTTCACCCGCGCGCGCATGCCCCGCCCGGACACCATTCGCATCGCCGCCCCGTTCGTTCGTCCAGGGCACCCTTAGGCCACCCTCACTCTATAGGATGTCGCAGGACCGCAAAACGACAAAGCCACGCTACACGCGGAAATCTCAACGGCAAAGCACCAACAACAGGGGTCAGGGAACAGGGATCAGAGGTCAGGGAACAGCCGCGGCGCGCGAGCGCGCGCCGTTGCAGTGAATGTGGGACAGGCGTCCCGCCTGTCTGCAACGGAGGAGGTAAGGCTGGTGCTTGTAGATTCGAGCCGTTCGTGTGGTGCCATGCTGCGGAGCGAATGCGAAGCGGCGTGCGTGCGCGGATCACTTCACGCGATGGGTGTGCAGACCTGGAGGTCTGCACCACAAGCTACGCAACGGCCCGGATGAATCTACAAGCACCGAGGCTCCCTCCTTCGGCCAGACAGGCGAGACGCGAATCCCACATTCACTGCAACGGCGCGCGCAGCGCGGCCTTGCCGTTTGCGGTTTTCCGTTTGTTTGGCTCTTGGTTCTTTGCTGTTTGGATTTTCCGCATAGCGGCACCCACGAACAGCTCGAATCTACAAGCACCGCGCCTGCTTCCTCCGTTGCAGACAGGCGGGACGCCTGTCCCACATGCACCTCAACGGCGCGCGCTCGCGCGCCGCCGCCGTTCCCTGCCCCCTGAATCCTGATCCCTGATCCCTGCCGTTATTCCTTCTGCACCGGCACTTTCAATTCCGCATCCGCGTGATCGATGCTCACGTCCAGCGTCAGCGCGCTGCGTTCGTCCCAATGGTCCGCGCCGGTGTGCGGGTTGCGTTCGTACCGCGGCCAGTTGGACGACGAGAGGTACACGCGCAGCGCGTGCCCCTTGGCCAGCGTGTACGCGGTGACGGGAAAGCGCAGCGTCGCGCGGCCGGCCTCGCCGGGCTTCACGTCCCAGCAGCGCGCCGCGGCGTCGGCGATCAGGTACGGCTTGCCGTCGGCGCGAACTTCGCACAGCCGCGCGGTGAAGTCGCAGCAGACCCGGTTGACCGAGTAGCCGAAGGAAAGCTCCACGCAGCCGTTGACGCGCAGGTCGGCGTCCAGCGGCGCGGTGGTGTAGGCGAGCACGTCCTTGCGCGCGTCGAGCCCCGCATGGTCGGTCGGGCCGTGCTTCATCGGGGGCAGGTTCGCGCCGCCGAGCGTGGGGGACGGATTCGCCGGATCGTAGACGTAGGTCCGCGCGCCCGCGGCCTTTTCCGAAGGCTTTTCGGCGGTCAATTTCCCATCCGCACCTAGGTAAAAGGCGCGGATTTCGCGCGCGATTCCGCCCCATGAATCGGCTTCGAGCCACTTCGATTCGTTCGCGGGGAACCAGCGCACGCGCGGCGTCTTCGCCCAGCCGTTGTCCAGGCCGCGCAGCCAGTGGTCGAGGAACTGCTTGGCCGCCGGCCCGGTGAACTTCGTCGCGCCCGCGAATTCCAGGTCGCCCTGCTTCGCGATGCCGACGGAGATGTGGTCCCACGGGCCCAGGATCAGCTTCGAATGCGCCTTCGTCCGCGCGCCGCCCTTGGCCAGCAGGTCTTCGAAGGTCTGCATGATCAGGTCGGGGTAGTTGTCCCACCAGCCCGAGATCAGCAGGCACGGCACTTCGATCTGTTCGGGCTTGTAGGTCATCCGTTCGGCCAGCTTCCAGGCCATGCCTTCGGGGCGCGGGGCTTTCAGGATCAGCGCCGAGACGCCGTAGCCGAGCCGGTCGAGCGTCTTCACGTGGCCTTCGAGCAACAGGCCGTTCTCGTAGTAATGCGGGTAGCTCTGCCCGAGCGCCGCGATGAGCGGCACGCAGCAGACCAGGTGCGGCGGGTGTTCGATCGCGGTGTCGAACTGCTGTTTGCCGAGCGCGCTGCCGCCCCACGTCCCGATCTTGCCGTCGCTGAAGGGCTGCGCCGCGAGCCATTCGACGGTGTCGAATCCGTCCTGCCCGCGCTTCCATTTGCCGCGCACGACGCCTTCCATCGCGCCCTTGCTGCCGTAGAAGCCGCGCCAATCGACGACGGCGTAGACGTAGTGTTCGCGGTCGAGCATCTGCAAAGCGTCGGAGACCGAGCCGCGCCCGGCCTCGCCCGCGTTGTTGTCCATCTGCGAAAACGGCGCGTCGAAACGGTTCTTGTTGTACGGCGTCTGAATCAGGATCGTCGGATACTTGCCGGGCTTTTCGGGCAGGTACAGGTCCGCGGCGAGCGCCTTGCCGTCGCGCATGGGAATCTGAACGTCGCGCCGCTCGGCCTTCCAGTCCTTCGCGTCGGGCGAAGCCGCCGCGTCCGCCGGCTTGGGTTCGGGAACGGGCGCCTCGCCCGCGTCCTCCGCGTGCGCGCACGCAAGACGCGCGAAACCCGCAAAGCTCGCAAGTCCCGCGAAGCTCGCAAGACTCGAGAACCCTGCCGTAACGATCGCCGCGCAGCAGACGAGATTTCGAACCATGCTCGCACTCCTTGTCCGGTTCCAACCGATAGACGCCGCGCGTCGTCAAAAGATTACAACATCCGCCCCTGTCTTGAATTCCCGCAACCCCGCGTAGGAAAATCCCGCACGGCTCGCGCGAAAACTCCAAACTGCAAAGAACCAAGAACCAAACAAGCCGAAAACAGCAAACAACAAGGGGTCAGGGATCAGGGGTCAGAGGACAGGGAACGGCCGCGGCGCGCGAGCGCGCGCCGTTGTGGTGATGTGGGACAGGCGTCCCGCCTGTCTGGCCGAAGGAAGGAGCCTCGGTGCTTGTAGATTCATCCGGGTAGTTGGGTGCCACACCATGAAATGGTGTGCCGCTCGCACTGCGCGCGGTGGAGCCGCGGCGCGCGAGCGCGCGCCGTTGCAGTGAATGTGGGACAGGCGTCCCGCCTGTCCGGCCGAAGGAGGGAGCTTCGGTGCTTGTAGATTCCTCCGGGCCGTTGGGTGCCACACCATGAAATGGTGTGCCGGCCGTGGCCTCCATCCACCCTGCGTAGCTTGTGGTGCAGACCTCCAGGTCTGCACACCCATCGCGCGAAGTGATCCGCGAACGCACGCCGCTTCGCATGCGCTCCGCAGCATGGCACCCACGAACGGCTCGAATCTACAAGCACCGCGCCTGCTTCCTCCGTTGCAGACAGGCGGGACGCCTGTCCCACATACACCTCAACGGCGCGCGCTCGCGCGCCGCGGACGTTCCCTGACCACTGTCCCCTGATCCCTGCCCCCTTATTGTTTGCTGTTTGCAGTTTTCCGTTTGTTTGGTTCTTGGTTCTTTGCCCTTTGGATTTTCCGCGCCTCGGCGCGGTCGTTCCCTGTCCTCTGCCCCCTGATCCCTGACCCCTTGTTGTTTGCTGTTTGCCGTTTGTTTGGTTCTTGGTTCTTGCTGTTTGTCGTTTCCGCGCGCAGCGCGGCTAGAACTCCTGCCCCTTCACCGCTTCGTCCGGCGCGATGCGCGTCACCTCGCCGCGTTCGTTCAGTTCCCAGCCGGGGCCGAACTCCGGGTCGCGGGGGACGAGCTGCAAGACCGGCGCGTCGCCGCGGCGGGCCAGGCGCAAGTCCGTCTCGGGCAGCGGGCGCTGCGTGGCGAGGAATTCCGCGGGCGTCCGTTCGTGCGCGCGCCCGACGTCCAGTTCGGAAAGGTACACGAGCCACGCGCGGCGGGCGTCGAGCAACTGCGCGGCCGCGCATTCGTCGAGCCAGCGCGCGTAGGTGTCGCGCCCGCGCGGCGTCTCGGCCGGCGTCCACGCGGCGACTTCGCGGGCGAGAAACGTCTCGGGGGTCTCCGCGCCGGGCGCGGGATCGGTGCCGGGTCCTGCTTCGGGCACGGGCGTACGCGCGCCGAGCACCTGCACGCTCTCCTCGGTGCGCGCGGTCACGCGCCCGCGCACGATGCTGCCGTTGGCCAGGCGCAGGTACACATCGCCCGGCGTCACGGGCGGCAGCGCGGCGGTGACATCGGGCCACAGTGCGCATCGAGACCCACGCTCGCGCGCCTGATCTTCGACGAAGACGATGCCGTCCTCATCGCGCCCGGCGAATGTCGGCGGCCACTTGACGAGCGGCGTCAGAAAAACCACGCTCGCGCGCGCGCCTTCGTAGACCGAGAACGCCAACCCGCGCCCACCGGGCAGCACGCGCAGCCCCGAACGCGACGGCCCCAGCACGGAAACGCGCACGTTTCCGTCCAGTGCCGCGAGCACCTCCACGCGTGCGCGCGCGTGGCCGTCGCTAACGAGTTCCGCGCGGCCCGCGCGCAGGTCCATCACGCCGTCGTCGCGGGCCTGGACGCGCGAGCCTTCCCGCGGCGTCAGCGTGGCCGCTTCGCCGTAGCGCCAGCGCCCGTCGGGCAGGCGTTCGGCCGCGAGCCGCGGGCCGGGCGGGGGCACGGGGGGCTTCGTCGCGAAATCCGTCCCGTCCGGCGAACACAGCAGCACCCACGCGACCCCCACGGCCACCGCCAGCAGCGCCGCCACGGCCGCGATGCGCCACGCGCGCACCCGCGGGCGTTCCACGATCGAGAACGGAGCGGGGGAGGCCGTAGCTGCGGACGCGCGCGCGTGCAGCGCCTTCAGCAGCTTGGCGCGGTCGAACGGCGGCGCGGCCAGTTCGCGGCGGAAGAGCGCGCGCACGGCCTCGGCGGCCGCGCGGTCGCGCTCGGGCAGATCGGCATCGGCCTGAGCGACAGCGGCGGCAGCGGCTTCGGCGCCCGCGTGCGCCCGCGGTTCGCCCGCAAGCTCCCCCGCGTTCGGCGTTTCAGGTGCGTCCGGCGCTTCGCCAAACAGCACCGCGCGGCAGAACCGTTTTTCGCGCGTCGTCCCGTTCATGTTCGCACTCCCATCTGGTCGCGCAGGCGCGCGATGATCCGGCAGAGCCGCGCGCGGACGGCTTCGGGCGATACGCCCAGCTCCGCCGCGATCTCCGTCGCGTTCCGCTCCGCGCCGAAGCGCAGCGCCAGCAGTTCCCGTTCGTCCTCGTCCAGCCGCGCGAGCGCGCGGCGCAATTCGTCCGACGTCTCCGCGTGCTCGGCCAGTTCCAGCAGCGCCTGCCCCGCGTCGGCCTGCCCTTCAAAGGCCTGGGCGAGCGCCGAGGGTTCCAGCGGCGTCTCGCGCGCGCCGTCCTTCGCGTGAGCCCGGCGGCCCAGCCGGTCGAGAATCGTCAGCATCCACGAAGCGGCCGCGCGCGGTTCCTTCAGGTCGTCCAGGTGCTCGTACGCGCGCAGGCAGGTTTCCTGGAAAAGGTCTTCCGCGGCGGCGGCGTCCCCTGCCAGGCTCCGCGCGCGCGCCCACAGCCGCGGGCGCAGGGCCTCGACCAGGTCCGCGAAGGCCTCGGGGTCGCGCCGCTGCGCGCGCAGGACCAGGCTGGCCAGTTCGTCCGCATCCACGCGCAAAGTGTTCCCGGGTTCAACGAACATGCCGGCGCCGGAGT
>JAHCJK010000125.1 GCA_026184295.1 Planctomycetota bacterium
CCGCCCCCGCGAACCAGCTCCCGCTGCTCGCCCCGGGCCTCGCCGACGCCTGCGCCCAGAACGCGCCCGCCGCGGAAGCGACCGTGGAACTCCACCATGCCGAGCCCGGGCGCGACCAGTACGCGCACCACGCCTGCATCGCGCACGCGGACGGGCGCTTCTTCGCGGCCTGGTCGGGCGGCGCGTGCAACGAGGACAGCCCCGGGCAGGTCGTCCGCTTCGCGCTCTCGCGCGACGGCGCGGCCTGGGAAGCCGTCCGGACCGTGAACCACCCGGCGGCGCCCCATGCGCGCTGGACCGCGGGCGGCTTCTGGCAGCATCCCGCCGGCCTGCGCCTGCTGGCCGTGCGCTACTCCAGCGCGCGCTACGTGGACGGCGAACGGGAGCCCGGCGTCTGCTGGACCGACCTGGCCACCGAACAGTTCGCGTGGAACGGCTCCTCGTTCGAGCCCCTCGGCGTGCTGCTGGAAGATTTCTACGCCAACGAGGCCCCGCGCCGGCTGCCCGGCGGCGGCTGGATGACGACCGGCGTGAACGGCCGCCACGACGCCCTCGTGGCCATTCGCGGCGAAGCCGAGACCTCCGCGTGGCGCGTGATCACGCTCTCGAAGCGCGCCGAAGACGCCAAGCTCACCGAGCCTTCCTGGTACGCGTGCGCGGACGGCACGATCCGCGTGCTCCTGCGCGACGACGGCGGCTCGCGCCGGCTCTTCCTGTGCGAAAGCTCCGACGGCGGGGCGAGCTTCACGCCGCCTCGCGCGACCGACTTTACCGACGCGCAGTCGAAGTTCTTCGCGCTGGCGCTGCCTTCGGGGCGCATCGCGGTGGTGGGGAACCCCAGCCCGCACGACCTGCGCCGGCGCATGCTCGCCGTGGCGCTCTCGGACGGCGGGCGTTCCTTCGCGCGCATGCGGCTGGTGCGGCTGGACGCGAAGGCCGCGGCGCGTTCGCCCGGCATGCACAAGGCCGCGGGCTTCCAGTACCCGAACGCGTGCGCCGCCAAGGGCCGCCTCTGGGTGATCTACTCGGTGAACAAGGAAGACGTGGCGCTTTCGAGCCTGCCGCTGGAAGCGCTGGAAGGCTGAAGCGCGGCTAGACGCCCTTGACGGGCTGCTGCCATTCCTTTTCCGGCGAGGGGTAGCCTTCCAGGAGGCCCGCCAGTTCGTCCAGGCGGCCGATGCCGTAGGCCAGGTTGGAATTCAGGTACTCGTCGCAGCTCGCGCTGGGGCTGATCTTGCCGCTGGCCGCGCGAAAGGCCTGCGTGAGTTCCGCGATCTTGGACTTCAGGTCCTCCACGCGCCAGTACAGGCGACCGGCGTGGAACGGGTCGGCCTGCCCGGACTGCAGGTGGTCGTAGTCCGCCGCGCAGGCCTGCTCGAACATCTTCAGGTAATAATTGAACGCGCCCATGCGGCACCACGCGTCGATGAACTCGAGCGTCTCGCGGTTGCGCCGCGCGGCGGGCAGCACCTGGTGGATCACCTCGCGGGCCTCGCGCGGGTAGTCGCGCACGAGCAGGTCGTAGACGCCCCAGATGCGCTGCTGCACGGGCGGTTCGACGATGCCGAAAAAGCGCGAGGCGAAGCGCATCAGGAACTCTTCGCGGGTCGCGTTCTTGCGCCCGCCCCAGGAACGTTCGGCCGCGTACAGCGCCCCGGGCCAGGCGACTTCCGGCGGGGCGAGCAGCGGGCCGAGGGCGTATTCGCGGGTCCAGGTGGTGGTGAGCAGCCCTTCCAGGTAGCCCATCTCGGCGGCTTCGGTCCAGGCGTCGATGTTGTCGAAGTTCTCGTACTTGGTCGTGGGCAGGCGGCTGGCCGCGCCCCAGACGCGCCGGCCGAGCTGCTTGTAGCGGTCGAGCGTCGGGAGGATCGCCTGGGTGGCGCGCCCGCCGTGGCCGGAGTAATTCCAGAAGGTCAGGATCGAGTCCTGCGGCATCCACGAGACCTGCTGGTCGGACATGTTGCGGAAGAGGTCGTCCCAGACCATCACGTGGCGGTTGCGCGAATTGAGGTAGCGGACCAGCTTGCCGATGTATTCGAGGTACAGGCTGGCGCGCCCGCCGAGCTGCTTGCTGCGCGCCTTGCACTGCGGGCAGACGCCCAGGAACCGCGCCTGGTCTCCGCCGATGTGGAAGAGCTGGCTGGAATGCGCCGCGATCAGGTCTTCGGCCATGGCGATGAAGATGTCGGTCGTCGCCGGGTTGCTCGGGCAGGCCATCTGGAAATAGCGCGGGTCTTCGCGCAGGTCCTTGTACGGATCCATGCGCAGCATGTAGTTCAGGTTGCCGATGCAGTGCTGCAAGGGCACCAGCTTGACGCCGCGGTCGAGCGCGAAGAGGTCCAGGTCGGCGAGGTAATTCGGCGGGAGCGCGTCCTTGCTGGAGAGCCCCGGCTGCGAATTGAAGGCGAAGTGGCGCTCGTACTCCAGGACCAGCACGTTGATTTTGTACGAGGCCAGCAGGTCGATGGTGCGTTCCAGGCAGGTGCGCGAAGGCGGCCAGCCGCGGCAATCGAGATGGATGGCGCGGAACGGCAGCAGCGGGCCGTCCTCGATTTCCATCCCCGGGATTTCCTGGCCATCCTCGACGAGCTGGCGCAGGGTCTGCCCGGCGTAGAAGAACCCGTGCTCGTCGATGCCCTGAATCAGCGCGCCGTCGCTGGCGATGGTCAGGCGGTAGCCTTCGGGCTTGGCGCAGAGCCCCCGCAGCGGCTTGCAGCTCTGTTCCCACTTCTTCGTAACGGTGGGCGTGGACGTGAAGAGCGCCTGGTGCCCGTGCAGCGCGGTGCTCGCGGTCACCTGCACGCGGATGCCGCAGGCGGCGAGCTGGTCGGCGACGATCTTGGCACGCACGCGCGTGTTGGCCTGGGCGTCGCCCGCGACGTGCAGAAACTGGCTGGGGAGCGGGCGCATCGGCGCGCCCTTGAAACTGACATGAGGAGGATAGGGAATCAGGCGCAGGTCGGCCTTCGCCTGTCCCTGATCGGTGCCGAATCCGGCAATGCCCATGACGGGAGCACTCCCTTATGCCGAAAGCGCTTATCGGCTTTTACACGTTGTGCAGCAAGGTGGACATACCAAATGCCCGGCTACCCGTCAATGTGAGGCTTGGGTAAATGCGCGTTTATTCTTGCTTCCTTTCTTGCCAACGGGACGGGATTTCGTTACACGGTGGGCCGTCCAAGAACCGTACACCTGTTCCCCTGGGAGGAAACCATGAAGCGCATCTGTCTTTGGGCGTTGCTCTTTGCCGCCGTCACCCTGGCCGGCGCGCGCGCCGCCGACGAACCCAAGCCCGCGGAAGCCCCGCTGGTGATCGACCTGCCCACCCTGACGCAGGACGGCGCCGAACAGATCGTCGCCGCCGCCAAGGCCAAGGCCGCGGAACTCGACAGCCCCATCTACAAGGGCGCGAAGACCAAGATGCACGTCTACGTGATCGGCCGCGAAGGCACCCTGCTGGCCGGCACGCAGGCCAACGGCGCGTGGCCCGGCAGCGCCGACATCGCGATGCGCAAGGCACGCACCGCGTGGTTCTTCAAGCTCCCCACCCGCACCATCGGGGAACTCTCGCGCGTCGATAAGGAAGCCAAGGCGCCGCTCTTCGGCATCGAAGTCAGCAACACGGGGCTGATCAGCTTCCCCGGCGGCCTGCCGATCTTCAACGAAGCCGGCGTGCTCGTCGGCGCCATCGGCGTCAGCGGCGACACGGTGGACATGGACGAGGAAGTCGCGAAGGCCGGCGTCGCGAAGGCCAAGGAACTGGGCGAGAAGGCCCTCGGCAAGGTGCCCTCGCTCACCCAGGCCGGCGCGGCCCTGATCGTTCACGCCGCGGTGAAGAAGGCCGCCGAGACCGAAAGCGCCGTCTACAAGGGCGCGAAGACCAAGATGCATGTCTACGTGATCGGCCGCGAAGGCACGGTCCTGGGCGCCAGCCAGGCCGACGACGCGTGGCCCGGCAGCGCCGATATCGCGCAGCGCAAGGCGCGGACCTCGTGGCTCTTCAAGCTCCCCACCGGCACCATCGGCGACCTCTCGCGCCTCGACAAGGAAGCCAAGGCGCCGCTGTACGGCATCGAACTGAGCAACACGGGGCTGATCACCTTCCCCGGCGGCCTGCCCATCATGGACGCCAACGGCGAACTGATCGGTTCCATCGGCGTGAGCGGCGACGCGGTCGGCAAGGACCACGAAGTCGCGCAGGCGGGCGTGGACGCGATCGGCGCGAAGCTCAAGAAGTAGTAGGACAGGATTCAGGAATCAGGATTTAGGATTCAGGGACAGCGACCGAAGTTGGGTTGGGGTCTTGGTTCTTAAGCATTGAATCTTCAGGAAGCCAGGGCGCGAGCCCTGGCTTTTTGTTTATCCCACGAGGCCTTTGACCTCGTAGAGCGGGTGCAGGCCCGTCTTGCCTCGGATGGCCACCTGGACCGTCTTGCCGGGCGTCACGGCGTCTTTCACGCGCTCGTAGCAGGCCTGCGAGACCAGGAACTCCGTCCCCGCCGGCTTGTTCTCGGCCTCGATGCGCGCGGCGAAGTTCACGGCGTCGCCGATGGCCGTGAGCCGCTGGTTGCTCTTCGCGCCCACCGCGCCCACCACCACCGTCCCCACATGCACGCCCACGCCGATGCGGAAGCCGCTGTTGTAGAGGTTGCGCACGTACACGTGGTGGCGGCGCGCGGCCTCCAGGACCTCCCAGCCCGCGCGCACGGCCCGCAGCGCCAGGTCGCGCGGGTCTTTCAACCCAAACAGCGCCATGAAGCCGTCGCCCATGTAGTTGTTGATCGCGCCGCCGTGCGCTTCGACGATCGGGTTCACCATATGGAAGTAGCGGTTGAGCACGTGGATGACGTCGTAGGGCGAATGCTGTTCGGAAAAGGCGGTGAAGCCGCGGATATCGGCGAAGAGGATCGCGACCTCGCGGTGCAGCCCCGCCGCGCCCATCGTCGATTCGCGCCCGATCAGGCTGGTGATCGCGCGGTCTTCCTCGTCGATGACCAGGCGCCGCACCGTCGCGGGGCCGCCGATCCGGGTCAGGCAGGCCAGCCGGATTTCAGGGGCGAACTGGAGGCGCGCGGCGATGGCGCGCTCGGCCTCCTCCGCGGGCGAACAGTGCTCCAGCCCGCTCTGCACCAGCACGCGGCAGGTCGAACAACGCCCGTACCCGCCGCAGACCTGCGAATGCGGAATCCCGGCGCGCACGGCGGCCTGCAGGAGGGACTCGCCCGCCTGGGCCTCGACCGAAACGTCGTCCGGCTGGAAGTTCAACTGGGGCATAAACGCGGCGGCCCCGGCATGGTGTGGGGATGAAACGCCGCACCCGCGGCGCGCGCAGTCTACCGCATGCGCGCCGCGCGCACCACCGGTTCGGCTACCAGTTGACGGTAAAGCCGGCGGTCGCGCCGTAGGCCAGCAGGCCGGTCGTCTGCATGCCGAACTTGGGGCTGACCAGCGGCGCGGTGGCGTCGTAGTCGAAGGACCAGGTCGCGCCGCGGCGGTCGAGCTTGCGGCTGAGCTGGTCGCTGGCGCGCGCCACGCTGCTCCAGTAGCGCACGAACCCGCCGACGTTGAAGAGCAGGTTCTTGTGCAGGCGGATGTCCAGGCGCGTCTCGAGTTCCGGGACGACGGCGAAGTCGGCCTCGGTGTGATCCCCCGAGATGCCGCGGTGGATGTACATGCCGCTGTTGTCGGTCGCGAGCACCGTGCCGGTAAACGTGTCGGTCAGCGTGGCGTGGCCGCTCAGGTGCGCGTGATGGTTCGAGACGCCCAGGCCCACGCGGGGCAGCGCCGAGAACGCGAAGCGCCCCAGGTTGAGGCGGAAGTCCGCGCCGAACTGCCCGCCGTAAAAGTTGGTCTCGGTCTCGTACTTGTCGCGCAGGGAGGCCTGGTTTCGGAACAGGACGGTGGTGATGGTGTTCCCGGCGAAGAAGTGGCGGCGGCGGATGTACGAGGCTTCCAGCTTGAAGGATTCTTCGAGCTGCAGGTGGCGGAAGCCGAAGCTGAGGTCCAGCGTGTACTTTTCGTTGTCCAGCATGCGGTGCATGGCGGCGAGTTCCGTGCCCCACATCTGCGTGCGGTTGGTGATGCTCAGGTCGCTGGGCCCGCGGAAAAAGACGTTCAGGAACGAGCCGCTGATGTTGAACGCGTGCTCCGTGCCCGCGTCGGGCGTGCCCAGGAAGACCGACTGCGAGATGTACGTCAGCCCGCGCACCGCGCTGCCGTCCGAACTCGTCGTGAACTTCTCGTCGCCTTCGCTCAGGACGAACCCGCCGGCGCGGAAGCCCCACGTGCGGCTGCTGTCCACCCATGCCTGAAGCTTGAACTGCGCGCCGCCGTGCAGCCCGAATTCGGTGTCGTCGTCGCCGAAGAGGACCGAGGTGCCCGGCTGCCCCAGCGCGCCGTTCTCGGTCAGGCCGACGTTGATGTTGCCGGTGGTGACGATGGGCTTGTTCTTGGAAGGCGAGTACCAGCCGGCCATGCCGTTCACTTCGAGACGGATCGGGAGTTCCTTCTTCGGCTCGTACTTATCGAGGGTCTGCTTAACGGAGCGCTTGGCGGACTCGGGCGTGGCCGTCTGATCGGCGGCCATGGCAAGCGCCGGAAAACAGGCGTACAACGGTCATGTATATCCCCCTTGCGGTCTCGCCGTGTGGACCTTCCCCACACGCGCGGAGAATTCCTACACGCAGATCGTAGGAAATCCCGACACTGGCTGATGAGCATTAAAAAGTTAGGAGGTATGAGGTCATAAGCAAGTTATAATTGTGTTTAATGTTGCGGTGAAAACACACAAGGTGCGTCAGCCGCGTGCGAGGACCGCGAGACGAATGTCCTTTACACCTTGGGCATATAACGTTCTCGCGCATTCGCCGGCCGTGGAACCCGTTGTCATGACGTCGTCTACAAGAATGACGCAGCCGTCGGCCCAACGCGCGGCCTTCCGGCCGGGGGCAAAGGCATCCTTTAGATTGGTTCGGCGCGCCTCGTGCCCCAAGGTCGCCTGCGGCCGCGTCGCCCGAACCTTGCGCAGGAGCCCTCGCGAGCATGCCACCTTTAAGTGCTTCGCGGCGAGCGCGGCGACTTCCTCGGCCTGGTTGAAGCCGCGGACGGCGAACTCGCGCCCGTGCATCGGCACCGGGGCGAGCACCGCCTTTTCGGCCGGGAATCCATCCAGGAGCCGCGTATCGCGGACGCGTTGCGCGAGCAGTTCGGCCAGGAGCGGGACGGCCTGGAGCGTGCGCGCGAACTTGACCCCCAGAATCAGCGCGCGCAGGGGCTCGCGGTATTCGGCGATGGCGCAGACGGCTTTTACGAAGACGGGCGGGTGCGTCTCGCAGGACGGGCAGCTTTCCTGCACGCCCATGCCCTGCCCCACCGCGTCCCCGCAGCGCCGGCAGCGGTCCGGGCCGATCCACGGGACCAGCCGCGCGCATCCCGCGCAGAGCGCGCCGTTGCCGGCGACCTCCAGCGGATGCCCGCAGGCCATGCAGTGCGGCGGGTAAAGCAGGCCGGCGGCGCCCTGAGCGGCCTGCCGCAGCCAGGAGGATGCAGGCGGAGTGAGGAGCGCCTCGTACGCCATCCATGTCCCTCGATGCAAACCGCGCGGACTTGCTTCAACGTAGGATCATACGCTTCTCGAACGGCAGTGGCGAGACCAGGTCCAAGTCGTCGAACGTCGATTCGATCGACTCCAGTGCGCTAGGATCCGTCACCGCCCAGGATTCGGTAGGGTTGGGCCGCGCAATCGTAGTGACAGGGATTCGGGTTCGTACCAGTATTACGGGGGACCCGAGCAACCTGCTGGCTGCCAGGAACCTTCCAAAGGCTTCAGGCGCAACCCTTCCCGATCCGTCCCCCAGGCCCTCGCTCGAAACGCCTTCGTGGGCATCCGTTCCAATCACGAAAGTGCGGCCGAACGAGGCCGGCATAATTTCGCGTGCGGAGTCCCACATCTCCCACCCGAACTCACGAAGCAGCGACTTGATCGGCTTCCGCTGTGTCACGCCTGCGATGCAGCAAAACAATGCATTGGTCGTACCCATGCCCGCCCCGGACCTCAGTCCTTGCACACCCGCACGTGAACTTTCCGCGCGCGCGGGCCGTCGAATTCGCACAGGTAAATGCCCTGCCACGTGCCGAGCACCAGCTTGCCTTGTTCGACGAAGACCGTCGCCGAGAAGCCCATCATGCTCGCCTTGATGTGCGCGGCGCTGTTGCCTTCGCCGTGCTTGAAGTGCGGTTGTTCCCACGGGACCATTTTTTCCAGCGATTCGAGCATGTCGCTGCGCACGGTGGGATCGGCGTTTTCGTTGATCGTGATGCCCGCGGTGGTGTGCGGGATGTACACGATGGCGTGGCCGCGCTTTACGCCGGACTTGGCGACGACCGCCTGCACCTCGCGGGTGATCTCGCGGAATTCGCTGTGCCCGACCGTCCGGACCTCGAAGGATTCCATTGACGCATTTCTCCGCCGGGATACGATTTTCACGAGTGTAGGGGCTCCCGCTTCTTGGTTGAAGCGGGTTTTTTGTTGCCCCAGGTCAGGGATCCGGGTCCGCGCGATCCGCTCCCCTTCAGGAGGAAGGCAGGTAACGTCATGGCAGCAGCATCCCATCCCCGGCGCATGAAGGTCGCCGTCGTCGGCGCGACCGGCGTGGCCGGACAACAGTTCCTTACCGCGCTCGAAAACCATCCCTGGTTCGAGCTCAAACGCCTGGCGGCCAGCGAGCGCTCGGCGGGTAAGAAATACAAGGATGCGATCACGGATGCTTCCAGCGGCGCCACGCGCTGGTTCTGCGGCGTGCCCTGCCCCAAGGCCTTCCTGGACATCGTGGTCGAGGACGCGGCCAAGCTCGTCATCGACGACATCGACATCGTCTTCACCGCCATCGAATCCGACGCGGCGAAGGAAGTCGAGCCGCTCTACGCCAAAAAGTGCCCCGTCATCAGCACGGCCAGCGCGTTCCGCTACGAGAACGACGTCCCGGTCTTTCTGCCGGGGGTCAACGGCGACCACGCCGCGCTGATCGAACTCCAGCGCAAGAACCGCGGCTTCAAGGGCTTCATCACCCCGGGGCCGAACTGCACGACCGTCGGCCTGGCCATCAGCCTCAAGCCGCTCTACGACGCCTTCGGCATCGGCTCGGTGATCATGACCTCGATGCAGGCCGTCTCGGGCGCGGGGCGTTCGCCCGGCGTGCTGAGCTTCGACATCACGGACAACGTGATCCCGTACATCCCCAAGGAAGAAGAGAAGGTCCAGAAAGAGACGCAGAAGATTCTCGGCGCGATCAAGGGCGGCCAGATCGAGCCCGCGCCGTTCGGCGTCTCGTGCACCTGCACGCGCGTGAACGTCCTCGACGGGCACCTCGAGACCGTCTTCGTCAGCCTCAAGAAAAAGGCCACGCTCGCCGAGGTCAAAGAGGTCTGGAAGAACGGCTACAAGGAAATCCTGGGCCTGGGCCTGCCTTCGGCGCCGCCGGAACTGATCCACTACACCGAGGAACCCTTCCGCCCGCAGCCGCGGCTCGACCGCGACCTGTACGACGGCATGGCCACGGTGATCGGGCGCCTGCGCGAGGACCACGTGCTGCCCAACGGCGTCAAATACGTGCTGCTCTCGCACAACACCAAGATGGGCGCGGCCAAGGGCGCGATTTTGACCGCGGAATACTTGATCAAACGCGGCGTCATCAGTTAGCGTATCGGCGTCCGGGCGCGGAGGCGATGCGGGCCTCCGCGTCCGGCCCGCCGCCGCCCCGGAGGCCGCCATGTCCGCCCGCGCCGCCTTCCCTGCCCTCGCCCTGCTGCTCGCCGCGTCGTCCGTGTTTGCCGAACAGACCACCACCGACGAAGTCGAGGTGCCCCGCGCGCCCGCGCTGCGCGTGCTCTCGTGGAACATCCAGTGCGGGACCGACGCCGGCGAGAAGGCCAACGGCTGGCCCGAGCGCAAGGGCATCCTCAAGGAACTGCTCCTGCGCGAGGAACCGGACCTGCTCTGCACGCAGGAAGCGCTCAAGAACCAGGTCGATTTCATCCAAGGCCTCTTCCCCAAGTACAAGCGCATCGGGGTCGGGCGCGACGACGGCAAGGACGAGGGCGAATTCTGCGCGATCTTTTACGATCCGCGCCGCCTCAAGGAAGCCGAGAGCGGGACGTTCTGGCTCAGCGAGACCCCCGGCCAGCCTTCGGCCTGCTGGAACGACGCGACCAGGCGCATCGTCACCTGGGCGCGCTTCGAGGACCTGCGCGAGGGGAAGAAGTTCCTCGTCTACAACACGCACTGGCCGCAGAACGCCGCCGCGCGCCAGAAGAGCGCCCGCCTGATCGCGAAGAAGATTCACGACGACGATTCCGGAGCGCCGATCCTGCTGGCCGCGGACCTCAACTGCGCGCCGGGCGCCAAGGAATGGCGCATCCTCGCCTGGGCCGGGCTGGTGAACACCGAGACCGCCACGGGCGCGCCGTTCCTTCACAAGACTTTTCAGTACGGGGGCGTGCCGGTCTCGACCATCGATGCGATCTTCGTCAACAAGGGCTGGGGCGTGCGCGGGCACAAGGTCATCGACGAGCGCGTCGAGAAGAAATTCGCGTCCGATCACTTCGGCATCGCGGCGCTGGTCTCGCTCAGCGGCCCGACGGTGCGCGTCGAAACCACCGACCCGAAAGTGCTGGGCTTGCAGAGCGACCCGCTGACCGAAAAAGCGGAGCCCGCCGAAGAGGCCAAGACCGGCGAGTAGCCGTCACTCCTGCGGCGCTTCGTCCTTCCGCGCCGGCGCTTCCAGCACGTCGGGCAGGCCGGATGGCAATCCAACGATGTCGCTCAGGCCGTCGTCTTCGGCGCGGATGCGCACCGCGCCCTGCCAGCGCCCTTCCATCTGATTCAGGCGGAAGCGCATTCGGTGCTCGCCGGCCTCGAGCGGAATCTTGACGCGGTCGCCGCCGCGCGTGACGGGCATCGATTCGCGGTGGCGGAAGACTTCCTTCCCGTCGATCCACAGGATCATCTGGTCGTCGGCCTGAATCTTGAACAGGTACGTGCCGGCCGCGGGCACGCGGATGCGCGTGCGCGCGTACGCGGTGACATGCTGCACCGGATGCTGGCTGTTCTGCGAATACTGCACGCCGAAATCGAGCACGCCGAAGTGGTCGTAGCTCTTGTCCGCGAAGCGCAGCCACGCGCGCTTGTCGAGCTCGCGCGCCTCGCCGTCGCCGTCCAGCCGCGCGGTCTCTTCGACGTTGTAAAAGCGCCCGGGCCCGAAGACTTCCCAGTCCCACGGCCGGATCAGCGGCGTGCGGCATTCGGCCAGCGTCTTGCCGTCCTGCGATAGCTCCGCGTGCAGCAGGTATTCGCGGCGCGGCAGCGCGGCCAGGTCCAGGCCCTTGAAATCGAGCGCCAGCAGCGCGACCTCGGGGAGTTTTTCCAGCTCGGCGACGCCTTCGAGCGCCACGTAGTCCGCGCCGTCCTTGCCCGCGCCGCGCAGCACCGCGCGCAGGGTGGCCTGCCCCCGCCCCGCCTTCAGGCGGCGCACGGCCACGCGCGCCTGGGGCGGCAGGCCCGGCGTCATCACCATCGTCTCGTAATCGAAGGAAAGGTGCGCGGGCGCGGCCGTCTTTTCCTGCCACGCGGTGCCCCGTCCCGTCGCGAAGTTGCTCGCGTAGGCCGCGCCGCCGTCGATCGGCGTCGGGCTGAGGATGAACTGGTCGAAGCGCACGCCGTCTTCGTGAATGAAAAGGTGGATGAAATGGTCGCCGGCCGCGAGTTGCCTGGGGTGGTCCTTGAGCGGGCTCCAGACCCAGCGGTAGGGCGTGCGGTTTTCCATCGCGCCGACGTTCGGGCCGCCTTCGTCGATGCCGACGCAGATCGCGTTCGAACACTTCGTGTCCGTCGTCCACATGCGCCCGTAGACGTAATACGCGCCCGCGCGCGGCACGCGCACGTGGTAGCGCAGGTAGGTCACGTCCTTCGTCGCGCGTTCGTTGTAGAAGTCGCCCATGTCGTAGCGCGTCTGGCCCGGGCCGTTGGCGATGCCTTCCTTGCAGTGCAGGTAGGCCCCGCCGCCGGCCTGCGCGTCTGCACGCACTTCCCAGCCGTAGTTGGTCTCGCTGAAGTGCTCCGCTTCGAAGACCAGCGCGCCCTCGGGCGGCGCGGGCAGGTCCGGGCCCACGGGCACGACGCACGCGGAGGATGTCAGCAGATCGAGCGGGCCCTTCGGTTCGGGCGCGGACGGCGGTTCCGGTTCGGTCTTGGCCGGGGACTCGGGCGCGGCGGATTTGGCTTCGTCCGGTGGCTGGGCAACGTTCGTGTGCGCGACCTGCGATCCGTCGGGCACGGGCAGTTCCGCGGTGCGTTCGGGCATCGTGTACGACCAGAGGCCCGCGACCTGGCAGCCGCGCGCTTCCTTTAAGAGCCGCTGCACCGGATCGTAGACGTACGGCGCGCCGTCGAGCTGGTCCGGGCGGAGGTACGGGCCTTTCAGGTCGTCGAGGGACTTCGGCAGCGCGCCCTTTTCGGATTCGTAGCGCATGATCTGGTCGCGCACTTCAAAGAGCGCCACGCGGCGGCGTTCGGCGGCGATGCGGTCGGGCCGGCCGAGCCAGAAGTTCGCGGCCCAGACGCACGCGGCCACGCCGCCCGCCGCCACGAGTCCGCCAAGCACGCGCCAGGTCTTCATCGCTCGAGGTCTCTCCCAGTTGCTACCTGCAACCTGCTAACGCAAGGCAAGTCACATCATTACGAAGACGGAACGATCTCACGAAAGGCGTTCGCCCGGCCGGATGCGCGCCTCGAAGATGGGGTATTCGAAGCGCAGCGCGGAGGTCTCGGCGCGGTACCACTTTCGCGCAAGCAGGAGCAGCAGTTCGCGGTGGCAGCGCTGGTCCGCCTCGCATTGACATATGAAATAGACGTCTCGGCCCTTCGCGAGTTCCGCGAGTCTTTTCAATTCGGCGATGCCCTTTTCCGAGAGCCCGAACTTCCGTTCGTAGCCCGCGGCGTGGAAGGCGTAGTTGTGATCGCCGTTGAGCTTGCGCTTGAGCGCCAGGAATTCCTTCAGCATCGCGGCCGAGGGCGCCAGGTCGCTGACGTATTCGTCGCGCAGCGTCTTTTCCACGCCGCGCGGATGCTGGCGCATGGTCAGCACCACGTGGCCGGAATCCCGGGAGACCCCGCCGTCGCGCAGGTCGGCCAGGCTGGCCTGATGGAGCATCAGTACGGCCGGCCTTTGCGCCAGCCGAGCAGCATCTGGTCCATCACCCAGCTCGTGCGCGCGGCCGATTCGCCGTGGCTGGGGCAGACGCCTTGCCCGTTGAGTTCGTTCACGATCGTCTGGATCAGCGGCTGCTGGATGTGCGCGGGGTTTTCGAGCGGGAAGGTCTCCTGCGCGCCGTTGCGGTCGAGCACGACCGGATCGCCGCCGAACGTGGACATGCTCAGCTTGCCCTCGCTGCCCACGATCTCGATCTTGTCTTCCCACGGCCGCACGTACGCCGCGAAGCACCAGATGCCCGTGCCGACCGCGCCGTTCGCGTGCGTCCACGAACCGGAGACGACGTCTTCGGCGTCGTAGAGCCTGGCCTGGTTGTCCGCGAGGCCCACGGCCTGCGTGACGGGGCCGAGGACGTAATCGAGCACGTCCAGCGTGTGCGAGGCCAGGTCGAGGAACTTGCCCGCGCCGGCGATCTCGGGGATCACGCGCCACGGCAGCGTCGCACGGTCGAGTTCGCTCTTGTCGGGCGAAGCGTACAGCGTCACGCGCACGAAGCGCGGCTCGCCGACGGCCCCGTTCGCGACGAGTTCCTTGAGCTTGAGAAAGCGCGGGAGCATGCGCCGGTAGTAGGCGACGAAGAGCGGCACGCCGGCGTCCTTGCAGGCGGCGACCATGCGCAGGCATTCGGCGTGGTTGCGCGCCATCGGCTTTTCGATGTAGACCGGCTTGCCCGCCGCGGCGGCCTTGAGCGCGTAGGCTTCGTGCGAATCCGGGGGCGTCGCGACGTAGACCGCGTCCACCTCGGGATCGGCGATCAGCTTGTCGCCGTCGTCGTACCACTTAGGCACGCCGTGGCGCTGGGCGTAGTCGGCGGCCTTGGCCCCGTCGCGCCGCATCACCGCCACGAGCCGAGAATGCTCCGCCTTCTGAAACCCCGGCCCGCTCTTGACCTCGGTGACGTTCCCGCAGCCGATGATGCCCCAGCGAATGGTCTTCATGTTTTGAACCCCGTTTCATCCTTGCAAGCACCCTAAAGCTGCGCAGGCTGATTGACAATCACAGCCGGAGCCGGGCATGTCGCTGAAACGATTCGATCAGCACTACCCCTTATTGGGATTCCTCGCGCTCACGCAGTGCGGTATCGATTTTATCCTTCTCCATTACGGTTTTTATTCCAACGAAATTCAGTCCATCGAAGTCTCGACCGTTTGGACCATGGTGCTCATTGTCTTCAACGTGCTTGTTTTTGCTTGTGTGGGCTGGAATCTGCGGAAGCACAGTACGCGAACCCTGGATTGGCTGATTCTGACCGTCGCCTACATCATCATGTTTATCGCGGTATCGCTAAGCTTCTATGTAATTGAGCGAAGAAGGCCCACGGGCATCCAAGGCAACGTGGCTGGTTTGATCATGGTGGCCTTCGGCGCGCCCATTGCTTTGGCCATTTGGAAAAAGTGGATCAAAACAAACTAAAAAAAGAGCGGGCCTCACGGCCCGCCCTTCTCTTTTTGCAGTTCACTGACCACTAATCACTGTCCACTGTTCACTGACCACTGCCGTTACGGCGTCGCCACCCCGCGCGGCGCCGGCGCGATGTGCCCGGGGCGCTCGATCTCCGGCGACTTCGCGCTCTGGGTCACGATCGCGCGGCAGACGGCGTTGAGGTACGCCTTCGCGGAGGCTTCCACGATGTCGGTGCTGAAGCCGCGGCCGTGGACGAGCTGCCCGCCGAAGTCCACCTTCACGTTCACTTCGCCCTGCGCTTCGCGCCCTTCGGTGACCGACTGGACCTGGAAATCGAGGAGCTGCCCGGTCATGCCGGTGATGCGGTCGATGGCGTTGGTGAGCGCGTCGATGGGGCCGTCGCCGATCGCGGCGTCGCGGAAGGTCTGCGCCGTCTCGCCGCTGCCCTTGCGCAGGATCACCGTCGCCGTCGGCACCGAGCGGTTCCCGCTGGTCACCTGGAGCAGGTCCAGTTCCCAGATCGGTCCGGCGGTGACCAACTGGTCTTCGACGAGCGCGACCAGGTCGGCGTCGTAGATCGTCTTCTTCTTGTCGCAGAGCACCTTGAACTTCTCGAAGGCCTCGGCCAGGCGCTTCTCGTCCAGTTCGTAGCCCAGTTCCTTCAGGCGCGTGCCGAAGGCGTTGCGCCCGGAGTGCTTGCCCATCACGAGCTTGCTCTGATCGACGCCCACGTCGGCCGGATGCATGATCTCGTAGGTGGTGCGTTCCTTCAGCACGCCGTCCTGGTGGATGCCCGATTCGTGCGCGAAGGCGTTCTCGCCCACGATGGCCTTGTTGCGCTGCACGTGGATGCCGGTGGTGTTGCTCACCAGCCGCGAGGTCGCGCAGATCTTCGGCGTGTCGATGTTCGTCGAATACGGGAAGTACTTCCCGCGCGTGCGCATGGCCATGACGACTTCTTCGAGCGCCGCGTTGCCCGCGCGTTCGCCGATGCCGTTGATCGTGCATTCCACCTGCCGCGCGCCGAACTTCACCGCCGTCAGGCTGTTCGCGACCGCCAGGCCCAGGTCGTTGTGGCAGTGCACGCTGATCACGGCTTCGTCGATGTTCGGGACCTTGGTCTTGAGCGTGTGGATCAGCGCGCCGTATTCCTCGGGCACGGCGTAGCCGACCGTGTCGGGAATGTTCACCGTCGTCGCGCCCGCCTTGATGACGGCCTCGACGACTTCGCAGAGGAACTCCGGCTCCGTGCGGCTGGCGTCCTCGGGGCTGAACTCCACGTCCTTGCAGAACGAGAGCGCCATCTTCACGGCCTCGACGGCCTGCTTGACGATCTCCTCCTTCGCCTTCTTCAGCTTGAACTGCCGGTGTATGGCGCTCGTCGCGAGAAAGACGTGGATGCGCGGGTACTTGGCGTTCTTGAGCGCGCTCGCCGCGGCCCTGATGTCCTTTTCCAGGCTGCGCGCGAGCCCGCAGACGATGGGCCCGTCCACTTCTTCCGCGACGGCCTTGACGGCGTCGTGGTCGCCCGGGCTGGCGATGGGGAAGCCGGCCTCGATCACGTCCACCTTCAGCCGCGTGAGCGCCCGCGCGACCTGGAGCTTCTCGTCCAGGTTCATGGTCGCGCCGGGGGACTGTTCGCCGTCGCGCAGCGTCGTGTCGAAGACGAGAATGCGGTTGCCCGCGTTGATTTCCTGGGGCGTGGGAACCTTGATCATGCTCATGGAAAACGTCCTTTCCAACCGTGATGCCTGCAAAAATGCCCGTTCCGAGGGCGCAACGCCCGACGCAAAGCCGCTTAAGAGATCGGCGAACAGTATACGAAATTTTAAGGGAAGTGCAGGGAAAGCGCTTAGCGTACGAGGCACGCGCCCGCGGGTCTATTTCCGCGGGCGGTGAAGCCTCCGTTCGAGGGTGCAGCGCTGGGGGTGGCGTACGTCGTAACCATGGGGCGTATTGAAGCGAATTGCGCTCGAATGTCAACGGGAAATTACCGGCGCACCTACCAGGGCGAAAGCTGACCCGCGGGCATCGTCTTCGCCACCTCTTTAAGCTGGTCGGAGATCTCCTTCTGCAGGTCCTGCACCGAACGGGCGTCGTCTTCGAGAAAGAATTCGACCCACTTGCGGCCGTACTGGACGTGGTTGCCTTCGTCGGACCAGTCCACGTCGGCGAAGAGCTGCGTGCGGTGGTCGCCGGCCTCCTCGTAGCGCTTCACGCGCGGCTTCTTGCGCGGCATGTAATAGACTTCCAGCCCCAGCGTCAGGTAGCAGAGCCGGTGCAGGAACGGCAGGCCCTGCGACTGTTCGAAGAGCACCAGGTTGACGGTCTTCGGTTCGACGCCCAGTTCCTTCAGCCGCCGCACGCCGAACTCCGCGTGGCGCACTTCGTCCCAGAAATGGTGCGAGAGGTCGAAGAAGAACTCCCACGGCGCGTGTGCGTTCCAGGCGTCGAAGAGGATGCTGGCGAGCAGCGCGGCGGCGTAGAATTCGTTGAAGAAGATTTCCATCTCCGCGATGCGCCGGTCTTCGAACGGACGGTCCATGCGCGCGTCGTAGTTCTCGAACGCGCCCGGCTTGATCCGTTCGTCGAAGTGCAGCGTGCGCGGGCGTTCGAAGCGCAACGCCGCGGAACTCGCCGGCGCTTCCGCGCGCGGTTCAAGTCCCGTCACGCCGCCCGCGGCGGCCAGGAACTGCGCCAGGCGCGCGGTCCAGGCCTTGGCCGCGGGGTTTTCGACCGCCGGGCGCGCGCGGTGCCAGTCGAGCTGCGCGCCCACGTCCGGCAGCAGGCGGCGGATCAGGCGAACTTCGCCGGCGTTGGCGCTGGAATCGCCCGCCGCCAGATGCGCGCCGTAGGCTTCCGCAATCTCGCCCAGCAGCCAGCGCATGCCCGCGAGAAAGCTCTCGGGGTCGGGCGCGTGGACGAGTTCCTCGCCCAGGCGCGCGAGCGCCGGTTCGGTGTTGGCTTCGCCGTGGCCGCCGCGGAGTTCCTTCACGCGCCGGCGCAGGGCGTCCACGCGTTCGGCGTGCGACCAGAGATGGTAGCCGACCACGATCTTGCGTTCGTAGGCGGGCTCGACCAGGAACCACCCGGCCAGGGCGCGGATGCAGGCGCGTTCGAGGAACGCGTAGCGGCGCAGCAGGTCCACGCTGGTCTTGATGTCGATGCCGTCCATGCGGCGGGCCTGCACGAAATGCTGGAGCGTGGCGGTCATGCGGAGCCTCCTCGTCTGTAACAATGTAACATTACATGATACATTGTTACATGCAAGCCGGAAATGCGCCTAAAACGGAGGCTTCGGCGGACGGTGCAAACGGGGGGCGTCAGCGCGTGGCGGGCCGGACATCCAGCTTCGTGAAGCGCACCTGGCTCTGGTAGGCCCCCACGCCCAGCTTCTGCCGGTCGCGCAGGACGAAGGAGGCCATGTCGTTTTCGGTGAAATCGTTCGGCCGCCACTCGGTGATCAGCTTGCCGTCGAGGTACCCTTTCACGAGGTCCTTGCGCACTTCGATGTGGGCGGTGTAGGTGCGCAGTTGTTCCAGTTGCGCGGGCTGGCGCGCCATCGTGACGTTGTTCGAGGCCGTCGCGTTCATCACCACGAAGTGGCGGCGGTCCCAGACGAATCCGATGTGATAAAAATCCAGGCTCCACAGCGCGAAACGCGCGTGCTTGCCTTCGGCGTTGAAGATCAGGCAGACTTCCCCCCGCCCCCACCCGTCCCGAGGGTGCCGGTTGACGGTGAACTCGGCGCGAAAATCGTACTCTTCGGCCGGCGGCGGGCGCAGTTCGATGACGCTGGAATTCCAGACCGGCGGGACCTCGCAGGAGAGCCCTTCCCTGTCGTTGTGCCAGCGCCCCGCCACCGCGTCGCGCTCGGCATCGATGCCGCGCAGCAGGTCGGTCCAATCGGCCGCGCCGGCGGGCGGCGCAGGCGCCACGGGCACCGCAGGCGCCACGGGCA
>JAHCJK010000126.1 GCA_026184295.1 Planctomycetota bacterium
CTTGGTTCTTGGTTCTTGGTTCTTGGTTCTTGACCGTGAATTCGTTCGCACAGTCACGCGGAGCCCGTGGGCGCTGCCGTGCGTCCGCCGAGGCAGACTTCGACGACGGCGAGCACCAGCACGCAGACGAGCAGGGCATTCCAGAGCGGGACGCCTTCGCGGATGCGCTTGAGCGCGGCGGCCAGGCCGTCGGGGCCGTCGGCGAGCACGGCTTCCTGCGCGACGGCGGCGAAGGATTCGCGCACCTCGGCGGGCGCGAGGGCGTCCACATCGGCCTCGTCGGGATCGGGGTTCACCGAGAAAACCTGTTCGTCCTCGCCGAGCGGGCCGGTCGCGGCGGTGGCCTTGGCCGCGGGATCGGCGGCCGCGGGCTCCTTGGCCGGATCGGGCTTCGGGCCGGGCCGGGGTTCGCCTGCGTGGGCAGGCTTGAGCCGCCAGACGCCGGGCCGGTCGAGGTCCGCGGCGAGGGCCTGCCCGGCGGGGGCTTCGACCGTCTGTTCGGCGCCGTCGGGCGCAATGAGGAGCATCTTCTGCGGATTCTCCGCGGCGGGACGCAGCACGTTCCTGCCGACGACGAGCGAGCCCGCGCGCAGATTTTTTCCCGCCAGATGATGGACCAGCGTGTGCATCAGCGGCAGAAAAATGCCGCCCGAGCGCACCGGCAGGTTGGTCCAGTCGGGCGTCGGGGCGGACGCGAAGAGGTAGACTTCGCCCGCGCCCGCGGGGCCGCCGACGAGGAACGGGCGTTGGCCATCGAGCGTCAGGAGCACTTCGGCGGGGCTGCCGGTGGGCACGGCGAGTTCGAAGCCGGCGTGCGCTTCGACGGCCGTAAAGAGCCCGCGGTCGAGGCCCTTGAAGGGCGCAAGCACCGGATGGGTGAAGGCCATGTCCACGATGCGCACGCCGGGGGTTTCGTCGTCGCCCGCGCGCTGAGCCGAGACCGGCTGCCCGAAGCGTTTCCCAAGTCGCGCGGGCAGGATGCCGTCGCCGTTGGGCGCGCCTTTTTCGAAAGCGCTGAGGCCGAGGTCCTGGGTCAGGCGCGGGCCGTCGGTGGCGTCGCCGGGAAAGATCACCAGCCCGCCGCCGGCCCGGACGTAGCGCTTCAGCCGCGTCAGCGCCTCGAGGCTCAACTTGCCCGGATTCAGCAGAAAGATCGCGCGGAACTTGCCCAAGTCGTCGCCCAGCAGCGCCTGTTCGGGGACCTTGAGCGGCCGCACGCCCGAACCGGCCGTGCGGCCATCCCCTTCGCCCGCGGCGAACGGGTCGAGCGCCTTCGCGACGTAGAACGAAGCGTTCTGGTAATCGAGCGCGCTCGCGGCGCCTTCGATTACCGGGACGCGCACGGCGTCTTCCAGCGGCAGCGCGAGCACGCGGCGGTCGTCGAGCGGGTTTTCGTCCTGCCCCACCTGCACGGCCGCGGCGCGCGCCCCGCCTTCGGCGAAGCGCAGGGGAAACGCGACGGTCGCCGTCGAGCCGCCGCCGACCTTCACCGTGCGAGCCGTGGTGCGCGCGCCGTCCACGAAGAGTTCGGCCTGCGCTTCGGCGGGGGCTTCGCCCAGGTTGCGCAGCGTGGCCTCGACGGTCAGCGGCACGTTGGCCAGCATCCCGCGCCCGGAGACCTGCACGTCCGTCACTGCCAGGTCGTTCGGCCGGCCCGGCGCAACGGGGACAACCGCCACCGAGAGCGCCGAGGACTTCTCGCGGCCCTTCAAGCCTTCCAGGGCCTCGCGCAGCCCGCGCGCCTGCAGATCGGTCACGAGGTACAGTTCGCGGTGCGGCTCGCTGGAGTTCGCCAGGTCGTCGAGCGCGCGCGCGACGGCCGCGGCCAGGTCCGCGCGGCGCGGCGAAGGTTCCGCCTGGCCGAGCGCGTTGCGCACGTCGTCGAAGCGCGCGGTGAGCGACTGGCCGGGCTTTTCCGGATCGGCCCCGGCGGCGAGGTACAGGCCCGCGCGCGAGCCGTCGCCCTGCACGCCGGAGAGAATCTCTTCGCCTCGGGCGCGGGCGAGGTCCACGCGGCGCTGCCCGCCCACCCGAGTCGCCATGGAACCCGAGTTGTCGTAGACGATGGCCACCGCCACGCCCGTGCGCGAAGCCAGCGCGCCGCTGGCCTTGAGGAACGGCTTGGCCAGCGCGAGCGCCAGGCAGGCCAGCAGCAGCGCGCGCGCGGCCAGCAGCAGCAGGTCTTCGACCTTCTTGCGCCGGGCGACTCTGCGCGTGGAAAGCTGGAGCAGCTTGAGCGAGGGGAACGGGACTTCGGTGGCGGTGCGGCGGAAGCGCAGATGCAGGATCACCGGAATCGCCACCGCTCCCAGCCCGAGCAGAAAGGCCGGATTGACGAAGAACTGCGTCAGCAGCGCCCACATGAGATGTATCCCGGCTTCGTGCGGTGCAATTGGCCCAGAGTTTACGGCACTAGCGTATTGACTCAAGCCTGGAGAAAAGGGCGTGAGACCTCGCTAACCGGCATGGCCGCATCCATTCGTTGCCATCATTTCCTCTTCCGGAGTGCGGAGGTCGATGCGGCCGATGCATTGGTGGCAGTAATAGATCTCGTGTGTGCCGTCGGCGCGGCTTGACGACATGCTCCGCCCTCCGAGGTGAACAGCAGCTTCAACCTTCGCGGAGCTTCTTCAGCTTCTGTTCCAGCAGCGGGCGGATGACGGCGGGGTTGGCTTTGCCCTGGAAGGCCTTCATGCAGGCGCCGAAGAGCGCGTTGACGACGGCGTCCTTGCCGGAGAGGTAATCCTTCACCAGCTTCTCGCTCTTCGCGAGGACTTCGTCGATCTTCTTCTCGATCTCGCCGCTGTCGCTTACCTGGGCCAGGCCCTGTTCCTTTACGATGGCCTCGGCGGACTTCTCGCCCTTGGCGTCGAGCATCGCGGGAAAGACGGTGCTCTTGGCGGACGCGCGGTTCACCGTGCCGGCCTCGACGAGTTTGAGCAGGTCGGCCATGGCCTTGGGCGCGATGCCGCAGGTGGCGATGGTGAGGTACTTTTCCTTCAGGACGCCCTGGCAGTCGCTGATGAGCCAGTTCGCGGCGGTCTTGGCGGCGATGCCTTCCGCGAGGAGTTGTTCGAAGTAGTCGCCCATCTCCTTGAACTCGACGAGCACGCCCGCGTCCTTCTCGCTCAGCTTGAGCACCTCCATGTAGCGCTTCAGGCGTTCCTCGGGCAGTTCGGTGATCTCGCCGCGCACGCCGTCCAGGTCGGCCTCGGTGAGCGTCACCGGGGGCAGGTCGGGCTCGGGGAAGTAGCGGTAGTCGCTGGCTTCCTCCTTGTTGCGCATCGTCCGGATCTCGCCGGTCTGGCCGTTGAAGAGCCGCGTCTGCTGCAGCACGGTCCCGCCGTTCGCGTAAATCTCCTTCTGCTCCCCGATCTCGGTCTCGACGGCCGCTTCGACGAAGCGGAAGCTGTTCATGTTCTTGATCTCGCGGCGCGTCTTGAAGGGCGCATCCGCGGTGGGCCGGATCGAGACGTTCGCGTCGCAGCGCAGCGAGCCTTCCTGCATGTTGCAGTCGCAGACATCCAGGTAGAGCAGGACCTTGGCGAGCGCTTCCATGTACGCGCGGGCTTCGGCGGGCGTGCGCAGGTCGGGCTCGCTGACGATTTCGATCAGCGGGGTCCCGGCGCGGTTGAGGTCCACGCCCGATTCGCCGCCGGCCCCGGATTCGTCGTGCAAGAGCTTCCCCGCGTCTTCTTCCAGATGCACGCGAGTGATGCCGATGCGGCGGGCCTGGCCGTCGGGCAGGGTGATGTCCAACCAACCTTTGGTCGCGAAGGGCAGGTCGTACTGGCTGATCTGGTAGTTCTTGGGCAGGTCGGGGTAGTAGTAATTCTTGCGGTCCCATTTGGTGAACTTGGCGATCGTGCAGTTCAGGGCCAGCGCGGCCTTGAGCGCGAAGCGGAAGGCCTTGCCGTTCATCACGGGCAGGCTGCCGGGCAGGCCCAGGCAGACCGGGCAGACTTTCGTGTTCGCCGGCGCGCCGAAGCTGGTCTCGCAGCCGCAGAAAAGCTTGGTATCGGTCTTCAATTGCGCATGAACTTCGAGCCCGATGACGGGCTGCCAAGTGCGCGTATCGACGGGGGCGGCCATGCTGGACATGTCGGGGCTCTCCACTAAGATTTGCAGGGACTCGACTATAGGCCGGCGCGCGCGTCCGTAAATCGACAAAACGTGTCACCGTCTCGCCTTGAACCGAGTCCTAAAGACGAACGACGATGCGCGGATGGGTTCAAAGCCTGCGGGGACGCAAAGGAAAGCTTTGGAATCGGTAAACCAAGGGTATCTTCCGGGCATCTAATGGGTTGAATTCAACGAGCATCGAGCCGTGCGCGAAAGTGCGCATGGTGCTTTCGGGCGAACGCGGACGGCGGGAGGTCTCCATGACGAGGAAGGTGCTGGCGGCGGGGCTGAGCGTTTCGCTGGGGTGGCTCTGGCTGGCCGGCGTGCAGGCCGCCGAGGCCGACCCGCTCGTCGTCAAGAAGGACGAGAAGAAGACCGAAGAGAAAAAGACCGAGCAGGACGACGAAGACGAGAAGGAAGTCAAGCCCGCGGAATCGCCCGAGAAACTGATCCAGGTGCTGAGGACGGGCGACTTCGACCAGCGCCAGGCGGCCGCGCAGGGGTTGAAGGCCTACGGCGAGGAGGCCCGCGAGGCGCTGGAGAAGGCCGCGCAGGACGAGGACGACCTGGAAGTGAAGGAAACGGCCCAGCGCCTGCTCGGGCTGCTCAGCCGCGCCACCATCCGTTTCGAAGCCATGGACCGTTCCGGGAACCCGCTGCCCGAAGTGGACGCGGACGTCAACTTTTACAGCTACACGGGCCAGACGATCGGCATCGGCGCCCGCAACCGCCAGACGAAGAGCATTGTCACCGACAAGGACGGCTACGCGCTGGTGAAGGGCATCGCCCCGGCGCAGACCAACGTCAACGTCGGCTGGAAGGGCGCCTTTCCCGCCTCGGCGCAGACGATCTACCAGGTGAATCTGCATCAGGGCGAGAACCGCATCCAGTACGTGCTCTCCAAGGGCGCGCGCATGCGCGCGACCGTGGTGGACGCCGAGACCGGCAAGCCCGTCGAAAACGCGACGCTCGCGCTGATCTACAACCAGGGCTACGACTACGAAGACTTCGACGTGGACATGCTCCAGAACGGCGGCAACGGGCTCCTGAATTCGAACAACACCGGCGGCACCGACGCCAAGGGCGAGGTCGCGATCGACAAGATTCAGCACACGAACCTGATCGGGATCGTGCGCCACGACGACTACGTTCCCCTGGTGATGCGCAAGCTGACCCTGCGGGAAGGCGAGGAGACGGTGGTCGCCGAGCCGATCAAGCTGGAAAAGAAGGCCAAGGCGCTGGGCTCGATCAAGGTGCGCCTGATGGACGGCGACAAGCCCGCCGCGAAGGGCAAGGCCTTTGTGGAAGCGGAGCGTTCCGACCTGCCCATCCGCCGCGACGTGACGCGGATGAACGTCTTCATGCGCATGCAGTGGGGCATGGGAGGAAACGAGGCCGAACAGGAAGCCGACGAGAACGGCGTGATCGAACTCAAGGACCGCCGCCCGGGAACCTACCGCATCACGGTCAGCCGCCAGGGCATGACGCCGGTGGTGCTGCGCGGCGTCAAGGTGGAGGCCGCCGCGACGGCGAGCGTGGACGCGCCCAAGCCGGGGCCCGGGGGCAAGATCGCCGGGAAGATGCTGAATGCTTCGGGCAAGGGCCAGCCCAACCTGCAGATCCTGGCGCTGCCGGTCGAAGAGGCGCAGGACCTGAGCAACCAGAACGGGCAGCTCCAGAACATGTTCTGGTACCGGCGGCAGCGCTTCGGCGGGCGTGGCGGGGGCGAGAACGTCGTCACCAACGCCGAGGGCGCGTACGAAGTGAAGGGCCTTGCGCCGGGCGAGTACGCGATTCTGACCTTTCTGCCGAACAACCGCATGGGCATCGTCTGGGGCGTCAAGGTCGAGGACGGCAAGACCGCCGCGGCTCCGGAACTGAAGATTCCCGCCAACGAGAAGGCCGGCGGCAAGACGGTCACTTCCATGCGCGTGGTGGGCACGGTGACGAAGCCGGACGGTTCGACCGTGGACGCGGGCAACGTCACCATGCTGTACCGCTACATGGGCGGGATGAGTTCCGGGAGCTGGAGTTCGGGGCTGGCGAAGGGCGGGAAGTTCAACTTCAACCGCTCGTTCTCCGGCGACGACTTCGCGACCATGGAACCCTACCGCCTGCTCGTCCGCATCTCCGGGTACAAGCCCAAGAACGTGGACCTGACCAAGGACGGCCTGAACCTGGACAACCTGGACGTGCGCCTGGAAGCGCAGACGTTCGGCAAGGCGCGCTTTGCCGTCAAGGACGGCGATGGGCAGCCCCTGAAGGGCGTGCGCGTGACGCCCGTCTCCGGCATGGGCAACCGCAACTATTACGGCCGGCAGGCGCAGCCGAAGACCCGCGCGACCAACGACAAGGGCGAAGTCTACTTCAGCGGGCTCGCCTCGGGCACGCGCTCCTTCCTCTTCGCCCTGGACGGCTATTACCTCGAAACGCCGGTCGAACTGGAGGTTCCCAGCGACGGCGAGGGCACCCAGAGCGTGACGATGAAGAAGGCGCTCGAACTGTCCGGAACGGTCGCGCTGCCGGCCAGCGTCAAGCCCTCCGTGGTGGTCCTGATCCTGCGTTCGTCGGACCCGAACGTCCAGGCGGCCAGCACCTCGGGCCTGGACGAGCAGGGCCGCTACCGCTTCGAGAACCTCCAGCCGGGCAAATACACCATCACGACCGCGCACCCGCGCCTGACGCTGGTCTCCGACGACGAGATCACGCTCGAAAAGGCCTCGGTGGACCTGCCGGTGAAGATGGACGCCGTCGGCGGCATGAAGGTGGACCTGGGCGAGGCCGGCCGCAACCGCTCGGTCTGGATCACCCCGCCCGGCATGTGGGACCCGGCCAAGGAAGGCTACGCCGGCACGCGCCGCCGCGCCCCGGGGCAGGCCTGGGCCGGCACCGACGACAAAGGCGTCGCCTCGCTTTTCGGCGTCGCGCCCGGCGCGTACGACCTGGTGATCGAACCCGACCAGACCAAGGCCCAATCCCGGAACGGGCGCGCCTCCCGCCTCGACGCCCGCTGCATCGTGCGCGACGTGAAGGTCGTGCCGCTGGAGCACGGCTTCGAGGACCTTGAGAAAATGCCCGCGACGCCCGTGAAACCGGCCGAAGGCAGCGCGACCGTCACCGCGATGGTGAAATTGAAGGAGGAGCCGAACCAGGGCGCGTCTTTCGGCAACATGAGCCTGGGCACCGTGACGATCAGCCTCGTGGGCGAGGCCTCGAGCGGCTCGATGAACTACAACCTGCCGAGCGATTTTTCGACGCGCAACGCGCCCGTGATCGTGGGCGAGGTGCCCGAGGCGCTGAAGCCGGAGCCGCAGAACCGTTTCTGCATCGACAAACTGCCGCCGGGCGAATACCGCATCTACGCGAGCATGACCTTTTACAACCGCTACGGCGCGCGCGCGAAGGCCGCCGCGGTGGCCAAGGTCCAGGAGGACGCCCAAAAGCCGCGCCTGCTCAAGACCGTCACGGTCGAGGCCGGGAAGACCCTCGATCTCGGCGACCTGGAGCTGGAATTGAACGCCTCCCTGCGCGAGCACATGCTCCAGGAGGCCGAGGCGCAGATGGAAATGAACTACGGTTCGGAAATCGGCGACGACGAACCCGAGATCATCCGGCCGTAGCGCCGGGCGCTTCTTCCGCGGCATCCTCGGGAAAGTCGTCCGCCTCGCCGGCGTCTTCCGCGCCGGTTGCGGCGGCATCTTGCAAGCGGCGCGCCTTCTTGCGTTCTTTCAGGATGCGTTCGCGCCGCGCGGCCAGGCGGGCCCAGACGCGCGTCTGGAAGTACTTCAGCGTCTGGTATTCGTAGTAAATGGAACAGATGTTCGCAGGCCTTCTGCGCGTCCTTCAGTTCCTGAAGACGGAACGAGGGCGCCTGGGGTTCGCCGGGAAGCGCGTCGGGTTCGGGTTCCATATCGTCCGTTTCCGTGAAATAGTCCCTTAGTTGTACTCGTGACGCTTCCCAACAAAAGCGCAGGAGCGCGGCGCGTGTCCTTTCGGGACGCGGGCTTCGTGTTAAGATCCCGCGGCCATGTCTTTCGAAAAAGCTGCCTCCATCGAAGTCGCGCCGGAACACGCCGGGTTCCGCTCGGACCGGGCGCTCTGCGCGCTCGTCCCCGCCATCACGCGCCGCGCCGCGAAGTCGCTCTTTCACGCCGGCGCCGTGCGCTTGAACGGCAAGGTCGCGCGCGGGAGCGAACGCGTCGAGGCCGGCGACCGCTTCGAATTCCCCGACCCCGGCGAACCCGAAGGCAAGGCGGTGATCGACCAGGCCAAGGCCCCGCGCCTGGCGACTTCGCACGGCCGCCAGGTCGCGCGCCTGTACGAAGACGACGACATCCTGGTGCTGAACAAGCCCGCCGAGATTCCCATTCACCGCAATCAGGACGGCCTGACCCGCCGCGAGACCCTCGAGGACGTGCTCGAGAAGGCCTACCCGCCGCGCGCCGACGCAGCCTGGCTGCGCGAAGCTCCGCGCGGCGACGGCGAAGATTCCGACGACGAGGACGGCGAGCCCGTGCCCGCGCCGTCCAAAGGCGACGTCCCGGGCTTCTTCTTCTGCCACCGCCTGGACATGGAGACCACCGGCTGCCTGCTGGTCGCGAAGAACCCCGTGGCCCGGGACAAGCTCATCCGGGATTTCGAGGCCCGCCGCATCGGCAAGCAGTACCTCGCCATCGCCTGCGGCGACGTGCCCTGGGAAAAAAAGGTCGTCACCGCCGCGATCAAGTACGTGCGCAAGAACGCCGACGAGGCCCGGCGCGAGCAGGCCCCGCCGCGCGCGCGCCGGGGCGTGCCCGACTGGGTGCGGCGCAAGCGTACTGGCAAGCCCCAGCGAAACCTGAAGGTCGGCGTGCCGCTCGAACCGGGCGACCCCGCGGGCAAGGCCTGCGAGACCGGGTTCTCGGTGCTGAAGCGCTACAAGGGCTTCACGCTGCTGAAATGCGAACCGAAGACCGGGCGGATGCACCAGATTCGCGTGCACCTGTCGGGCGAAGGCTTCCCGCTCGCCTACGACCAGATCTACGGACGCCGCAGCCCGCTGCGCATGCGCGAGTTCGACCTCTTTACCAGCGAGAAGGAATCGGGCGAAGAAGTGGTGCTGAACCGCCTGCCCCTGCACGCCTGGAAGCTGGCCTTCACGCACCCCACGACGGGCGAACGGATGGAGTTCGAGGCCCCGCCGCCTCGCGACCTGAAGGAATTCATGCGCCTGCTGCGGAAGTTCCGCGGGCGCTAGTACGCGGCGCGGCGCACCAACAAAAACGGCCCGCTTGCGCGGGCCGTTTTTATTTCAGCGGAGTCCTGCGGGCTTACGCCAGCGCTTCGTCTTCCAGCGTCGCGCCCTTCATGGCCGGCTGCGCGGGGGCCGTGGCGAGCTTCACGTTGCCGGAGGGGCCCATCGCCAGGACGTGCGGGGCGGGATTGTTGAGGTCCCAGACCAGCCCGAACAGCGAGAACGTCTTGAGGACGTAGTGGGTGATGTCCACTTCCCACCAGAAGAAGCCCTGGCGTTCGCTGCCGGGGTAATAGTGGTGGTTGTTGTGCCAGCCTTCGCCGAGCGTGATCAGGGCCAGGATCAGGCTGTTCTTGCTCTCGTCGCCGGTCTTGTAGCGCTTCGCCCCGATCAGGTGCGCGAACGAGTTGATGCAGAACGTGCCGTGGTACAGGACGACCGTGCTGATGAAGAACCCGACGATCAGCATCTGCATCGCGGTCGTCTTGAGGAATGGATAGGTGGCGGCGAGGCCGAAGGTGCCGGTCGATTCGAGCAGCGCGCCGAAGCTGTACACGCCCAGGGCGAGCAGCAGCGGGGCGAGGAGGTACTGCTTGTTGATCCAGCGCAGCTCCGGGTACTTCGAGAAGTCCTTGATGCCCTCGAAGTCCGTGCTGTTCCACTTGGTGCTGGTGATCCAGCCGACGTGCGCCCACCACAGGCCGTGCAGGCCGGGGGAGTGCAGGTCTTCGTCGGTGTCGGAGTGCCGGTGGTGGTGGCGGTGATTCGCGGCCCACCAGAGCGGACCCTTTTGCGCCGCGGTCGTGCCCCAGAAGGCGAGCACGAATTGGAACCAGCGGCTGGTCTTGTACGAGCGGTGCGAGAAGTACCGGTGGTACGCGCCCGTGATCGCGAACATGCGGACGAAGTACAACACGACCGCAACCGCGACGCCGGGCCAACTGAAGCCGGTAAAGATCACGGCCAGTACGGAAATGTGCATCATGACGAACGGGATGCTGCCGACCAAATCGAATTTCAGGTCTTTCTTTTTGTCACGAATCGGTTCGATCATGCCATGGTGCTCCGATGTTTCCTCTAGGGTCGTGCGTGCTCCAAGTTGGCAACGCGAAGGTGGCCAACAGATTAGCAGCCTTTACCGGCTTGAAAAGCGAATCGTCCAAGAATTTCTTATGCACACGATGCACTCGATTCCAGGCCCTCCGGCGCTACCTTTTAAGGGTATGTCCAAGGCTCCTTTCAAGTACCTCGACCCTAAGGCCATGGCCCGCCTGGGGAAACTTAGCCTGGTCGCCCGAGGCGTCGTCGAAGGGTACATGACCGGCCTCCACCGCAGCCCCTATAAGGGGTTTTCGGTCGAATTTGCCGAACACCGCATGTACGTACCCGGCGATCCGCTTAAGCATATCGACTGGCGCAGCTTTGCGCGGACCGAACGGCTGCACGTTAAGCAGTTCGAGGACGAAACGAACCTCCGCTGCTACGTCCTCCTGGATGCCAGCGCCAGCATGGCCTACCGTGGCGAAGCCCCCTCCGGGGGGCTCCTTAAAGGTGCGAAGGCGCATCTGGGCAAGCTCGACTACGCCTGTTACCTCGCGGCCTCCCTGGCCTACCTGATGATCCATCAGCAGGACCCCGTCGGCCTGGTCGTCTTCGACCGGCAGATCCGGCAGTACATCGCCCCGCGCGCGAACCCCGAACACCTGCGCGTCCTGATGGACGCGCTCGAAAAGGTCAAAGCCGGCGAAAAGACCTCCATGGCCGGGCCCTTTCACGAACTGGCCGAAACGATCAAGAAGCGCGCGCTCATCGTGATCGTCTCGGACCTGTACGACGAAGAGACCGAACTCCTGCGCGCGCTGCGCCACTTCCGGCACCGCAAGCACGAGGTCCTGCTCCTCCACCTGCTCGACCCGTCCGAAGTGGAGTTCCCCTTTTCCAGGCTCAGCGAATTCCGCGACCTCGAGACCGGCGAACGCGTCCAGGTGGACCCGCGCTTCGTGCGCGACGAATACCTGAAGCAGCTCGAGGCCTACTGCGGCAAGTTCAAGAAGGCCTGCGCCGAGGCCGGCGCGGATTACTGCCGCATCAACACCGCCGTGCCCTACGACGAAGCGCTGGGGCGCTACCTCGCGCTGCGCATGCGCGCCTGAGTATCCGGAATGTCGTTAAAGCCGAATTTGCATTTTGCCTGTTTTTCCGGCATGATGCGCGGGCCTGCAATTGAAACGGAGGAGCAAACGGCGCGGCCGGGCGCGCCGAGTTCGTATTTGGGGGAACGCCATGCCGGTACATCCGCGCGCGCAGGAAGCTGCGCCTATGATCTTTCAGGAATTCGCGATGTTCCAGTCGGCGGCGAAGGTGCTGCGCATCATGCGCCACCCCGAAGACCCGCGCCGCGAGAAATTCTTCGAAGTGCTGAACGAACGGTATGCCGAGAGCCTGTTCCTCGAGAGCTTCCTCCTGCACGCCCGCAACCTGGCCGACTTTCTCTTTCTCAAGGCGCCCAGCGAGACCGACGACGTCGTGGCCGAGCACTACTTCGACAACGACGCCTTCTGGAAACGCCGCGACCTCGCCCCGGGCAACTACCTGGCCGACCACAAGCTGCGCCTGTACCAGGTGCTCTCGCGCCCGCGCTTCGACCGCGCGCGCTACGGCACCCTGCGCATCCGCAAGTGGAACGTCAAGGACATCGAGATCATCATCCTCGAAGCCTGGAACGAGTTCTGGGGCTCCCTCGACGACGAGAAGCGCTCGTGGTTTGAAGCCTAGGCGGCCCCTGCCGCTGCGCGGCTCGGGTTATTCCTTTGACTCAAACGGTCACGATCCTTGGCCGGATGGATATGTACTGCCGGCGGTCGAATGCCCTCCCCCCTTGGCGCTACGCCCCACGACGGCCGACGGCATACACGAGATCTACTACTGCCACCAATGCATCGGCCGCATCGACCTCCGCACCCCGGATGTGGAAACGGCCTAATTGTGTTACCCATGTCCTCGGTCCATACAGTGGGGGAGGGCCAGGGATGGGGGTGCCGTTTTTCGGGAGATTAGGGTCCGTCAGCGCTTCCACGTCAGCGCGAGGCGGAAGCCGGTGTGGGCGTGCGCGCTGGACGGGTCGGCGGCGCGGCGGAAGGTCGCGACGCACTGCTTGGGCTGGTCGAACCACGAGCCGCCGCGGAGGACGCGCTTGGTTCCTTTCGCGGGGCCGGCGGGGTCGCGCGGCGGGGACTGCTGGTAGTAATCGGCGGCGAAGTAGTCGCGGCACCATTCCCACACGTTGCCGGAAAGATCGCTCGCGCCGCACCAACTCGCGTTGGCGTAGTGGCCCACGGGCGAGGTGTACGCGTAGCCGTCGTCGTCCGACATCGTCCAGATTTCGACGCCCGTATGGCGCAGGCTGTGGTCGGCGTGGTTGGCCTTGCGCCCTTCCCAGCCCATGCCCCACGGATAACGGCGGTTGGCCGCGCCGCGCGCGGCGTATTCCCACTGCGCCTCGGTGGGCAGCGCGAGGCCGATCTCGCCCGGCACGGGCCAGAGGGGCTTCGCCTGCCGCACGGCCCAGTTCAGGAAATGCTGCGCGTCGTACCAGGTGACCAGCACGACGGGGTGGTCGTCGTCCTGCGCGAATCCGGGGTCGGCCCAGTGGGCGCGCGCGTCGTCGCGCCACTGCTTGCCGACGATGGTCGCGCCCGAGGCGCCGCGTTCGGCTTCGGTCCGGTAGTTCGTCGCCTCCACGAAGCGCCGGAACTGCCGGACCGTGACGGGGTGCTTGCCGAGGTAGAAAGGGCGCTGCAGCGCGACGCGGTGGACCGGACGCGCGTCCACTTCGCCCGAAGCATCGCCCATCTCGAACTGGCCGGGGCGCACGAGCACCAGGGGCATGCGCACGTCGCCGCCCAGGTCGAGCAGCAGTTCGTTGGGGTCGCCGAGCTTCGCCAGGAGGTCCTGGGCCTCGTCGCCTTTGGGCTTGATCTGGAGCGCGCGCAGGAGCGCTTCGGTCGCACGCAGGAGCTTCGCGTCGTCGGAGGGTTCGAACAAGCCGGCGTGGCTGGGTTCCACGCCTTCCACCTGCGCGCGGGCGGCCAGGAGTTCCACCTGATAGCGGTCTTCCGTCGGACCGGCCTTGGCGCGGTGAATCGCTTCCAGCGCGGCCGCGAAGCGCAGCTTGCGCAAGCCCTGCTGCGCCGCGCCGCTCACGAAGGTCACCAGCCTGCCCGCCGCGTACAGCAGCGAGCTGTCGCTTTTCGGTTCCGCGCTTCCGGCGATGGGCGCCGCCGGGCTGCCGCTCGAGGGCGCGGGCGCTTCCTTCGGCGGCGCGGGCGGAGGCTCGGGCGCCGGCGCGGGCGCATCGGGCGCGGGCACGATCGACGAACCGAGCGCCGCGCGGGCCTCCTTCAGGACATGGCTGAGCACCGCCGCGTCGGCGTAGCGGAGTTCCGGGTCCTTGGCGAGGCAGCATTCGAGCACGGCGCGCGTGGCGCCGGAGAGTTCGGGGCGCAGGAGCGCGATGGGCTCGTGCGGTTCCTGCACGGTGGCGAGGAGCACCTTCATCGGCGCGCGCCCGGCGAAGGGCGAATGCCCCGCCAGCAGGTAGTAGAGCGTCGCGCCCATCCCGAAGATGTCGGCGGGCTTCCCGGCGCTCTGCGCGTCCAGCGCCTGTTCCGGCGCCATGAAGCCCGGCGTGCCCATCGCGGCCTGGACCTCGGTGAGCGGGCGGTCGCCGGCCACGCTGCGGGCCAGGCCCAGGTCCGCGAGCTTCGCCTGTGCGAAATAGAGTTCCTCGCCGTTCTTGGAAGTGGGGATGAGGATGTTGTCGGGCTTCACGTCGCGGTGGATGATGCCTTCCGCGTGCGCGGCGGCCAGGCCCTTGGCCGCGGCCGCGCAGATTTCCAGCGCCTGCGCCTCCTCGAGCCCCCGCTTGCCCTGCTTGACCACGCGCTTGGCGTAATCGCCCGCGGTCTCGCCGCGGATGTATTCCATGACGATGTAGAAGACGCCGGCCTGCTTGTTCACGTCCTGCACGCCCACCAGATGCGGGGACTGGATGCGCGCGGCGAGCTGCGCTTCGCGCACGAAGCGCAGCGCGCGGGAAGGTTCCTGCGCGCCCACCTGGATCGGCATGACCTTGACGGCCACTTCCTTGCGCAGCCGCGACTGGAGCCCGAAGTAGACCGTGCCCATGCCGCCCGAACCGAGGCGGCGGAGCAGCAGGTTGCCGTCGAGCGAAGGCACGTCCTGCCCCTGGAACGGATGGCGCGGGACGCCGAAGAGCAGCGGATCGTCGGAGAGGTCCTGAAGCGGATAGCGCACGCGGTTCGCGCCGGCATCGTCGAGGTCCTCGATCGGCATCGCGTGCAGCGGCGGCAGAAGCAGGCTGGGCTCGGACGGCGCGTTCAACGCCTGCGCGGCGCGCAGGCTGGGCCTGGTCTCGAGTACCCGGAAACGATCGGCGTCGCTCACCGCTGGCAAGGCCTCCCTCGGCGCGGGTTCCGTACGACGGTCCCACGCACCCACCCACGACGGGGCGTATTCGACCATCGGACGCAAAACGTCCGGCAATAGATGCAGGCGCCCGAATCTCCCCGGCATTTCGCAAAAGGTTGGCCATGCACCTATGAATGCGCGGAGCTGTACAGGCACAATTTTCCGGCAGGCGCGCGTGTGCAGCGGCGGATGTCCCTGAGCGCGTGGCGAAAACCGCGCCTTCGGATATACTCCGGACTCTGTATGAACGATGCCGATGGCAGTAGTGCCTCGCCCCCCGCCGTCCACGATCCCTACCATGCGTTGCGGTACCGCGATTACCGTCTGCTGCTGATCGGCGGGCTGATCACGGCCACGGGCGGGCAGATGTTCAGCCTGGCCGTCGGCTGGGAACTCTACAACCGCACCAACGAAGCGATGGCCCTGGGGCTCGTCGGCTTGGCCCAGGTGATCCCCATCTTTCTCTTTTCGCTGCCGGCCGGTCAGGTGGCCGACCGGCTCGACCGGCGCATGATCGGCGCGGTCGCGCAGTGCATCCGCGCGCTCTCCTCGCTGCTGCTCGTGTACATCTCCTATACCAAGGGCCCGGTCGAAGTCGTCTACCTGTGCCTGTTCATCAACGGCACCACGCGCGCCTTCCATGCGCCCGCGCGCATGGCCCTGATGCCGCAAATCCTCCCGGCCGCGGCCTTCGCCAACGCGGTCTCGTGGAACACGACCGGCTTCCAGATCGCCTCGGTCACGGGCCCGGCGCTGGGCGGCTTCGTGCTGGGCCTTACGCATTACGCCTGGCCCGTCTACCTGATCGACTCGGTCACGTCCGTCGTGAACGTGATCTGCATCCTGAACATCCGCCCGACGCCGGCCGCGCCCAAAAAAGGCCCGCCGACCCTGCGCAGCCTGCTCGCCGGCCTGCGCTTCGTCTGGAACACCAAGGTCCTGCTGGCCACGATCACGCTCGACCTCTTCGGCGTGCTGCTCGGCGGCGCCGCGGCGCTCCTGCCCGTGTACGCCAAGGACATCCTGCACTGCGGCCCCGAAGGCCTGGGCTGGCTGCGCGCCAGCGAGTCCGTCGGCGCGCTGACGATGGCGATCTTCATCGCGCACCGGCCGCCGATGCGCCGCGCCGGCCCGGCGCTGCTGTGGAGCGTCGCGGGCTTCGGGCTCGGCATCGTGGTCTTCGGCCTCTCGGAAAGTTTCTGGCTTTCGATGGCCGCCATGGCCTTTTGCGGCGCGTGCGACAACATCAGCGTGGTCATCCGGCACACG
The DNA here is from genome assembly GCA_026184295.1 of Planctomycetota bacterium. GTDB lineage: Bacteria > Planctomycetota > SZUA-567 > H5-PLA8 > H5-PLA8 > JACQFI01. The sequence continues at coordinate 16,115 of JAHCJK010000126.1, forward strand.
CTCATGCAGTTGCGCACGCCAGACCACATGCGCGGCCGCGTCGCGGCGGTGAACACGGTCTTCATCGCCAGCTCGAACGAACTCGGCCAGGTCGAATCCGGCACCGTGGCGCACTACTTCGGACCGGTCTTCGCCGTGGTCAGCGGCGGCATCGGCACGATCCTGGTCGTGCTCGGCGCCGCGGTCCTCTGGCCCGAAATCCGGACCCTCGGCCATCTCCACGATGAGAAACCTGCGGAGCCGCCGAAGCGCTGCCCGCCCGCGCCGCCCGCGGCCCCCACCCCGCCCTCCGCGCCAGCGTCGCCCGCGGTCGCGCCGGGAGACTAAGGGCGGCTTTCGATCGGCGGCATTCGCTTTTCCGAAGGCTGCGTTCCGGACGTTGGCCTCCTACCGCCCTTACGCTCTTCTAATTTTTTTCTCACCCCGGCCCCATGCAGGAACGGTCAGATGCGCGCGATGGCGCGTATCTTCTACAGCATGGCGGGGGAAGGCCGCGGGCACGCCACGCGCGTGCGCGTGATCGTCGAGGCTCTGCGCGCGCAGCACCGCTTTACGCTCTTCGCCCCCGGCCACGCGCACGAAATCCTCGCGCCGATCTACAAGGACTCCCCGGTGCGGGTCGTGCACATCCCGGGGCTCGAATTCTCCTACAACCGCAAGCGGCAGGTCGATCTGCTGCGGACGGGCTGGAAGGCGGCCTGCTTCGGCGCGCGGCTGCCCTGGCTGAAGGCGCGCATGGCCGAAGAGATCCGGCGCGAACGCCCCGATCTCTGCATCGTGGATTTCGAGGCGGCGCTCCCGCGCGCCGCGAAGGCCTGCGGCGTGCCGTTCGTCAGCTTCGACCACCAGCACTTCCTGACCTTCAACGATCTTTCCACGCTGCCCAGGGAACTGCGCCGGCGCGCGCAGTTCATGGGGCAGGTGGTCAAGCACTTCTACCGCGGCCAGGTCGCCTCCATCGTCTCGTCCTTCTACGCCCCGCCCCTGCGGCCGGGCCTGGAAAACGTGACGCAGGTCGGCGTGCTGCTGCGGGACGAAATCCTGCGCGCGGTCCCCGAACGCCGCGGGCACCTGACCGCGTACTTCCGGCGCTTTTCCACCGGGCGCGAACTGGAAGCCCTGCGCGCGGGCGCGAACGGCCGTGAAATCCGCGTCTACGGCCTGGGTGAAAAGCCCGCCGACGGGCCGCTGCGCTTCATGCCCATGGACGAGAAGATGTTCATCGCCGACCTGAGCGCGGGCGAAGGCCTGATCACGACCGCCGGCAACCAGCTCGTGGGGGAGGCGCTGTACCTCGGCAAGCCCGTGCTGGCGATGCCGGAGCCGCGCAACTGGGAACAGGCGATCAACGCGCATTTTCTGCAGGAATGCGGCGCGGGCGCCGGAGCCGACATGGAACGGCTTACGCCCGCCGAAGTGGAAGCCTTTATCGGCAAGCTGGACCAGTACCGCGCGAAGATCGACCGGGACCGCGTGAGCGGCAACGGCCCGGCGTTGAAGATCCTGCGCGCCTGCCTGCCCCGCGAGACGACGGCCACGAGCGAACCGGCGGCCGTCGCCCTGCGCCACGCCTGATCACTTCGGGCGCACGAGCCCCGATTGGCCCTCGATGGCGAAGGGGCCGCTGCCCGGGGTGGCGCGGAGCAACTGGTAGTCCCCGTACGCCTGCTGCCAGTCGTTCTTGGTGCGCTGGCCGGAGGAAGACTCGGTGACGACCACGTAGCGGGTCTGGGCGTACTGCGACGAGACGGCGACTTCGGCCTTGTACGGCCGCACGGTGTCGCTGGTCACGATCACGGCGTTGACGTAGCGGCCGTCCTTCAGCACCGCGCAGCCGCGGCGCAAGGGGTTCACGCGCACGAAGAACTTCTCCGGCCCGTCGAAAAAGACCAGGATGTGGTAGGTCGTGGCGTTCTCGATCGCGGCGACCGAGAGCCCCGGCAGCCCGCTGGGCAGCACCAGGTCGGCGGAACGCGGCTTGTCCGCCGGCAGCGCGGAGACGGCCTGGAAACCCAGCGCGCTCGCCTCGTCGGCCGCCGCCTGGCCGCGCGGGTCGCCGGGCATCACGTCGGCCAGCAGGCTGAGCATGAAGACGCGCTTCATGGGGCTTTGCGTCTTGTAATGGTCCGCGGCCGTGCGCAGGCAGTTGGCCAGTTCCTCGCGAATCTCCGGCGCGGCGCCCTGCGGCCCCATCTCGCCGATGAAAAAGCCCGCGTGATCGTACAGTTTGTTGAAGTCCTGCTTGTCGCGCGCCTCGCGGATGGCGGCAAAGACCGCGTCGCTCGCTTCCTTCGCGAACGGGCTGCCGGGCCAGCGCCGCAGCACCTCCCGGATCACGCCGTAGGCCGCGGCGGGGCTGCGGTCGAGCAGGCCGATGCCGCGCCGGGCCATCGCGGCCGCGCGGTGGCGGTCCACCGCGTCGGAGCCCGG
>JAHCJK010000127.1 GCA_026184295.1 Planctomycetota bacterium
CGCCGGCACGGATACGCTGAAAGCGCTCCCCTTCGATCGGCCGGCGAGGACGCCGGCGACACTGCCGGCCAGAGGCCGGCGCTACGTCGCTGGCCGCGTCCGGAACCGGCTGTCTCTGGAGCATCTGCTAAGACCAGGGCCTCACCGCACCGGGCGGACGCGCCATTCTCCTCCTCCGATGCGGACAGGCGGGACGCCTGTCCCACATACGGCGCCGCTGCCGCTGTTTACTGCTCGCTGTTCACTGACCACTATTCACTGACCGACGAAACACTGTTCTCTGTTCACTGACCACTGTTCACCGACCACTGACCACTGCTCACTGACCACTGCTCACCGACCACCGCTCACTGTCCACTCTTCAATTCACTCTGCCGATCGGAGATCTTCTGCGCGAGGGCCTCGTTCTTTTCGGCGAGCGCCAGGGCGTGGGCATGGGCGAGGGCCTCGGGGTCGGCGGAGAGCAGGCGCAGGGCCATCTGCGCGAGGTCCTCGGCGCCGAGGTCTTTCCAGCACAGCGGGAGCGTGTTGCCCTGCACGTCCACCTTCAGGCCCACGGCATCCGCGCTCTTAAAGGCCACCTCCTGCCCCTGGCCCATCACCTTCAGGTAGACCTTGCCCGGCTTCGCGGCCGCCAGGGCCTTCACGAGCGCCTCGCGGTGCGGCGCGGGGTCGATGGCGGGCGCGGGGGCCGCGGCGGCCGGCTTCGCGGACTCGTTCGGGTGCTCGGCGGACTTGGGCGCGGCACGGCGCGCGTACTCGGTGGCTTCGTCCTCGCCTTCGGGGCGCGGCCCGTAGCGCGGCAGATCCTGGCCGAACTCGTACGCGCCCAGGTCGGGCGCCTGCCCGGCGAAGCCGTCGTTGATGTTGGGGATCGGCTGCGCGGCGTCGATCGCGGCCGAGCCCGCGGCGAGGCGCAGGTCGGGCGGCGCGTACTCCTTGGCGGGTTCTTCGGGAAAGGCGGCGTCCTTGAAGACGTTCATCTCCACCTGGACGCCGTGGCGCTCGTACGGTCCTTTGCGCATCTCCTCGAGGCTGCTCGCGCGCATGAGCTTGCCCACGTAGATCGAGAAGGGCGTCTTGAACGTGCCGACGCCGTCGTAATCGATGTCGGAGTGAGGTCCGACGGCGTTCAGCACCAGCGCCTTGCCCGAGCCGCAGCCGTAGCCGCCCCACTTCTGCCCGCCGTCGGGGCCGCCGATGCAGAGGTTGTTGCGGAAGAGCGCGTGGTCGAAGGGTTCGCCGGCGAAGCAGGCCAGCCCGTCGCCGGGTTTCACCACGGTGTTGTGCAGGATCACGTCGCCTTCGCTGAAGCGGTGCAGCTTGAAGGGCGCATAGGTCAGGTTGTACATCACGTTGCGGATAAAGTACGTCGGCCCGCCCAGGCCGGGCTGCGACGAAAGGCCCACGAAGCAGTTGGTCAGCCGGTTGCGCAGGATGCGGCAGTTGCTGAAGGCGAAGTCGGCCTCGATGCCGTCGTCGAGCCCCAGGTAGACGTCGTTCTCGTACCAGTCGTTGCAGATCTGCGGAGCCGTGCCGTCGTCTTCCATGTGGGAAAGGCAGTCGCGGAAGCCGCTGACCTTGTTGTGGCAGATCACGTTGCCCGAACCGGTGATCTCGATGCCTTCGCCGTCGGTCTTGCCGCTCGCGCCCATGATCTTGGTATCCCAGGCGAAGATGCCGGTGATCTCGTTGTCCGCGATGTAGCAGTTGGTCATGCCGGGCTTGTAGGCCGTGATTCCGTACACCGCTTCGATCTTGCAGCGCATCACCGCGCAGTCTTCGGCGCCCTGCATCACGAAGGCTTTCAGGCCCGCGTCGCGGCCGGTGTTGCGCACGGTCAGCCCGGTGACGAAGACGTGCTTCACGTTGGCCATGCGCACGCGCTTGTAGACGGCCTTGCCGTCGCGCGAAACGTAGTGCTTGGGGCGTTCGGGCGTGCCGCTGGCGCAGACCAGTTCGTCGTGCTCGCCGGCGGGGAGTTCGATGGTCTCGCAGTTCGGGCCGGGGCGGGGGACCGGGCGTGTGCGCGCCTTTACGGTCTTTTCCGCGCTCCCGCCGTCAGGATCGCTCAGCTTCAGTTCAATCTCGTACTCGGTGTCCGGCTTCAGGCCGAAGAGGCTGCCCGAGAGCTTGTTCTCCCAGGAGAAGATCGGGTTCGTGCCTTTGCTCTTGCCGGCGGGGACGCGGCGCAGCGGCATCCCATCGCGCCAGTCGGCCGCGCCGGTCTCGCGAAAGCGCACGGCGCAGGCGGCGTTCTCGTTGTCGTCCCCGGCGATCTTCCATTCGACGGCCAGGTGCACGATCGTGGGGAAAGGCGTGGTGACCTCGCCCGGTGTCGTGGCGTTTTCGGCGCGCGCGGCCGAAGCGGCCAGCAGCAGCGCCGAGAGCATCGCAAGCGTTCGCATGGTCGGACTCCTGGGCATGGGTGATGGACGTCAGCGCTTCGCCGTCAGCGTCTTCGCGATCGTCTCGGCGATCAGCGCGGTGCCGCGGTCGTTGGGATGGATGTTGGTGAACCAGGCCATGTCGCCTTCGTGCTTCGGGTCGTCCTTGGGATCGCCGCTGCCGTCGCCGCGCACGCGAAAGTCCCAGTTGCCCATTTCGGTCTCGTCCTTCATGGCGCGGTGGACGTCGGCCAGCAGGCAGCCGTGCTCGGCCGCGCAGGCGCGGATGGCCGCCTGGTACGGCGCGAGGTACTCGTTGCGCAGCGAGCCGTTCTTGAAGCCGGGCACCATCGAGGGGTTGATCCAGTAGCGGTCCGAATGCTTCGGGTCCTGGTACATCCCGGTCGAGAGCGCCACGAGGCAGCCGGGGTAATCCTGGCGCAGGCGCGCGACGAGCCCGTCCAGCTTCGTGCGATAGTCCTCGGGGCCGTAGACCTTGCTGTCGTTGGCGCTGTAGTTCACCACCACCACGTCGGCCTTCGGGCGCTTCTTCAGAATCTGGACGTAGTGCCCGCTCTTCTCGTCGGTGAAGAGCAGATTCAGTTTGTTCCTGGCTTCGCCCTCGACGGGACCGATCAGTTCGCCGCCGCGCGCCTCGTTCCAGACCGTCCACGCCGCGCCGGGGGCCTGCTTTTCAAGCGCGCCTTTCAGCACCGCCTCGAGTCGCTTCTCGCCTTCGTGGCAGTCGAAGATCGAGTCGCCGATCAGGAGCACCGTCCCGCCTTTGCTCAGGTCCTTGGCCGAAGTCGCGGGAGGCGCTGCGGTGTTTTCTTCGGCGCGGGCCACGCCCAAGGTCAGCACGGCGGCGAGGAGGCTCAGCAGAACGTACGGCATGGCGGACTCCTTTAAGGATCAGTCGGTCCAACCGGCGGACGGCCCCGGCCGGTAGGTCCACGGCACGACGACGCGGCGCGGGGGCGCGTCCGGTTCCTCGTGGCGCAGCAGGCACAGGCGCGCGCCTTCGCGCCCCAGCGTGCCGAAATCGGCGTTGAAGTGCGCGAACTCCGGGCGCTCCCCGGCCCATTCGGGCGGGACGCCCAGGCCCACGACGGCGAAGTCTTCCGGCACGCGCAGGCCGCGCGCACGCGCTTCGTCCAGCAGCAGCCAGCCCGCGTACGCGTTGAAGCAGACGGCCGCTTCGGGCCGCGGGCCGCCGCCGAACCATTCGGCCGCCAGCGCCCGCACGCCCTGGCCGCCGGAGGCCGTGCGGAACATCCCCGCCACGGGTTCCAGCCCGCGCGCGACGTACGCGCGGCGCACGCCCATGCCGCGCAGCAGGCTGTTGGGCCATTCGTTCGCGCGCGCCGGATCGAAGTACGGGTGCCCGCGGTCGATCTCGCCGCCCAGGTACGCAACGCGCCGGCGCCCGTGCGCGAAGAACCGTTCGGCCGCCGCGAAGCCCACGCCTTCGTTGTCCAGCACCGCGTGGTCGGCGGCGAAGCCTTCGGCCACGTGGTCCACGACCGTCACCGGCCGGCCCGTCGAACGCAGCGCCTCCAGCAGCGGCCCCGGCATCTGCCCCACGGTCAGGTACGCATCTTCGTTCCACGAACCGAGGCGTTCGCGAAAGCCCGCGCGCGAGAACTCCGCGGCCGTCGTCCAGGCGATCTCGACGCCGGCCTCGCCCAGGCCCGCCTGCAGCCCGCTCGCCAGGTCCGCGTAGTAGCTCGTCAGCCCGTCCAGGTAGATCAGTCCGCGCACGCGCTTCAAGGTTCCGCGCGCGGCCTGCTGCGCGGCGGAGCCGACGAAGACGCCCTGGCGCGGGCGGCGTTCGAGCAGCCCGTCGGCCACGAGGGCGCTCAGCGCCTTGCGCGCGGTCATGTAGCTGACGCCGAGGCGCTCGGCGAGCTTGCGTTCCGAGAGCACGCGGTCGCCCACCTGGAGCGCGCGCGCCCGGACCGCCTGGACGATCTCGCGGCGGAGCTTCTGCGCGGCGGCTTCGGCGGTGGTGTGGCGGCTGGTCAGGACCGGCATCGTATGTTTATCCTAGCTATAGATATGCTATCTATCTGCTATAGATACACCGCAAAGCCAGCTTGTGTTGGAAAATATCGATCACATAAACTTATGATGTTTAATTAGTTGAAGTGCATGTAGTAGCCGCCGGGCTTGTCCATCGCCCACATCAGCGCGATCCAGAAGAGCGCCGCGACGGCCTCGCCGATGACCATGCCCAGGAAGAAGCGCCGCAGCGACAGGTACACGCGCATCCCGCCAAAGCGCACCACCGCGGTCTTGATCAGCCAGCCGAGCAGGAAGCTGAACCACATCAGATTGATCGCGCGCGGCCCGGCCCAGACCACGTACCCGATCGGGTGCGGCCACCAGAAGATGCGCGTGCGGATGAAGACGAAGAGGAACATCACCAGCATCCCGACGGTCAGCCACGAGATCGAGGTCCAGTCGCGCCGTGCGACCGTGGGCACCTCGCTTTCGGGCATCGTCTTGCCGTCCTTCTCGAGTTCGGCCTTCTTCTTGAGGTAGTAGTCCGTGGCCGCGGTCCGTTCGGCGATCTGGCGGAACTCCCCGCGCGGATACGCCGAGAGCACCCAGCCCGCGTTGTTCGCTCCGCCCGGCGCGTGGTAAACGGTATCGAAGAAGGTGAAGAACCCGAGCCCCATCGAGAGCAGGATGGCCAGGACCAGGCCCACCGCGAGCGGCCTGCGCCGCAGGCCCGAGGTGCTGCCGGCCTGGATCGCGGTCATCAGCGTGACCATGGGCGAGAGGCGGTAGTAGTCGAAGACCGTGATGCGCGACCACATGCTCAGCGGGACCAGCGTCTGCGCGCCCATCACGGCCGGGGGCGCGGCGAGGATGCTCAGTTCGACCGGCGAGGTGAGCACCTGGGTGTAGAAGATGCCGCCTTCGCTGACCAGCCGGGCCACGCCGGTGACCATCACCAGCACGCAGAAGACCGCGAAGAGCGCGTAGACCAGCCCCACGCCCGCCCAGCTGAGCCACGCCGCCGAGCCCGCGAAGCAGCCGATCAGCAGCAGCCAGAGCGCGCGCGGGCCCAGGCCTTCGTCGTCGGCGTTTTCGGGCGTCGGTTCGGAACCGATGGCCTGCAGGAAGGAGTGCTTGAGCGGGCCGCGCGCCATCCAGACGCCGGAGAGCACCATCGCGAAGAGCGCCCCGACGCCCTGGTTGATGAAGATGCCGTTCAGCCCCACCGAGGAGTACATGAAGTCGTTGTGCGAGGCGCCCGCGCCTTTAAAGACCGCGAAGAGCACGCCCAACTTGAGCACCACGAAGAAGAACCAGAGGCTGAAACCGATCTCGGCCGAGACCAGGTACGTCAGCCCGATGATGGAAGGATAGATCACGATCCAGACCGGGTTCAGGTAGCTCAGCGGCGCCTCGGTCAGGTAGCGGTACCCGAAGCTCTCGTTGCGCAGTTCGATCGAGGGCCAGTTCCCGTTGAAGTTCGACATCGCGTTCCAACTGTGCAGCAGAAAGACCAGCCCCATCCCGAACCAGGCCAGCTTGTCGCGCATGAAGGACGCCGGACCCGTCGAGGTCCGGTCGCCCGCCTGCGCCTCCAGGCCGCTCAGCATCTCGGTGGGAATCTGCGCGAGCGGGAAGGGCAGCTTCTCGTGGTCGGCCCACTGCCGGCGCAGCAGCGCGCAGGCCGCGAACATCATCCCGTAGAGCATCAGCATCATCAGCGACCAGAGGCCGTACGGCCCGGCCCACGCGCCCCAGGGAATCGAACGCCCGTCGGGGAGGCCGGTCCAGAGCCATTCGATCGGGCGCGGGTCGGTGGAGTTCGGGTCCAAGGGGTCGTGCGGCGTCAGGCTGGGGTTGATGAACGGCGTCACCCACTTGCCCCAGTGGTTCTCCGGCGTCGCGTAGTAGTGCACGCCGCCGATCTCGGCCGTCAGGTACGAGAGGAACCCGTGCCCGGGGATGTGGTTCGCGACCATCGTCATGCAGAAGATCAGCGCCAGATCCTGCCGCGTCAGGCCCAGCGGCGTCTTGAAGACCGCGATGAGCGCGTTGTACGCGAGAATCAGCAGGAGCAACAGAAAGACGCTGGTGAAGGGCAGGACGTTCAGCGTCAGGCGCGTGCCTTGCAGCACGTAGTCCGTCATCGGGACGATCTTGCAGAGCAGCGCGACGCTGGCCAGGCCCAGCACCCAGCCGCGCGCGGTCGGCGAACCTTCCTTGATGCTCCCGAAGCCCTGGACGCGATGAAGCGTCTCCCCCTCGATCTTGGGGCCTCGCTGACTATCTTCTTTGATCATTAGCACCCGGCCCGAGGCTCACCCGATGAATCTTTCAACTAGTTGAATTCCCTGGATATGTACAACAGAGCCACCCCAAATGCAGCCGTCTTCTTTAGCTAATAATAACGAAGAAGGCTTCCGTTAGGGCACCGGCGCCGCGGCCGGTGCCTGCGCCTTGCGCGCTTCCGCCTGGGCCTTTTCGCAACGCGCGTGGTAGGCCGTCAGCGGCACCAGTCCGTACTCCTTCATCAGGTCGGCGACGGTCAGGTCCGGGTCGAGCGAGGCCAGCGTCACCCAGTCTTCGTCGTGGAACCACGTCACCTGCACGCGGTCGCCGTACTTCTTCTGGAGTTCGCGCAGCTTCTTGGTGTGGTAGTCGATCTCGAAGAGCTGCTTGTCCAGCGGCAGGATCGCGCCGGCCCAGGGCTGGTAGCGGCCCGTCGATTCCAGGATCGTGCCGCTGATGTCGAAGATCGAAGAGGTGCGGTCCTTGGTGGACGAGACGACGAAGCAGCGTTCCTGCCAGGCGTGCGCCTGCAGGATGCGCGTCGCCGGGTACGCCGAGGGCCAGAAGACGATCTCCGCGCCCTTGTCCTTCAGCGCGCGCCAGGGCGCGGGCCAGTTGACGTCGAAACAGATCTGAATCCCGATGGTCCCGAAGTCGGTCTTGAAGACCGGCGGGTCCTCCGCGCCGGGGCAGATGCCCTTTTCCATCTCGCCTTCGGTGGGATGAATCTTGCGGTACTGCCCCGCGATCTCGCCCGCGCGGTCGAGCAGCACGGCGGCGTTGTAGACCTTGCCGCCGTCCTTCACCAGCAGCGGGCAGATCAGGTAGCAGCGGTGCTCTTTGGCCCACTTCGCGGCCTTCTCGGTCGAAGGCCCCGGCACGGCCTCGGGCGTGTCCCCCGCGCAGTGTTCCGGCAGGCAGGCGATGTCGGGGCGGAAGCCCGCGGCGCGGTCGAGCCGTTCGAGGGTCGTCTCGAGGTTCGCGTTGGCGCCGAGGCCGTCCTGCGTGACGGTGACGACGCGCACGAGCCGGTTGCGCGGCTTGGCGGGCGGGTCGCCTTCGCCGCCGCGCGCCTGCGCCAGCAGCAGCGCGCCGCCCAGCAGCATCAGGATCGAGGAGTTCATCTGCGCGCTCCTTTTTATAGAACTATGGCTTGGCCGGGCGGACGCCGTAGGCCGGCGCCGCGCAGTCCGTCTCGTACGCGCCCAGGTCCGGAGCCTTGCCCGCGAAAGGCAGGCTGATGCCCTGGCCGTCCTTCCACGAAAGCGGCTTGTCGAGCGTCAGCACCTTCTTGGCGTAGTCGATCTTGACGATGCGCGCGCTCGCGCCGCCTTCGAGCACGATCGCGTCGCCCTGTTCGCCCTCGATGCCGAAGCCGTCGTAAAAGCTGCCCGCGTCTTCGACCGTCAGTTCGGTGGAGGCTTCGCCCGCGCCTTTGGCACGGGTAAGCATCGCGCCGGCGTCGATCATCGGGCTGCCGGGCTGGAGGCGGAAGTCGCGCGCGGCCGCGTCGGCGAACTTCGGGTCGGCCTGGAGGTTTCCGGCAAAGGTCCCGGGCGCCTGCTTCTCGGCCGCGGCGACGTTGAAGAGCACCGTCTCGCCCGCGTTCCCCAGGTAGACCAGGTCTTCGCCGCCCGAAGCCATCGGCGCGACGGCGTTGCGTTCGAAGCGGATCTCCTTCAGCAGCCCGCCGATCACCCACGCCACCGGCTTGCCCTTGATGCGGTTCTTCCACGCCCAGTCGATGTGCGGAACGTACGCGTCGGCGACGAAGATGTTGTTGGTAAAACGGTTGTCGCTGAACGTGTACTTCCTCTCGTAGACCTTGCCGTCCTTCTTGTTCTCCATCGGCGGCGGGTTCATCATGTTCTTCACCGCGTCGTCGCCGGGGATCGTCACGCAGCCGTTGTCGTAGCCGTAAAAGGTGTTGTGGAAGATGCGGTTGCCGTCCACGTAGCCGGCCTCGATCCCTTCGCCGATCCAGTACCCGCCGTCCTTGCTCTCGTGCCAGCCTTCCCACGAGCCGCCCCAGCGCATGTTCATGGCCATGCCGCCGGGCGAGGCCCCCGGGGCCTTCGGGTCGGCGGGCGCCTGCTTGGGATTGCAGAAGAGGTTGAAGCGGATGATGCCATTCTGCCCCGAATACTGCATGGCGCTCGGCTGCGCGCCCTTGTCCGGGCGGAACGGGTGGTACCCGAAGAGGTTCTTTTCGAAGAGGTTGAACTTGGTGCGGTCGTACGCGGGCTCGGCCGCCGCCGCCGGGTTGTCGCCCTCGCGTTCGCGCCGGTCCACCTTCGTGTCGTAGACCTCGACCAGCTTCTCCGCGCGCGTCTTCTCGTAGTACGGGTTCGCGAACGAGCAGTGCCGGATCACGTTGTAGTTCCCGCTGCGGATCGCCAGCAGCGCGTGCGCGGCGCTCAGGAAGGTGCAGTGTTCGACGACGTTGTGCGAGCAGCGTTCCAGGATCAGGCTGTCGAAGCCGGAGTTCTCGAACGTGCAGTCTTCGTAGCGCGCGAAGGTGCACTCGATGGTCTTCACCGAACCCTTGCCGCCGTTGAAACCGTTCAGGAAGTGGCAGCGCCGGAAGGCCAGGTGGTCGCAGCCGCGCGCGAAGACCCAGCCGTCCACGTCCTTGAGCCGCAGGTTCTCGAAGGCGATGTAGTTCTTCCCGCGCACCTGGATCACCGCGCGCAGGTCGGCGGTCTCGGTGGGGATCGGCGCGGCGGGCTTGCGCATGTCGAGCATCGCATCCTCGCCCGGATACGCCTTGTAGACGATCCAGGCGTCCTTCGTGCCCGACTGGCGCGGCACGAGGATGTCGTAGGCCTCGGCGCTCTTCATCGCGTGGTACTGCCCGCCGCGGATCAACACGGTCTCGCCGGGTTTGGCCGCGGCGGAGGCTTCCGAGAGCGTCGCGTAGGCGTCGCCGTCCGTGCCGGAGGCGTCGCGCTTGGCCGCCGAGTACGTCCCTTTGCAGGATTCCTTCAGCGTGCCGTCGACGTAGATCGTGCGGGCGGACTCCGCCGCGCCCGCGCAGCAGCCCGCCGCGAGCAGGACGACCCACGCCAGATGCCGCGAACTATTCGTATGCATGGCCGGCTCCTTTTCCATATGCGTACGGCTCAGCCTTTGCCGGAGCGTTCCGGCTTCGGCGCGGACTGGCCGCAGGTCGTGCGGACCACCAGCGCGTGCTTCACCACCGTCTGCGGAATCGGTTCCGCAGGCAGCGAGCCGTCCAGCAGCCCGGTCAGGATGCGCACCGCCGCGCGGCCCTTCTCGCGAAACGGATGCGCGATGGTCGTCAGTTCTTCTTCGCCGTAGCGCGTGCTGACCTCGTCGTCCATTCCCGCCACCGCGATGTCCTCGGGCACCCGAATCCCGCGCTCGCGGAAGCCCTTCAGGAAGCCGTACGCGCTCGCGTCGATCGACGCGAAGACGCTTTCCGGCAGCGAGGCCCGCGGGAGCGCCTTCGCGGTCCGGTAGGCGATCTCGAAAAGGTTCCCGCCGCGCTCGGCCTGGGGGGCCTCGTGCAGCAGCAGCGAACGGTCGAAGGGCAGCCCGGCGTCCTTCAGGCCTTGGCGGTAGCCGTCGAAGGTCTCCTGCGACTGCGGCGAATCCGGCGCGGCCAGGAAGATGCCCACGCGCCCGCGCCGTTTGGCCAGGTGCGCGGTCATCGCGCGCGCTCCGCCAAAGCTGTCGTAGCCCACGTTGGGGTAGTCGAAGGCGCGCCGCGAGAGCGAGTGCACGACCACGAAGGGCACGCGCCGCGCGCGCAGCCACGGCGCGACCTGCTTCTCGAACTCGGCCAGCTTCGAGGCCAGCAGAATCCAGATCAGCCCGTCCACCATGCCGCGCTCGACCAGCTTCAGCGACTTCTCATGGTTCTCGCCCCAGTTCGCGCCGAACATCAGCAGCGAATACGGGCTCTTGGCCGTGTTCAGTTCGTCCTCGATGCCGCGGCAGGTCTTGGTGTAGACGTAGTTGTCGAGCGCGAAGCCGCTCAGGTTGCCCATCAGCCCCAGGCACCACGTCCGCCCCGTGCGCAGCAGCCGCGCGTGAAAGTTCTGGCGGTAGCCAAGCTGATCCGCGGCCTCGAAGACGCGCTTGCGCGTCGCCTCGCTGACCCAGGGGTCCTTCTTGCTCAGGATCTTCGAGACCGCCGCCTGCGAGACGCCCGCCGCCTTGGCCACGTCGTACATGGTGATGCGCCGCATGCGCTATTTCTCCAGGCCGGCGGGGGCCGCCGGCGCCGCGAGCGTTTCCTTCAAGCCCAGTTCGAACGCGCCCAGGTCGGGGCCCTTGCCCGCGTAGGCGTACGCGACGCCCGCGCCGTCGGCCCAGGCGACCGGCGTCTCGAGCGTCAGCACATGCTTCGCGTAGTCCACCTTCGTGACGCGCACCGGCTGCGCCTGGCCTTCCAACTGGATCAGGTCGCCGCTCAACCCCTCGATCCCGTAGCCGTCCGCGAACCAGCGCGCGTCGGCGACGGGAAGTTCGGTCCCCTGGCCCGCGCCCTTGGCGCGCGTCAGCCAGGCCCCGGCGTCCAGCGCCGGGCTGCCGGCCTTGAGGCGGAAGTTGCGCCGCTCGCCGTCCTCGAACTGCGGATCGGCCTCGACGCAGCCTTTCACCAGCTCGCCCTTGGCCGACTGCCACTCACCCAGGCTCAGCGGGGCCGGGTTGTCCTTGCGGTCGCGCCCGCCCTGCGTCAGGAGGTACTTCTCGCCCGGCGCGGCGTTGAAGAAGAGGTTGCGTTCGAGCAGGAAGCCGTTGGTTCCGCCGCAGAGCACCTGCACGGGCTTGCCGTCGAGTTCCTTGAACCATTCCCAGCGCTTGTCGTTGCGGACGAAGACGTTCTGGCAGAGGACGTTGTTCTTCAGCTCGTTGCCTTCAAAGGTGTACTCGCCCCCGCCGCCGCGCCCCGAAAGCGAGACGCCGCAGTAGTGGTTCCTGTAGAAGACGTTGTGCGCGATACGGTTGTTCACGTTGAAGCGCGCTTCGCCGCCGTACAGCGTCAGGTCCAGCGCCGGGCCGATGCAGTCGTAGAAGACGTTGCGCCGCACGAGCCCTTCCTGCCCCGCGTACTGAATTCCGCAGTAGGGCGAATGGTCGCCGCTCGAGGCCGTGTGCGCGAAGACGTTCCCTTCGATCAGGTTGTGCTTGGTGCAGTTGGTCTCCTTGAACTGATGCTCGGAGCCCACGCCGTCGCAGTCGTACACCTCGCCGATCTTCTGGATCGCGTTGTGGAAGTAATTCCCGCGCAGGACGTTGTAGTTCCCGCCCTTGATCGTCCACAGGACATGCTTGGCCTTGGTGATGACGTTGCCTTCCAGCAGGTTGTAGTCGGACTTGATCAGGCTGACGTTGTCCTGCGTCGAGTCGTCGATGGTGTTCCCCAGAAGCTTGTTGTGGGTCGCCTCTTCGAAGAAGAGCCCCGTCTTGCTGCTCCCGCCCGCGTCCAGCGCCTGCGCGAAGGTGTTGCCCTTCAGCGTGCAGTGGTGGGTCTTCAGCGCCAGGAGCCAGCGGCGGACCTTCACGACCTTCAGGCCTTCCAGGACGATGTACGACTTGCCGGACAGGTCCACGGCGGGGCTCAGCCCCTCGCCGGTGATCACGGCGTCCTCGCCCGGCTGCGCACGAAACACGAGCGGATGCCCGGCCGCGCCCGATTGCTTCGGCGCGAGGGCCTCCGCATAGGTCCCGGCGCGCAGAATCACCGTCTGTCCGGGCCCGGCCGTGGCCGCGGCCTGCGCGAGCGACTTGAACGCGCGCTCGGCGCCGCCCGAGGCCTTGCGCGCGGCGGGGTCGTAGGTCTGCGTGGTCGCCACCGCGAGCTGCGGGTCCACGTAGATCGTCGCGTCGCCTGCGAGCGCGGCGCTATGGAGCACGCAGGAAACGAGCGCTCCGAAAAATATTCTTTGCACGCGGTTTTCGAGGCGTAAATGCGAGCGCATGGAGGCGTCCTCCGTAAAATTTTTTTGGTCCCGTTCGGGGTTCATATACTGCGATTGACGTTATTCGATTAACATATACACCGGAAATCCCTGTTACCTCTGAAAAATCGGGCATTTAAAAGAATTGCACCCCGTGCGCAAAACTGTATCTTGTAACTCGACCAAGAGATACGGCTTTTGGCAGGTTTCGCTATGCCCTCGTGCAGCGCCGTAATTCTTGGCGCGTTTCCGCTGTCTTCTATGGAAACAGAACGCGCGCGCGGACGCCCGCGAAGTCACCGAAATTTTCAACTAAGCGGCAATTTTTCTGTCGCTTGAAAGTCATTACCCTGCCTTGCAGCCCACTCGACATTACGCCCATCGTGCGTGGTACATTGTAGGGCGTCGCTCCACATGGAAGGAGGAACCGAGATGAACGCACCACGGTTTCCGCAGGTCCTTCTCGCCGGGCTCTGCGTCGGGTTGCTGCTTTCGCGGGGCTCCGCGGGCGAGGTCGTGGACAACGACCCGATGAAGGTCCGCGGCGCGCCCGGCTTCCCCATCAAGAATCCCATCGACAGCTACGTCCTGGCCAAGCTCAACGAGGCCAAGATTTCGCCGTCGCGCAAGTGTTCCGACGAAGAGTTCATCCGCCGCGCCTCGCTGGACGTGATCGGCGTCATCCCCACCATCGACG
Source organism: Planctomycetota bacterium (assembly GCA_026184295.1). Taxonomy (GTDB): domain Bacteria; phylum Planctomycetota; class SZUA-567; order H5-PLA8; family H5-PLA8; genus JACQFI01. Next base: position 13,308 of record JAHCJK010000127.1, read on the forward strand.
CGATCCAGTACTTCCTGGCCGATCCCCGCAGCGACAAGCGCGAACGCCTGATCGACAGCCTGCTCGCCAACGAACGCTACGGCGCGCACTGGGCCATCCTGTGGGGCGACCTGCTGCGCGAGCATTCCCAGACGCGCCAGGAAGAAGGCAGCTACCCCGGCACCTACCGCAACTGGATCCGCGACGCGCTCAATGCCAACATGTCCTACGACCAGTTCATGACCAAGCTGATCACGTCCGACGGCCGCGCCGACCAGGACGGCGCGGTGAACTTCTACCTCCGCGACGCCAACGACCGGGTCGAGACCGCGAACACGATCTCCTCGGCCTTTATGGGCACGCGCATGGCCTGCGCGCAGTGCCACGACCATCCTTTCGACAAGTGGGAACAGAAGGACTTCCACAGCCTGATGGCCTTCATCTCGCCGCGCGTCAGCGTGCGCACCGACGACCTGGCGACGCTCGCGCGCCTCTCCAAGGTCCCCAACCTCGACCCCGACGTGGCCGCGAAGGTCAAGCCCTTCGCCGACCAGGCCGCCAGCCTCCTTAAGGAGCGCGACGCCTGGGAAGAGAAGCTGGAGAAGGAAGGCAAGAAGCCCGAGCCGCAGGCGGCCGGCAACGGCGGGAACAACGGCAACAACGGGGGCCGGCGCCGGCGCGGCGGCGAACGCGGCAATCCCAACGACCAGAACAAGGGCCCGGCCGCGGCCGACGACCCCAACGCCAAGGCGCAGGATTTGATCAAGAAGATGCGCGCCGCGGTGGCCGCGCTGGGGCAGGACAAGTCCGACCGCTTCAACCAGCTTTTCGGCAACATCCGCGTCAACGTGGTGCGCGAGAATACCGGCGGCGAGTACCGCATGCCCAACGACGGCGACGGCGCCGTGAACGGGCGCGGCAACGAAGTGGTGCCTCCGGTCTTTCCCTGGGATCAGGCCAAGAAGGCCGGCGGGGACCGCCGCGAGGACCTGGCCAAGTTCATCGCCGCAGCGCCGCTCTTCGCGCAGGTGCACGCGAACCGCCTGTGGGCCGGCGTCATGGGCCGCGGGCTGGTGGACCCGCCCGACGACTTCCGCCCCAAGAACGTGGCCTCGCACCCCGAACTGCTTCAGTACCTCGCCGACGAACTCGTCCGCAGCAAGTTCGACGCGAAGCACGTGCTGCGCCTGATCCTGACCAGCAGCACGTACGAGCGCTCCTCGGTGCCGGAATCTTCGAACAAGGCCGACACGACGCTCTACTCGCGCCGCCAGCTCCGCCGCATGACCGCCGAGCAGCTCTTCGATTCGATCCTGGTCGCCACCGGCCAGGCCGACCCGAAGGTGAACCTGGCGATGGCGGCCAAGGCGCCGGACCTGAAGGCCCCCGAGCCGTCCAAAAAACTGCCCTCGGGGACGGGCTTCGTCGCGCCGTCCAAGCCCGCCGCGCCCGCGAACGCCGGCGGCAGCATGATGGGCGGGATGATGGGGATGATGAACGCGTCCGACAACGAGAGCGGCGTGTGGGCCTTCGACCAGCCGACGCCTTCGAACCTCGGCTCCTTCATGAACACCTTCAACCAGCCCTCGCGCGAACAGTTCACCTTCCAGCGCGACAGCAGCGCCACGATCACGCAGGCCCTGGAACTCTTCAACGGCCGCCCGATCAACGACGCGGTGAAGAAGGACAAGAACATGATGGTGCAGGTGCTGATCGACAAGAAACTGAACATCGTCCAGATCGTGCAGGACCTCTACATGGCCACGCTTTCCCGGCTGCCCAACGGCCAGGAATCGCAGGTGGCCATCGGGTACGTCGGGTCCAACGCGCGCAACCGGCTGGAAGACCTGCACTGGGCGCTGATGAACACGCGCGAGTTCATGTTCATCAAGTAGCGGCGGTCAGGGAACAGGGCACGGCAGGAAACGGAACAAAGGAGTCGAGCCATGGCCAAGATTCAACCCACCGGCAAGGCGGACGGCTGCATCGATTGCGACGGGAAGAACGGCCTCTCGCGCCGCAGCTTCTTCAAGACCGGCGTATTCGGCTTCATGGGCCTGGGCCTGCTGGACCTGATGAAGGCCAACCTCCTGGCCGAAGGCGCGGCCGGCTCCGGCTGCGACTCGGTGATCCTGGTCTGGCTCGCCGGCGGCCCCAGCCACATCGACACCTTCGACCCCAAGCCGGGGCAGCCCACGGCCGGGCCGTTCAAGCCCATCAACACCAGCGCCGACGGGATTCAGATCTGCGAGCACTTCCCGCAACTGGCCAAGCAGATGAAGCACGGCTCGCTGGTCCGCTCGCTGACCAGCAAGGAAGGCAGCCACGAACGCGCCACCTACGAGATGCACACGGGCTACAAGCCGCTGGGCAGCATCACGCACCCCAGCCTGGGCTCGCTGGTGATCAAGACCAAGGGGCGCAAGAACGAGGAGATTCCCGCGTACGTCAGCATCGGCGGGACGAGCTTCGGCGCCGGCTTCCTGGGCGCGCAGGTGGCTCCGTTCTACATCGGCGATCCGAACAACCCGACGCGCAACCTCTCCTTCGACCGCGAAGTCACCGAAGGGCGCTTCCGCCAGCGCGTCGAACTGCTCAAGAACCTGGACATGCGCTTCGCGGGCGAAAAGCGCGGCGAGGTGATCGAGGAATACGCGGTGCAGTTCCGCGAGGCCGTGCGCATGATGTATTCGAAGTCGGTCGAGGCCTTCGACCTGAAGAAGGAAGACGCCGAGAAGATCAAGAAGTACGGCGAGAACGGCTTCGGGCGCAGCATGCTGATCGCGCGCCGGCTGGTGGACCAGGGCGTGCGCTTCGTCGAATGCTCGCTGGGCGGCTGGGACAACCACAACGACATCGACAAGGCCATCGCGAACAACGCCAAGACGCTCGACCCGGCGCTCAGCAACCTGGTCGAGGACCTCAACGCCAGCGGGCAGCTCAAGCGCACGCTCGTCATCTGCACCGGCGAGTTCGGGCGCACGCCCAAGGTCAACGGCACCGGCGGGCGCGACCACTATCCGCGCGTCTTCTCGGCGTTCGTGGCCGGCGGCGGGGTGAAGCAGGGCTACGTCTACGGCAGCAGCGACGCGACGGGCACGGAGGTCAAAGACCTGCCGGTGAAGCCCGGCGACCTGCACGCCACGATGTTCGACCAGCTCGGCATCGACTTCACCAAGGAATTCCAGACCGACCAGGGCCGCCCGATCAAGATCGTCAACGAAGGCAAGCCCCTCAAGGACCTGATCGCCTAGGCGCGTTTTCGACCGAACGGCGTTCAAGGACGGGCGGCGACGCCCGTCTTTTTTTATGCCGCGGCGGTGCGGGCGCGGGAATCCCCTGTCCCTGCGCGGCGGGCGCGTTATACCTGATTGCATCCTGAGGGCTGGACCGGGGGGCCTTCCGATGTTCCAAGACACGCTGCCCGAAATCCCGATCTTTCGCGGACTCACGCGCCTCCAGATTTCCGAATTGAACGATTGGCTGACCCGCAAGGAGTTCGGCGCGGGCACGACCTTTATCAAGGAAGGCGAGCCGCCCAACGGGCTGTACGTGATCGCGCGCGGCACGGTGGAGGCCGTCAAGGAGACCGCCGCGGGGCCGGTCTCCGTCGCGCACCTGACCGGGCCGACGGTCGTAGGCGAGATGGGCCTGCTGACGGGGGAGAGCCGTTCGGCCTCGGCGGTCGCGCGCACCGCCGTGGTCGTGGGGCTGCTGCCCATCGACACGTTCGAGCGCCTGCTCGAGGCGAACAACCTCGTGGCCCTGCGCATCGCGCTCAACCTCGGCTGCATCGTCAGCCACCGCATGCGCGAGGCCCTGCGGCGCCTGGCCGAACTGGAAGCCTGCGTCCACCGCGAGAAGCCCAGCCCCGACACGCACCGCCGCGTCACCCGCGTCATCGGCTCGGTGTATTCGCACGCCCTGACGGGGAAGGGCGACTGATGCCGAAGCGGCCGGGCGTCCGGATGCTCTGCGCCGCCTCCGCGCTGCTCGCGTGCCTGGCCGCGCGCCTGCCGGGCGAAGAGGCCCAGCCCGCGCCGGCGCCCAAGCTCACCCGCGCCGAACGCCGCGCGGAGATCGAGAAGCAGCTCAAGCGCCTGAAGAGCGAGGTCTTTGCCGAACGCGCCGAGGCGGCCGAGAAGCTGCGCGCCTTCGGCGCCGAGGCCCTGCCGCTGCTCACCGCGGCCGAACCCGGCGACGACGCCGATTACGCGACGCAGCTCGCGAACCTGATCCGCGCGGCGCGCCTGGGCGAAGGCGGGCAGTTCGGGGAGGCCGTGAGCGCGCTGCTGCGCGGATACGCCAGCCAGGACGCCACGGCGCGGCAGCAGACGATCAACCTGATCGTGCGCCGCGCGGGCGCGCGCTGCGTCCCGCTGCTGATCGGTTTGCTCGACGACGAGGAAGACGCCGAAGTGCAGTCGCTGCTGGTCAGCAAACTTTCCTACCTCTCGCCCGGCGCCGACGGCCTGAAGCCGCTGCTCAAGTTCTACGAGCGCGCGCCGGAGGAAGTCAAAGGCCAGGTCCTGCAGGCGCTGGCGGCGATCCCCTGCGACGAGTCGCGCAAGGCGGTCCGCGAGGCGCTCGAGAACGGCCCGCCCTCGCTGCAGGCCTGGGCCGTGCAGTCGGTGCAGCGCCTGAACGACCGCGCCTGCCTGCCGGCGTTGCGCAAGCTGGCCGCCGGGGGCGAGGAGATCGAGCAGGACCTGCGCCTGGAGGCGATCAACGCCATCACCGGGCTGCTGGACGAGGAGGCCGGCCCGCTCTTCCGCAAGCTGCTCGAGGAGAACCGCGAGATTCAGAACGCCGCGCTGTACGGCCTGGCCGGCATCCGCGACCGCGGCGCCGCGCCGCTGCTGATCCAGATGCTCAAGGACGAATCGAAGAAGGACCTGCACGAGCTTATCGTGGACACGATGGGCTCGATCGGCGACCCGGCCTTCCTCCCGCTGCTGCGGGAATGCCTGCACGCCCCCGCGCCCGCCATGCGCATCTCGGCCGTCGGCGCGCTGCAGGCCATGGACGCGCGCGAGGCCGCCGGGGAGATCGACAAGCTCCTCGACGACGCCGACCTCGACGTCCAGAAGTACGCCGTCGATGCCGTGGCCGCCTTCCGCCACAAGGAGAGCATTCCCAAGCTGCGCCGGATGCTCGGGGCCGCCGACGAGGGCCTCCGCCACGCCTGCGCCAAGGCCCTCGCGAACCTGGGCGAGGCCG
>JAHCJK010000128.1 GCA_026184295.1 Planctomycetota bacterium
CCGGTTTCCGGCTTGGCAGGTTCGGGAGGCTTCGCATCTCCCGAAGGAGCGGACGGCGTCGATTCGGACATGAACGAAAATACCTCTCCAAGGCAGCAGCAACCGCCCCGTTCTGGACGGAACGGAGGGATGCTTGACCGTGTGGTAGCTTTGCCGCGCCCAATGTAGCGAAGGGCAGGATTTGGTCAACAGCAGGGAAAACGAATCCCCAAATCGCCACAGAGCACGGCCACACTTCGCGTTCACTCGAAACAGTTTCACCGCGCAAAGGAACGCTTTTCGGTTAAGCGCAAATTGGGGGCCGAGTTGTAGTGCGGTTAGGAGGCCAGAATTTCGTGCCAGACCACGCATCGTGCAGGCTTCGGGTTCCGGCGCAGACCGGGGCACAAACTTTCGCGGAACTAACGGAAATGTGTTTCCCTTCGTCACGCCGCGGCGTCCGCGGCCTCGAGCCGCCCGGCGGCGATTTCCGGATTGTTCTCGGTCCTGTAAAGATAATCTGTTGAAAATCTTATACGACTAAAACGGGCCTGCAGGATCCTCGTTTAGGCCCCCCTGCGCACGTTTGGAAAGCCTCTTGCGAGCATCGAAGCGGGTGTGGGGCTTGAAGTTCCACCGATCGCAGCGGTTCCGGCGGCGCGTCTTTCGCGATTTGACAGGCCTAATGCACGTGTTTACATACGGCGAAGCCTAAGGCCGATGTTCGAGTTGCACCGCCCATTCCGCAGCGCCATCCACGTTGGATCGAGGGAGACGAACCGTGACCAAGAACCTGAGTGCCGTGCTGGTGATCGCCCTGCTGGGCGTGGGCAGCGTCCTCCTGTGGGGCTGCGGCGGCGGCAAGCCCGAAGATGAGATTCGCGAGGCCCGCGCGAACCTGAGCAAGGACGGCGCCGGCAAGACCGAAGAAAAGAAGACGGTGAAGGTCGGGCCCCAGAAGCCCAAGACGGGCAGCGACCCGTACCCGAAGGACAAGGGCGTCTCGATCGTCGTCGGCACAGTGAAGCTGAGCGGCCCGGTGCCGAAGCGCCCGCCGATCGACGTGAAGGCCGACCCGAAGTGTCACGAGATGCACAAGGGCAAGGAACTGCTGAGCGAGGCCGTGGTCTGTTCGGATGCGGGCGAGGTGGCCAACTGCATTGTGTACGTCTCGGAAGGGCTGGAGAAGTACAAGTTCGAGGCGCCCGAGACGCCCGTCGAAGTGGACCAGGTCGGCTGCGTCTACATTCCGCATACCTTCGCACTGATGGTCGGCCAGCCGCTGCTCATCAAGAACGGCGACCCGACCGCGCATAACGTCCACGAGATCAAGGACCTCTTCAACAAGCAGCAGGCGGGGAAGGGCGACCAGGACACGTTCAGGATCGAGGACGCGCACACGAGCGGCCTGAAGTGCGACATCCATCCCTGGATGAACGCGAACTACATGACCTTCGAGCACCCCTTCTTCGGCGTCAGCGACGAGAAGGGCGCCTTCAAGTTCACCGAGAAGCTGCTGCCCGGCAAATACAAGCTGGTCTGCTGGCACCAGAAGCTGAAGACGGTGGAGAAGGAGATCGAGGTCAAGGAAGGCGAGGCCGAAGTGAAGGTCGAGTTCGAGTTCAAGAAGGAATAGCGCGCGGCTCGCATTTCCCTCGACGTACGAGTACGCTGGTGGCGCGATCGGACGGAGTTCGTCCGATCGCGTGCTTTCGACGTGGAGCCTTGCATGGGTGACGAACGGGGTGGAATCGGGGCGGCGCCGCGGAATTCCGCGCCCTCGCTCCTGGAAGAACACCGGGCCGCTCCGCCGCCGCGCTGGGTGCATTACCTGGCCGTCGCCACCGCGGGGCTGACCTTCGTCCTGATCTGCGCCGGCGGGCTGGTCAAGAGCATGGAAGCGGGGCTCTCGGTTCCCGACTGGCCGCTCTCCTACGGACAACCTCAAAAGAGCATCGTGATCGGGCTCTTCGCGGCCACGCTGGCGCTGGGGCTGCTCTGGATCGTCACGCGCAAGAAGGCCGCCGCAGTTCTGGCGATCCTTTCGGGCGTGGCGCTGGCGAGCACCTATTACCTCTTCGGGCCCATGCCCGGCTGGATCAACGTCCCCAACGTGAACGCGGAACACGGCCACCGCCTGCTCGCGGGCACGGTGGGCTTTCTCACCGCGATCCTCGTGGGCGCGCTCTGGGCGACCGACCGGCGTCCGTGGATTCGCACCTTAAGCCTCGTCGCGATGGGTTCGGTGGTGGTGCAGGCGGTGCTGGGCGGCATCACGGTGCTCCGCTTGCTCCCGCCGCTGGTCTCGGCCTCGCACGGTTCGCTGGCGCAGGCCTTCTTCGCCATGCTGGTGACGCTCGCGGCGGCGACTTCGCCCGGGTGGTTCGCCGAATCGAAGCCGGTCCCGCAGACCGACCGCAAGCCGCTGCAGAAGATGGCGCTCATGATGGCCATCGCGCTCTTCGTTCAGGTCATGCTGGGCGCGGCGGTGCGGCACACGCGCTACTACCCGGAAGTGAATGGCACCGGCACGACCTTCGCCTGGCACTTGGGCGCGCACCTGATCGGCCTCCTGTGGGTCGGGCACACGGTGGCGACGGTCTTCGTGCGCATCATCCGGCGGCATAGCGAGGACGCGTTCCTGGCCAAGCCCGCGACGCTGCTCGCGGCGCTGCTGGGCCTCCAGATCATGCTCGGCATCGGGTCGCTCTTCTTCCGCCTCACCGCCACCGTGGAATACGATCCCAACGCGCTGAAGCTGCTTGTCACCACCGCGCACGTCGCGGGCGGCGCGCTGAGCCTCGTGACGGCGGTCTACCTCATGCTCCAGTCGTACCGCCGCGTCGCGCGGTTGCCGCGCAGCGCCCAGCCCGAGCAGGCGGGCGCGGCCGATTCCGGCCTGGCCTCCACGGGACCGGCTTCGTGAGCGCCCTGGCCGCCATGGTAGACTCCTTCGTCTCCACGTCGCGCGGGTGGTTGAACGACCTCGCCGCGCTCACCAAGCCCCGGCTGAGCATGCTGGTGCTCTTCGCGGCGGCCAGCGGCTACTACCTGGGCCTGAAAGGCCCGTTCGACGCCGTGCATCTCGGGCAGGCGCTGCTGGGCATCCTGCTGGTGGCGTGCGGCGCGAGCATCCTCAACCAGGTGCGCGAACGCGACGCCGACGCGCTGATGAACCGGACCTCCGAACGCCCGATGGCGCGCGGGCGCTGGACGGTCTTCGCCGCCGTGGCGCTGGCGGTGGCCTGCGCGCTGGGCGGGACCTTGGTGCTCGCGGTTTTCGCGACGCGCGTGGCCGCGGGCCTCGCGGCGCTTTCGCTGATTCTGTACGTCTTCCTCTATACGCCGCTCAAACGCCGCACGCCGCTGAACACGCTCATCGGAGCCTTTCCCGGCGCGCTGCCGCCGCTGATGGGCTGGGCCGCCGCCGGCAAGCTCGACGGCGCGGCGGGGACGCTCTTCGCCATCGTCTTTCTCTGGCAGATGCCGCACTTCTTCGCCATCGCGTGGCTATACCGCGAAGACTACGCGCGCGGCGGCTTTAAAATGCTGCCGGTCGTCGAACCCGACGGGCGCAGCACGGGGCTGCGCGCGGCGCTGTACGCGGCGGGCCTGCTGCTGATCTGCTGGATGCCGACGCTCTTCGGGCTGACGGGCTGGGTCTACGCCGGCGGCGCGCTGGCGCTTTCGGCCGGACTGCTGGCGCTCTCGGTGCTCTTCGCGCGCCAGCGGAGCGACGCGGCCGCGCGGCGGCTCTTCCTGGGGTCGGTCCTTTATCTCCCGCTGCTGCTGGCGCTGATGATGCTGGACAAGGGCGGGCCGTAGGAGAAATCGCATGCGCGTCTGCTACCGGTATTTTCGCGCCGGGTCGTTTACGTCGTGGGAACAGATGTTCGGGGAAGTCGCGGAATTCGCCGGCGGCGTCGGCCGCAAGAACCTGATCTCGATCTCGCAGTCCGAGGACCAGGGCACGGCGATCGTGACCGTCTGGTACTGGGGAGACGAGTAAGCCTTTGGTCGCTTCGGCACAAACAACCGCCGCCGTCGGCGTGGACGGCCTCTCCTTCCGCTACGGGGAACGCGTGGCGCTGGACGGCGTCTCCTTTTCGGCCGAACCGGGCGAGATCTTCGGGCTGCTGGGGCCGAACGGCAGCGGCAAGACGACGCTCTTTCGCATCCTGAGCACGCTCATCCCGCCGCAGCAGGGGACGGCGCGGATCTTCGGGCACGACCTGCGCGCGGAACTGAACGAGGTCCGCCGGGCCATCGGAGTGGTCTTTCAGGCGCCGAGCCTGGACAAGAAGCTGACCGCGGCCGAGAACCTGCGCCACCAGGGCCATCTGTACGGGCTGGGCGGCGCGGAGCTTTCGAAGCGCATCGAGGAGATGCTCGCGCGGGTGGGACTAAGCGACCGCGCGCACGACTATACCGAGAAGATGTCCGGCGGGCAGCGCCGCCGCGTCGAACTGGCCAAAGGCCTGCTGCACCGCCCGAAGCTGCTGCTGCTGGACGAGCCCTCCACGGGGCTGGACCCCGGCGCGCGCCGCGACCTGATGCAGTACCTGAAGGAACTGAGCCGCAAGGACGGCGTGACGAGCCTGCTCACCACGCATTTGATGGAAGAGGCCGAGCAGTGTTCGCGCCTGGGCGTGATGCGCGCGGGGAAGCTGGTGGCGCTGGACACGCCGGAGGCCTTGAAGGCGCGCATCGGCGGGCACGTCGTAACGATCAAGACGCGCGAAAACTCCGCCTTTGCCGCGAAGCTGAAGGAAAAGCTGGGCGTCGAGCCCGCTGTGGTGGACGACGCGATCCGCGTCGAGCAGGAAGACGGGCACAGCTTCGTGGCGCGCGTGGTCGAGGCCTTTCCGGGCGAGATCGAGTCGGTGGCGGTGAGCAAGCCGACGCTGGAAGACGTCTTCGTCCATTTGACCGGGCACCGCTTCTGGGAAGGGGCGGAGCGGGGGACGGAGCCGCCGGCGAAGCAGGGCAAGCACTAGGGAAGCGAACGAACGATGATGCTGGCCGTGTACAGCCTGACGCAGCGCGAACTCGTGCGCTTCTTCCGCCAGCGCAACCGCGTGATCGGCGCGTTCGCGCAGCCGCTCATTTTCTGGGTGCTCTTCGGGATGGGGCTGCGCGGCTCGTTCGACAAGGCCAGTTCGGGCGGCGCGAGCTACATGGAGTACTTCGTGCCGGGCGTGCTGGCGATGATCCTCCTTTTCACCGCGATCTTCTCGACGATCTCGATCATCGAGGACCGCCGCGAGGGCTTTTTGCAGTCGGTGCTGGTCGCGCCGGTGCCGCGCGCGGGGCTGGTGCTGGGCAAACTGCTCGGCGGCACCGTGCTGGCGGTACTCCAGGGCGTGCTCTTCATGGTGCTCGCGTTTCTGACGCAGCGCGGGCTGGCCTTCGATCCGCTGCGCGCGGCCTGGCTGACGGGCGCGATGGCGCTGATCGCCTTCTCGCTGGTGGGCCTGGGCTTTCTGATCGCGTGGAAATCGGAATCGACGCAGGGCTTTCACGCCGTGATGAGCGTCTTCCTCTTTCCCATGTGGCTGCTCTCGGGGGCCTTCTTTCCCGTCACGGCCGAGACGCCCGCGTGGCTGGCCTGGATCGTGGCGCTGAACCCGATGACCTACGGAGTGGCGCTGCTGCGCCACGCCCTGTATCCTGCGGGCGAACGCGCCCTGCCGGGGATTCCGGAACTGCCGGTCTCGCTCGGCGTCACGGCGGCGTTCGCGCTGCTGATGTTCGTGTGCGCGCAGGCGGTCTCCGTCCGCCGCGTGCAAGGAGACCTGCAATGAGCACCACGCCCGCCGCGGCCGCGCCGGCCTCCGGGACCGAACGGTCCGGGCTTGCGCGCGCGATTCCCTTCCTGCTCGTCTCCGTGCCGGTGCTGCTCTTTCTCACCGGCCTGATCGGCCGGTACCTCAAGAGCCAGTCCGCGGCCGGCCCGGCGCTGCCGGTGCTGGGCGAGGTGCCCGACTTCACCTTCGTCGAACGCAGCGGCGTCCCGATCTCGCGCGACGACCTGAAGGGCCGCCTCTGGGTCGCCGATTTCATCTTCACGCGCTGCGGCGGGCCCTGCCCGATGATGTCGTACCAGATGAACGACCTGCAGAAGACGATCAAGCGCAAGGTCCAGGACGTGCGCCTGGTCTCCTTCACGCTCGACCCGGAATACGACACGCCCGAGGTCCTGCGGGACTACGCCGACAAGTTCTCCGCGCATCCGGAAAAGTGGCTCTTCCTGACCGGCGACCGGGTCAAGATCCAGACCCTGGCCTCCCAGGGCCTGAAGCTCAGCGCCGTCGAGGGCCAGGACCGCGCGATCGTGCACAGCACCCATTTCGTGCTCGTGGACCAGAACGGCCGCGTGCGCGGGTACTACAACGGCACCGACGTGGACGCGCTGAACAAGCTCCGCGAAGACCTGGACAAACTCATCAAAGAGGCCGCGCGTTGATCCCCCCCGAGATTCTCGAAAAGCAGCCGCTCTTCCACGGAAGTCTGAACGCGTGCGTCTCCGTGCTGCTCGTCGCCGGCTGGATTCTGATCAAGCGCAAGCAGGTGGGCGCGCACAAGGCCTGCATGATCGTGGCCACGCTGGCCTCGGCCGTCTTTCTCGCCAGCTACGTCGTGTACCACGTCAGCATCGGCGCGAACACGACGCGCTTCACGCACGAAGGCTTCGTGCGCTACCTGTACTTCTTCATCCTGATTCCGCACGTGATCCTGGCCGCCGTGACGCTGCCGATGATCGTCAAGACGCTCTGGCACGCCTACAAGGGCGACCATGAAAAGCACCGCCGCATCGCGCGCTGGACGATGCCCCTGTGGCTCTACGTCGCCGTCACCGGGGTGCTCGTGTACCTGATGCTGTACGTGTGGTTCCCGCCCGCCGCGGCCTGAACGGCCGCATCCTTCGATCGAATGGAACGGGGTCGCCGTCCGGATGCTTCCGGCGACCGCGGCTACTTTTTGCCGTCGAGAATCGCGAGCGCCTTGCGGGCCTGGCCCTGCAGGAGCGGGTCGGGGTTTTCGGCGAGTTTGTCCAGCGTCTTGCGGCCGGTGTCGTCGTGGATGCGCGCGAGCGCGATGGCGGCGTTGTAGGTCACGTCGATGTCGTTGTCCTTCAGGAACGCCTCGCGCAGGGCCTCCTGAATCGCCGCGAGCTTGGCCGGCGGCGCGCCCTGCACGGCGCCGGACGTAAAGTGGTGGAACCCCAGCGCGCCCAGCGCGTACGCGGCCGTCGCGCGCACCCCCGCGTCGGAATCGGCCGTAAGGCGCTGCGCAAGCGCGTCGGCGGTGTTCAAATCCTTCAGGAGCGCCAGGCCTTCGGCGGCGTAGGTGCGCAGGCCGGCGGCGGTCTGCGGGTCGTCGTTGCTCTGCTCGTCCAGCGCCTTGGTGAGTACCTTCGCGGTGCGCCCTTCGGGGTCTTTCAGCACGCCGCCCAGGTGCCCGGCGAAGTACGCGGCCCACCAGCGCAGGCGCACGCGGCGTTCCTCGGCCTTGCGGATCATGTCGCTGGGCGACCAGACTTCCACTTCCTCGTCCAGGTCCGGCTTTTCGACGATGTCGAGCAGCGCGGAAAGCACCGCGGGGTCCTGCACGTCCTTGTCGTGGATATGCTCGGCGATCTCGCGCGCCACCTGCCACCGCGTGCGCTTGGTTCCATTGGAGATGCCGTCGCGCAGTTCCAGCGCGTACTGCGGGGCCTTTTTCGGCTCGCGCAGCGTCCACCAGCCGATGAAGAGCACCAGGCAGATGCCGGCGCCGACCGCCGACGGAAAGAAGACCATCGAAAGCAGGAAGCTGCGTCGGACTTCCGGGGGCAGGTCGCGGATGTGCGCGTCCTGCTTGGGCACGTCGTCGGGCGTGGGCTTGCCCACTTCGGTGCTGCCGGGAGGGGGAGGCGTGTACGACATGGCGGCTTGGTTCTCGTGCGGGACTTCCAAGCGCCTTGGGGCCCGCCGAACGGGCTCGTGAACCGCGGCCTGGAATCCCGGCCTAGATGTTAAAGAAGTAGTCCGGGATGAAGACAATGTACTTCAGGTTGATGCTCCACCGCAGGTACATCTTGATCGGCAGGCTGAACATCACCAGCAGGTGCATGACCACCATCGAGTACCGGACGAAGCCGAGCTTCTGGTAGAAGCGCTTGAAGAGCACCGTGCCGGCGGCCGGGAGGATGGTGAAGTACGCGAAGATCAGGGCGAAGCCCGGCCATTCGCGGCGCCACCATTCCTGCGGCGGGGCCTTGTGGAGCAGGTCGGACCAGAAGTATTCGGAGAGGTTGATGTTGTTCAGGGAGAGCAGCTTGTGCGCGTCCCAGGGCTCGTAGAGGCCGAAGAAGTTCCAGTTCGGGCCGCGCAGGAACGTGCCGACGAAGATCAGCAGCACCCACAGGATCAGGAAGCCGAAGAGGAAGACGGTGATCGCGAGGCGGCGCTGTTCGAAGGTGTAGTACCCGACGCCCTTGGGGTTCGGGTCGCAGTACGGCAGCACGATCAGGCCGGAAAGGATCATGCCCGGCAGCACGACGCCCGCGATCCAGGGATCGTAGTACACCAGCATTTCCTGAAGACCTAGGAAGTACCACGGCGCCTTGGCGGGGTTGGGGCTCTTGGCCGGGTTCGCGAACTGTTCGAGCGGGGCTTCGAGGCCGATCGACCAGGCGAAGAGCAGCGCGAGGACGAAGGCCGCGACGATGGCTTCGATGTAAATCAGGTAGGGCCAGACGTGGAGCTTTTCCTCGGCGGCCTCGTGTTCGTCGCTGCGCAGGCCCTGGCGGAAGCGTTCGTCGTTGTTCACGGCCTGGTAGAAGGCGGCCCAGAGCACCAGGCCGGTCAGGAAGACCATGATGAAGATGGGCGCGTTGTCGGGCTTGCGCGCTTCGTTGTAGAACTGCGGGCTGAGCAGGCTGATGAGGATGAAGGCGATCAGCCCGACGGTCATCGCGATCGCGACCGGCGGCTTGACCAGAATCTTGCGGAACTTCAGCGCCCCGAAGAACGCGGCCACCGAACCCGTGAAGAGAATCTCCGGGCGGCAGATGAAATTCACGAAATTGAAGAAGGGCTGCATGTACTCGGGGCCCGTGCCGATCGCGCCGGAAGCGAGAATCATCTTGGTATCCCTAAGCCTACCCGTGCCTACAGGGGTGCGCTGAACCCGTCTTTACGAATGCGCCAGAAATGCACCGCCATCAGGAAGCCCGCGACCAGCGGCAGGAAGACGCAGTGCAGCACGTAAAACCGCAGCAGCGCGCTCGGTCCAACGATCGAACCGCCCAGCAGCGCGAAGCGGATGTCGCTCTTGGAATGCACGACCTTGAAGTCGTCGTAGCCGATCAGCGAGGCACCCGGGCCTTCGTGCCCCAGGAACGGCGTCGCGCGGGCCATGTTCGTGCCGACCGTGATGGCCCAGATCGCCAGTTGGTCCCACGGCAGCAGGTAGCCGGTGAACGAGAGCAGCAGGGTCAGCTTGAGCAGGATCACGCCGATCGCCCAGTTGAACTCGCGCGGCGCCTTGTAACTGCCCGTCATGAAGACGCGCAGCATATGCAGCCACACGATCAGCACCATGCTGTGCGCGCCCCAGCGGTGGACGTTGCGCATGAACATGCCGAGCGGCACGTCTTCGCGCAGGGCCACGATGTCCTGGTACGCGTACTCCGGCGTCGGGCGGTAGTAGAACATCAGGAAGACGCCCGAGATCGTGAGAATCAGGAACATGAAGAAGGAGAGCCCGCCCATGCACCAGGTGTAGCGCATGCGAACCGCATGGCCCTTCAGCTTGGCCGGATGCAGGTGCAGGAAAAGGTTGGAGAGAACGACGAGCGTGCGGTTGCGGTCGGTATCGGGGAAGCCGTGGCGGAAGACCGACTTCCAGATGACCGACTGGTACACGCTTTCGTCGAGGAACTTACGGACCTGGTCGCCAACGGCGCTCATCTATCTGCTCTCTCGGGTGCGGGGTCCTGACGCATGTGCGTACGGCCTGAGGCCGACGTACACCGTCCGATGCTTCGTTCACGGTTGAGCGCTCTGACTATACGCTCCGACCATTTCCTGTCAATGCAAACGCGGGCCAACCACGGCGCGAAAACTGTCCCCAAACGACACGTGTAAGCCCTAGTCTTATCGAATGTTGCAAGCAGGATGCCAGGCCGCCAACGAAGGACGAAAGAACTCCTAACGCGCCTTTAAGTGCTTGTTCTTCAACGAGGTATACGCCTGAGGCGTCTCGGCGGGGGGCGCGCGGGCGCGCGCCGGCCTGTTTCGGCGGGACACACTCCGCCGGCCCTAGTCCGTCGGGTGCCCGCGCTTCGCGTCCTGGCTGGCGAGGAGGAAGAGCTTCGACTGAATCTTGCGGATCAGGTTCGCGCACTGGGCCAGGAAGATGGCGAAGAACTGGTCGCCGCGCAGGTCTTCGTGGGTCAGTTCGTCGAGCGCGCGCAACTTGATGCGGGTGACTTCGTCGAGGAACTCCTTCAGCTTCTTCGGGTCCTCGGTGTCCATCTGCGCCTTCTCGATCTTGACGGTCTCGTTGAGCAGGTCGTCGAGATGTTCCTTCTGCCGCGTGAACTCGGCCTGCTTGGCGCGCTCCTGCATCTTGCGGTAGCGGTCCCAGGCGAGGTACAGGCCGGCGCCGAGCGCGAAGAGCAGTTCCTTGATCGCCGCGATCGATTCCATGAAGTTCGCCAGCAGGCCGATGCCGGCGTAGGGGTCGTGGTACGCGCGCGCGGCCGGGTGCATCGTCATCTCGGGCCAGTCCTGGGCATCCTTGCGCGAGAGCACCGAGGGCAGCTTCCAGACCATGGGGTTCTCGAAGTAGGCGGCCATGGTCCGTTCCACGAGCAGGTTGCCGGCCCCGGTGGAGCAGGTGAGCATCGCCGTGGAGGCCACCGTGGGCGTGTCCACGGCCGGCACGGGCGGATTGGCGCAGAAGAAACCGCGCGGAATCTTCGACGGGATCAGGAAGGGGTTGTGCAGCGAGATCGCCTCGGCGTCCTCGATGGGCAGGATCTCGTAGCCGCCGCCGGCGAGCAGTTCGCGCAGGTCGGGATTTTCGAGCCCCGTGGTGACGACGGCGCCTTCGAGCTGCGCGTCGGCCTTCAGGTCCATGAAGTAGCGCTCGGTCTCCCGCAGGTCCTCGGCGGCGACGCGGTAGTGTTCCAGGACGGCGCGCGCGCTTTCGCGCATGCCCGAACCCTGGGCGCCCAGGACGATCTTGCGCCCGCGCAGCGCGTCCACGCCGGCCGGGCGGTTCGCGGCGCCCGCGCGCACGATCACGACGACGGGTTCGCGGTAGAGCGGGGCGAGGACGGCCACGTCTTCCATGGACGTGGAGCCCGACTGCATCACGGCCAGGTCGGCCTCGTGCCGGGCCAGCAGGTCGTGGTTTTCCAGGCTGCCCTTGGTCTCGACCAGGCGGACCTTGCGCCCGGTGGACTTTTCGAGGTACGCGCCGAGCACTTCGCCGAAACGGTAATAGAGCCCGCCCTTGGCGCCGGTGGCGATGCGGATCTCGGACGGCAGGCGTTCGCGCGCGGCGTACCACGCGGCGATGGAGGCGACCAGCACGCCGGCCATGATCCAGGCCATCCAGCGGCGCAGCGGGCTCGACGGTGCGGGCGGGGTCTCGTTCTTTTCCATGCGGATCGCCCTCCGGGGCCTTGTACTTACGGGGTTCGGGACCAATCTATCAGGACGGGGCCTTTTTTCCGCCCGCAGGGCACATGTCGGTTGAACATCCCGGGGCCGGGCCTATACTTCCGGCGTTACCCAGGATTCAATGCGGCGGGACGCGCCTTTCAGCGACGAGGAGAACGCCAGCCATGTCCGAAGCCATCGGGCCGTTCGTTCGGGAAGAGGTCGTCCAGTTCTGCCGCGTGCTCGCGCACCTCGTCGCGGCCGACCACAAGATCACGTCCGAAGAGCGCAGCGAACTCTTCAACGTCATCGCCGGCACGGGGCTTTCGCCCGACGATCCGGACGTGGCGAAGGCCGTCGAGGCCGAACTGGCCAAGCCGACGCCGCTCCCCGAACTGCTCAAGCCCATCACCAGCCCCGGCATGCGCCGCACCCTCTACCGCGCCTGCATCGAGATCGCGCTCAGCGACGGCCTGCATCCCAACGAGGAACAGAAGCTCGCTCAGGTCGCCAAGGAATTCGGCCTGCACGAGGCCGCCGCGAAGGACCTGATCAAGTGGACGCTGGACAGCATCGCGCTGGAAAAGCGCGAGACCGAGATCATGAACAAGCTCTAGGCGCACGCCTGCCGCACCTGAAAACCCGATCCGGAGAATCCCATGGCCAAGACCACGTGTTCTGTCAGCCGCGCGGAATTTCGCGAGAAGGCCAAAGCGATCAAGGTTGAAGTGAACGGCATTCCCATGATGGCGGAAGTGAAGGAGTTCTCCACCGGCTCGTTCGGCTGGTACCTGAGCGGCAAGACCGCCGTCGAGATCGACGGGAAGACGGTCTCCGTGCAGGTCGGCGCGAACCTGACCGTCATCGGCAGCAAGGAATTGCCGAAGGAATAGCCTCCGCCCGAAGTTCCACGGGCATGCCTATGGAATTCCACGTCACCGTCGATTTCAACGACGACCTTTGGTTCGCCAAAGGCCGGTGGGACGAGTCGCGCCTGCGCGAGTTCGTCCGCTGGCACGCCCGCCAGGGCATCGCGGCGATCCACTGGATCGACAACGGCGGCAAGGCCGAAGGGTATTACGCGCCCGGCACCTGGATCGACGCGCTCGCCCCGGCCTCCTACTTTTTCGAACTCGTCCCCGAACCGCTTGAAGTCGTCTGCGACGAGGCGCGCAAGCTGGGCCTGCGGGTCTTCAGCGTCCTGAAGGCCTTCGATCTGGCCATCGGTCCGCCGTGGGGCTCATACCTGCCGTCCGAACAGCCCGGTGTCCCGGGCATTCCGCACGTCGGCGGCGTTGGCGCGGGCTTCCACTGGGTGCGCGATCACGCGGAATGCCGCTCGGAACTGCACCCGAAGCTGCGCCACCAGCCGCGCGGCGGGCCGCTACGCACGATCCGGCTCTGGCACGAAAACGCCGCCGCCCCCGGCGCCTGGGAACTCTGGATCTCGGAAGACAACCGGACCTACCGGCGCTACGAAGGCCCGCAGACCGTGGTCAACGGCGTGCGCGCGCGCCGCACGCCGCTCTTCGCGCCCGCGCCGGAAGAACGCTTCGCCGAGGCCGCCGACTGCGCCTTCGTCGAATTCGGCGGGCTGGACCTCGACGCGCCCTACGTGGCGCTGTCGGTCCAGGGCGAAAGCGCGCTCGCGAACACGCTCGCGGGCATCGCGGAACTGGAAGACGCCGCCGGCGCGGTGCCGTTCACCTTTGGCCTGGGCCCGGTGCGCCGCCACGGACAGACGCCGGACTGGAAGACCCGCGGCATCGCCTTCGACGCCGCGTACGGCACGCCCGTGCCGGGGCGCGGCTGGACGATGGAATGGTCCGGCGGGCGCACGCGCATCGAGGCCGGCAAGACCGGCTGGATCGGCTTCGCGCGCGGGCGCAACGCACACCTGGCCGGGCTGCTCGAACCGGCCTGCCCGGAGGTTCGCGCCTTCGTCCGCGGCCGAGCGGAACACGCCTTGGCTCTGGGTTGCGTGGGCGTGGACCTGCGCGTCACCAGCCACACCGAGTCGCTCGACTGGGAAAACTACGGCTTCAACGCGCCGGTGCTGCAGGCCTTCCGCGCGCGGCACGGCGTGGACCCGGCCACGCAGCCGTTCGACCGAGGCGCGTGGCGGCGGCTGCGCGGCGAATTCTTCACCCAGATGCTGCGTGAAGTCTCCGGGGCGGTTCGGGCGCGCGGCGGCCGCATGCTCGCGCACCTGCACGACCTCTTTGATCGCCCGCCCGAAAAGGAAGCGCTGCATCACATGCACTTCGACTGGCGCGCCTGGCTGGCCGAACGCCTGCTCGACGGCGGCTCGATGAACTCCTTCGCCTTCCGCGAACCGTACTACGCCGAATGCATCCGCCTCTGCCGCGACCACGGCGCCGAACCGATCATGACCGTGCCGATGCACAGCGCCGACGACGCGGCCTGGAAGGCCTACGGCTTCGAACTGATCGATCGCGCCGGGCAGGACGGCTTCGCGGCCTTCAACATCTACGAAAGCGCGGCGGTGATGCATCTGGAAGGCGACGGCTTCGTCGAGACTACCCCGTCGCTCTGGTCGAAAGTCCGGGAACGGGCGCGGCCGTGAGCGCTCCGGCGCGCCCGCCGGTGATCGCGCGGCTCGCGCCGTCGCCCACCGGCGTCCTGCATCTCGGCAACGCGCGCACGTTTCTCTGGGCCTGGCTCTCGGCGCGCGCCCAGGGCGGCAAAATGATCCTGCGCATCGAGGACCTCGAGACGCGCGCGCGCCCCGGCGTTACCGAGCAGATGCTCGACGACCTCCTCTGGCTGGGACTCGACTGGGACGAAGGCCCCGCCTGGCCGGACGAGGCGGCGCACGGCGCGTCGGTGCACGGGGCGAGCCCGCACGCGCCGTACGTGCAGAGCCAGCGCGGGGCGTACTACCGCGCGGTCCACGAACAGCTTCGCGCGAAGAACCTGATCTACCCGTGCGTCTGCACACGCGCCGATATCGCCGCCGCCCAGTCGGCTCCGCACGAAGGCGACGCCGCCGAAAACGAACCGCGCTACCCCGGGACCTGCCGCGACCGCTTCGCGTCCTACGAAGAAGCCTGCCGGGCCGCCGCGCCGGGCAAGAAGCCCTGCTGGCGGCTGCGCACCGAACCCGGCGAGGTCGTCTTCGAGGACCGCTGCTTCGGGGTTCAGCGCATCGACGTCCACGCGAGCGTCGGGGATTTTGTGGTCGCGAAGGAGCCCGACGTCCCCGCGTACCAGCTCGCGGTCGTGGCTGACGATATCGCGATGGGCGTGACGGAAGTCGTGCGCGGCGACGACCTGATCCCCAGCACCGCGCGCCAGATCCTGCTCTACCGCGCGCTGGGCGCCGAACTTCCCGCGTACGGCCACGCGCCGCTGGTCGTCGGCCCCGACGGCAAGCGCCTGGCCAAACGCCACGGCGACGCGCGCCTGCACAGCTTCCGCGCGGCCGGCGTCTCCGCCGAACGGATCGTCGGCGTGCTCGCGCGCTGGTCGGGCTTGAACGCCCCGGGCCCGGCCTCCGCGCGCGACCTGGTCGCGCACTGGTCGTGGGAAACGCTCGCGCGCGAGCGCATCGTCCTCACGCCCGAACGCCTGCGCGAGGTGGACGCGAAGTAGCGGGACGACGTTCGTGCGCCGCGATCCAGGCCGCGTCGCGCGGCAGATCGGCTTCGTCGGGCAGATGCAGCGCGTGAAGGCGCGCGTGAAAATCCTGCCCATGTGCGACCACCCGCAAACTGCGCGAAGGCGCGAGCCCTTCGCGCAGCCGGCGCTTGAAGCCCGCCAGCCTTCGGAAGCCGGCCATGCCGTCCAGCCACCAGACTTCCGCGCGCGAACGCGGGAAGAGCTTGCGCCAGAGCGCTTCGAAGACCCAGGCCTTAAATAGCCGGACGGCGTCACATTCGCGCACGTACAGCGGGGTGCACAGGCGCGGCCAATCAGCCAAGGTTCCGCGGGCGCGCACGCCGACTTCGGCGGCCGCGAGGCCACCCGCCAGCGCCCCGGCGTGCGGCAGGCCCAGCGGCGTGACGATCAGGAAAGGCGCGCCCGAAGCGGCGCCCGCGCGGTCCACGCTCGCGCGCGCCCGGGTCAGGTCGTTCGCCACCCTTCGCCGGAAGCGCGCGAGGACGCGGGCCGGCACGCGCGCGTCCATACGCAGCAGATCGTCCATGGCCGACACCTTCAGCTTGCGCGGCTGCGCGCGGCGTTGGCGCGCAAGTTGTACTCGCGGGTGCAATGCAGGCAGTAGCGGCGGCAGATCGGGTCGTCCAGGCAGTCGGCGCGCGATACGAAGGCCGCGGTCCGGCGCCGCTGTTCGCCGGGAGGCTCGTCCACGCGCCCCATCGGCGCGCCGCCTTCGCGCAGGTAGACCGAGCACGGATAGTAGTAGCGCCCATCGACGGTCCGTTCGGTCAGCGGGACGTAGCAGCGGAAGTCGCCGCGCTGGCGCGGGCCGTCCAGGCCGATGCAGCCGCCCGCGAAGACGGTCTCCAGCTTCCGGCGCAGGAGTGGAAAGCGTCCGGCGGGGTAGGGGGCCAGCAATGCTGCGCAGGCCCGCCGGAGGCCGTCCGTGCGGGGGCCGCCGGTCTCCGCGAGGCGCTCGTCCACGTTCGTGATCAATTTGATATCGTCCGGACCGAGGCCGAGCAGGAAGGCGAGGATTTCGGGCAGCCGGTCGCGATTGGCCGCGCCGATCACCGTGTTCAGGATCAGGAAGAAGCGCGCGCCGCCTGCCCGGGCCCCGGCGAGCGTGCGGATCGCGGCGACGGAGGCGTCCCACGCGCCGGCCCGCCGCGTGAGCTCCGCGCCCAGCGCGGTGTCGGCGGCATCGATCGAGACGCGCACTTCGTCCAGGCCCGCTTCGATCAGGCGCAAGTAGGTCTCCGGAGGCCGCGTGCCGTTGGTGGTGATGCTCTGGCGGGCAACGCCGCGCTCCCGCGCGTACGCGATCATGTCCGGAAGGTCAGGCACCAAGGCCGCCTCGCCTCCGGTGTAGTGCAGATGCCGGATCGGCGTGCCGGCGTGCGCATCCAGGAACGAGCGGAAGGCCGCGAGCGTGTACGTGATTTTCTTTTCCGGCCGCTGTGCCAACTCCTCGGGCGAGCGCGCGATCGTCTTGCAGTAAGGGCAGTCCAAATTGCATGCGTAGGTGAGAAAGACGGTCAGGCGGTCGAGCGGCTGCGCGGCGTCAAGGGATCCGGGGTCGTCGCGCAGCGCGCCCAGGGCGGCCACGCGCTCCTCACATTCGTCTTCAAAAAGCAAATCGGGCACGGGACTGCGCTCGGTATCGTGTGCGTTCATAGGCCCTCCGCAACGTCCGATAATCTGTAAGAGCAAGAAACCACATACAGGCATTATGCACAAGTGCGCACGTTGATTGAATTGAGTTTATAAGATGATGCCCCGGGAAGGGCAGGGCCCTCTCCAGGGGCGCAGGTCGCGGTGGCCTACTTCGCGATGGTGAGCATGAACGTCGCGCGCGGGTGCTGGGGCGTCAGGCGGACGGAGACGCGTACCTGGCGGGCGGCGGGGTTGGATTTGTGGTCGGCGGCGTAGCTGTTGTACGGTTCGACCGGCCACTGCACGCGCATCTCGTCGGGCCCCTTGAGCACGATCGTGCCGGTCTGGAAGCCGCCGCCGAGTTCCTTGCCGGTCGCGGAGGCCGCGGTCTCTTCGAGGTGGATCGACTTGCCCGAGAGCCCGCTCAGGAGCGGTTCGCGCGGCTTGAGCGTGAAGGCGGCCTCGATGGGACAGTTGCAGGCGGCGTGGTCGGCCCACAGGTCGATCTGCAGCGCGGACTCGGTGATCGGGCGGAGCGTGGCGCGCGCGGCGAAGGACTTGTACTCGGCCTGCACGACCCATTCGGCGTCGTTCTCGCCCACGGCGCCGCCCATGGGATAGTAGTCGGCGTTCGCGGCGTTGGGGCTGGCCTCGTTCTTCTGCGTCGAAGCGGCCCAGAAGGTGGAATACTCCGGCTGATTCTTGGAATGCGAGCCGTCCAGGATCAGGCCGGTCTTTTCGTGCCAGACGCTGAAGAGTTTCTGGCGGTCGAGCGCGAACGCGTTCTGGCGGTAGATGGGGTCTTCGGGGTTGGTGGCCTTCATCGCCGAAAGCGCGACGCACCATTCGCCCTTGCGGAAGATGCCCGCGGGCAGCGTCAGGCGCGCGCGGTGGTCCCAGCGCTCGAAGGGCGCGGGCGCAATCTCGCCGCCGTGCCAGTAGAAGTGGTTCTCGCACATGCGGGCCAGCGCCTCGGGGGCGACGTCTTCGACGCTGTGGCGCGTGGGCAGCCAGCCGCGCATATGGGCCAGCGCCGTGCCGCGGCCTTCGGGCGAATGGGAGAAGGCGAAGAGCCCCCAGATGCGCGGGTCGCCGCTGTAGCGGACGCGTTCGTCGATCAGGTCGCAGAAACTCGCGTCGGGGTAGCAGAAGTTCCCGTGAAAGCGCGTGCTCCGTTCGACGGCGGCCCGGAAGACGGCTTCGCCGGTCCATTCGGCCATCAGGCCCATGCCGCAATGCGTCAGGTAGTTGTAGCTCGGCGTCGGCCCGGCCGTGCGGAGCAGGTCGCTGTGTTCGTCCCAGTAGCCGTCGGGATGGACGTCGGCGGCGAGGGCGCGCGCGATGGGCAGGACGTAGGCGCTCAGGTCGGGCCGCTGGAGCACCTGGCCGGCGCGGTAGATCGTCGTCAGGTACAGCGCCACGTGGTTGGTGCTGGTGCCCATCACGCGCCCGACGAAGCGGC
>JAHCJK010000129.1 GCA_026184295.1 Planctomycetota bacterium
CGCCCTTCTGCTTGGTCCGCGCTTTCAGGTCGGCCTCCAACTCCCCGGTTCCGGCGATTGCGAGATGGACGCTGGGACCCCGGCCGGCCTTCACCTGCTCGTGGTGCAGCTTTTCGACCGCCGCGATCATGTCCGCGTGCCGTTTCTCGCTTGTAAGTGCTGCCGCATGCGCGAATAAGATGCTTACCGGCGTGAGTTTCATTTCCGCGCGCAGGGCCTGGACCTCGGGACTTTCCCGCGGCAGATCGTCGGGAAATTCCAGCCCGCTGTAGACCACCGCGCAGCGTTCCGCCGGGATGCCCGCCGCGAGGACCTCGCCCCGGACGGCCTCGCTGATCGCGATGACCTTGTCGATCCGTCCCCCGTACTTCCAGCGGCCGCGAATCTTGAAGACCGTGCGGCGGTGCGCGAAGACGCTCAATTTTTTGGGCGATATCACCCGCGCCGCGAGCTGGCCGGGCAGCACCGCGTGGCCGTCGTGAAGGTGCAGCACGTCCGGGCGGATCTTGCGCAGCAACCGGGCGAGCCGCAGGGTTCCGGCGGGATCGACCTCGCGCAGGCGCAGTTCGTGCGTCGGCAGGCCGGCCTCCTGTGCACGTTCGTGCAGTGGGGCCCCTTTGGGTGCGGCAATGAGCACGCGCTGGCCCTTCGATGTAAGTCCTTTGCACAACAACAAGATCTGGTTTTCTCCGCCGCGCCAGCTTTGGGCCGTGGAAAGGTGTAAACTTAGGCTACCGAAAGGCTGGGGCATGGTTCATGTATATAGGATATTAGGGAATACGTCCAATGATGAGCGCCCAACTCGGCTTGTTCCTGGCCGTGCTGACGTGCACGTGTCTTTCCGTGCCGCTGGGCCTCCGTGTCGGACGGTTGCCGAAGCACCGCGCCACCTTCGCCGCCGCCGCCGTCTGCCTCCTGCTGGTCCTCGGCATCACGATCACCTTTCATCCCGCGTGGCTGCCGGAGTTCTTGATCGACCGGTTGGTCGTGATGCTTCAGCAGAGCTGGTACGCGCCGCCGGCGGTCTTTCTCTTCTGCCTTTCCATCGGGCAGGCGCGTGAGCGCGCTCGGGCCGGTCGCGCCCGTCCGGACTGGCAGCGCCAGGCCAAACTGATGAGCGTCCTCGCGATGCTGGTGCTGGGCGTCTGCAGTTACTCGCTGCTGGGCAGCTACGGCTGGAAGACCTGGGTGCGCGACGTTCCGCTGGACCGGCGCGACGGCGATGGCCGGCCCGACGCGCGCGTGACCGGCGACGGCGTGGTGCTGCAAAGCACCGGCTACACCTGCGGCGCCTCGGCCTGCGCGACGCTGCTCCGCAAGACCGGCATCGACCCGAATGCGACCGAAGCGCAGCTCGTCCCGCGCGTGCTCACGCGGCGCTGGGGCGGAGCGACGGTGCTCGGCATGGCCGTGGGCGTGCGCGAGTTCGCCGTCCCCGCCGGCTGGAAGGTGAAGATTCTCGAGTCCGACTGGGCGACGCTGCAGCGCGTGCGCAAGCCGGTGCTCTGTTCGGTGCGCTTAGATTCGTTCGTCAACCACGCCGTGGTGGTGACCGCCATCGACCCCGCCCGCGGCGTGCAGGTGGCCGACCCGCTGGTGGGCACGACCTGGTGGCGCGAAGACGACTTCCGCGCCCGCTACCTCAACGACGCCGTGGTGGTCTACCGCCAGGATCCCTTCGAAGCCGGAGCGCCCGCGCGCAGAGCGCCCGCATCGTACCGCGGGAATCCGACGATTGTGTGGTAGCGTTGGCGGGAACAAACGGCGAAAAAGTTCGGTAGTCTGTCACCGGAATTCAAAGATGAGTGTAGAAAAAAATTGTTATGAAGTCGGGCCAGGAGATAACTATTCAAGGCAATGGGCTTTGGCAGAGCTACAATCAGGCGATCCTCAGAGGATCGGTCGAGCATTGTTTTATTCCGCAATTGGCAACTCTGACTGGAAATGGGTTCAAAACACTTGTTTACAATTTGCAGAAAACAAAGACGAACACATTCAAGAAATGGCTGTAACGAGCCTTGGAGAACTTGCGAGAGTAAACCAAGTTGATCTTTACACTGTTATTCCTGTTCTCATCCAAAAAGCAAAAAATAAATCCGCACTCATAAGTGGTGCCGCTCAAAACGCAATTGGCGACCTTAGGGCGTTTTGTATTCCACAAGAGTATTCGAGAAAACAAGTCCTAGCTGCTGTTTCCAAGGATAATGTGGTCGATATGGTTATTGGAATTTATGATA
This sequence comes from Planctomycetota bacterium, assembly GCA_026184295.1. GTDB lineage: Bacteria > Planctomycetota > SZUA-567 > H5-PLA8 > H5-PLA8 > JACQFI01. Next base: position 2,238 of record JAHCJK010000129.1, read on the forward strand.
TGTCACGGCGGGATTCGGATGTGAATTTCGCGTTGAAGACTTGCCTCGACCTGACTCGGCATCAGCATTTTGCCGTTCGTGAAACAGCACTAAGCGGTATCGCAGAAATTATTAGTAATCATGATTTTGTCAATGTAGTGCGGCCTGTTATCCGGAAGGCAACTGGAGATTCAGACGCATGGGTCAGAGAGAAGGCCCAGCGTGTTATTGGCTGTATAAAGACTTTTCATGGAATTGAAATTTGAGCGTGAGGTACGAAAACTTCCGTGAGGTACGAAAACTTCGCTTCGATCAAAACTGAGGTCAGAACAGAGGATAAACCCGACAGTTGGCCAGAATCTTCGTAACAGGGTGTGGTGTCTGTAGCGGCTCAGGGGCTTGTGAAGTCTAGAATTCCTCTGCGGGCACGAAAGAACTGCAACGTTTGCAGCACGGCCGGTTGCGGTTCTCTCGAGAAGCGAAGCAAACGACATTCGAGTTTCAAAGAGCAGTCTGCTTGACGAGAATTACGCGACGCGTTGGACCGACTGAATGACTTTGATGTTGATCTTTGGCAACCAAATTTCGCCGCCGTACCGTTCGCGAGTGACTCGGATCACGGGCTGAGGGTTTCGAGCCAAGATCGTTTTGGTTCGAGGTGGACGTTCCCCACGCCACGTCTCGTCCGGAGTCCTTCCTCCCAAGATGAACATCGGTCGTTCCGTACAATACCAGGCGCGGAAGATGTCCAGCCTGGGTTGGGGAATTCCGGGGACAGACTACGCAACTATTTCTCCTTCTCCGGCAGCGGCGCGCTCTCTTTCTTCTTCCCCGACCACATCTTTACGTAGTCGAAGTACATCTTCTTGGGCAGATTCGGGTCCAGATTTGCGGCGAAATTGTCGCCGTTTTTGTCCCAGCCGCCTGTCTGGCCGCTCAGGAGCAGATAGGACGGCGCGGAGCAGACGCGTTCGTTGGCGTAGCTCCAGGTCATCTTCCCGTTGATGTAGAACTCGACCTTGCCCTCTTCCCAGTACAGGCTCACGGTCGTCCATTTATTCAGGTCCGCGCCTTCGACGGTCACCTGCTGGCCGGTGGACTTGTGCTGCTTCTCGTAGCCGTTCCAGTGCAGCGCGTGGCTGACCTTGGCGGGGCCCCAGATGCCGAGCACTTCAAGGATGTCGATCTCCATGCCCTTTTCGAAGGTGCTGACGATGTAGCCGTAGCTGTCGAAGATCGGGAGTTCCTTCTCGGCGCCGAAGTTTTCGTCCGGCTTCGCGCCCGAGACCACCGCGTCCTCGCTCGCGAGCACCTCGGCGCCGTCGAGCACCAGGCGCGGGCGGTCGGCTTCGTCGGCTTCCGAACTGAAGAACGAGACCGCCTTGCAGCTCTGGAGCATGTCCGCGACCATGAAGGAGGCCTTCTTGTCGCCTGCGATCTGCGTGTTCACGAAGCTCGTCACGTCGGCTTCCACCCATGAACCGGGCGCGGCCTTGGTCTTGACCTGCGCGAGGTAGATCGCGTCGAAGTTCGGCTTGGTCTTCCAGGTGATCGCCGCCTGCGTCCACGCGTCGTCGAAGCAGCGGTGGACATCGAACCAGAAGCTCGCGGGCGCGGCCTTGACCTTCAGTTTCAGCAGCGCCTTGGCGGCGGGCTTTTCGGCCTTGGCGAGATCGAACTTCAGGTAGGCCCACTTCATATCGTTGGGTTTGTCGGTCGCGCGCAGGACGGGCATCGTCCAGACCGCGGGCCAGAGCCCCCGCTGGACGTCGTACTTCATGCGCGTCTCGATGTAGCCGAAGGCCTGGTGGAAGCGCTTGTACGTGGTCACTTCGCCGGTGCCGTACGAGGTGGTCTTGTCGCCAAAGGTGAAGGGTTCCTTCTTCTTGTCCCAGGTGAAGACGAGCATGCCCTTTTCGACGGCCATGTTGGCCGCGTGGGGCTGCGCGCCGCCGTTGATCCCGGCCCAGTGCTGCCCGACCTTCCACTTGGTCGCGTCGAGCCCCTCGCCGTCGAAGTTGTCTTCGAACGTCGGCGCCCACGTGCCCTCGATGGGCGGGTTCTCGGGCGCCTTGACGGTGCCGTCCTCCGCCGCGAATGCCGCGACCCCCAGCCACACCCCCAGCAGCAGACTCCACGTGACGCGCGTTTTCATGCGGGCTCCCTTTCTTGAGACGCGTACACCGCCGCGCTCAGCATGACAGGCCGGAAGGATTATCAAATCGTAAAAAAGGTCCGCGCCTCCATATGTTGCAGCAAGAAGTGCGCGCCAACCGTGAACACTCGCCAAGGGCCAAGGGAGTTCGACCGGCTGCATGTGGCCGTGCCGTGCTTGGCGTCTTTGCGTCTTTGCGCGAAATCCCATCCCCACAGGACCGGCGGCCCAATCGTAAATCGTAAATCGACAATCGTAAATTGAAGAGGTACGTTACGAACATGCCGACGCCGCGCGTGCTCGTCACCGGGATGGGAGCCGTCTCTCCGCACGGAGACGGCGTGGGCCCGCTCTGGACGGGGCTCGTGGAAGGCCGGCAGAGTTTCTCGCATATCTCGCTCTTCGACGCGTCTCCTTTCCGCAATCCGATGGCCGGGGAAGTGAAGGGGTACCCGGTGCTGCCCGGCGGGCGCCCGCGCGCCTTCCGTATGCTGGGGCGCGCGTGCAGCGAGGCCTTCCGCGACGCGCTGGAACTCCCCGAAGGCAGCGACGGCGACGTCGCCGCGGGCCTGATGAAGCAGTTCGGGCTGAAGAATTCGGCCGTGGTCGCGGGGACCAACTTCGGCGGGATGTCGGCGGCCGAACGCGCGCTCGTCCAGGGCGAGACCGACGCCGGCGAAGCGAGCCTCAGCGAGTACCTCTTCGGCGCCGCGAGCGAAGGGATCGCCAGCACCTTCGGGCTCACCGGCCCCCGCATGAATCTTTCGCTCTCCTGCGCCTCCGGCGCCGCCTGCATCGGCGTCGCCTTCGACCTCGTGCGGCGCGGGCGCGTCCAGGCCGCGCTGGCCTGCGGCTACGACGAACTCTCGCTCTTCATCTACGCGGGCCTTTCGGCGCTGCGCGCGATCACGCCGGACACGATCCGCCCGTTCGACAAGCGCCGCCAGGGGACGCTCTTTTCCGAAGGCGCCGGCGCGATTCTGCTCGAAAATGCCGACAGCGCTCGCCGCCGCAAGGCGCCGAAGATCTACGCCGAGATCGTCGGGCGCGCGATGAACAACGACGCTTACCACATGACCGCGCCCGAACAGGAAGCCCGCGGCATCCAGGCCCTGATGGGCGCGGCGCTGACCGACGCGGGCCTGGGGCCGAGCAAGATCGACCACATCAACCTGCACGCAACCGGGACGCCCTACAACGACAAGATCGAGACCAAGGCGGTCGAAGCGGTCTTCGGCGAACGCTGCCTGGAGATTCCGGTCTGTTCGGTCAAGAGTTCCATCGGGCATACGATGGGCGCCGCGGGGGTGATCGAATCGATCGCCGCGATACTTTCGATCCGCGAAGGCATCGTCCCGCCGGTCCTGGGGCTCGACCCGGCGCAGCAGGACCCCGAATGCGGCCTGCGCCCCGTGACGGGCCAGGCGCTGAACGGGAGTTTCCGCACGGTGCTGAAGACGAGCTACGGCTTCGGCGGCACAAACGCGGCCGTGGTCTTCACGCAGGTGGACGCGTAGCGCGCCCTGCGCCACGAAGTGCCCGCCGAATTCCATACGCAAAAGACGGTAAAATGACGTTGTTTATTTTCGACGCGTTTGTTCATCGAACGCCGGCCAATCCGCTTTAAACCAGCCAGAAATTATCCGGATTCACGCGGTTCTAATAGTTCGCACATTCAATCTGCAAGAGGGGGCCGTACTTTCCCCAACGTCGACCCGGCCTGCGCAACCCATGCATGGCGGGAGCTCCAAACCGCTGCCTTGGCTGCAAGCTATAAACGTTTTCCGGGCGCCCGGAGACGCCGCGAGTCCTTCGTGCGAAGGGCCGAATTGAAACGACCAGCGGTGCCTACCGCTGCAAGCAAGGAGTCTTTCCATGCCGAAAGCCGAAGTCGAAGAACAGGTCGCAACGGGTGCTGATACCGAGCTGGCTATCGTGGCGAACGAAGACGTGAAGGAAGTGCTGCAGAACCTGACCAAGCCGAGCGTGCAGGTGGTGGTGAACGGCCGCGTCATCAACGAAGACGGCCAGAACATCCTCGTCGTGGACAGCGTCGCCACGCAGGTGAACCGCGCGCTGGGCATCGTCGCGACGGAAGAGACCCGCGAGACCCTGGCGAGCCTGGCGTCGGCCCGCAACGAGACCGAAGTGACCATCCTGGGCGAAGTGGTGGAAAACCCCGGCCACAACGTCCTGGTGCTGGACAACGTGGTGAAGAGCAAGTCCCTCCCGATCGTGCTGGATGAAAAAGTCCACAATCGCCTCTCGGAGATCGTGGCGTCCGAAGGCGGCGAAGTGCCCGTGAAGGCCAAGGTGGTGTGCGACAACGGCCATAAGTACCTCGTCCTCGAAAGCTGACCCCCTTCGAGCGCGAGTATGCAGTGCCGCCCGGGCAATTATCGCCCGGGCTTTTTTTTGCCCGCACGGGAAATCCTTTCCGAGCTACCGCAACCACCGTATTTCACTAAGCTACCGGCATGGCCAACGATCTTTCGGACGATGCCCGAACGCGCTTTCGCGAGCGCGCCCTGCGGCTTTGCGTATGGCTGGCGGCCGGCGGTCTGTTTACGTGGGCCGTGGTGGCTGACAATTCGGTCTTCCGCCGCAAGTCCGAGACAACCGGCGCCGCCGTACGGTAGCGCGGTTCCGTACCCGCCGTACTCGCCCAGGGAGCGTGCATGGATCGGCAGGCCGAGGAGGCAGCGCGCGCGACCGAACCACCGCCGCCCGAAGCCGGCGCGATGCCGTCGCGCTGGCGCGGCCGATGGGCGCGGGGCCTGTGCTGGGTGCTGGTGGCCGCGATGTTCACCTGGGTGCTCGTGGATTTTTCGCAGCGCCGAGGCCGCCTGATCGCCCCGCCGGATTTCGACGATGTGGTGTACATGAGCGACGGGATGCGCCGGCTGCGCCTGTTCGAACAGGGCGGCACCTGGGCGCTGCTGCGGGATTACGCGGCCGTCGAAACCCATGCGCCGCTATCCAGCGCGCTCGCCTTCTTCGGTTTTCTCCTGCTGGGCCCGCACGATTGGGCACCGTATGCGATGAACGGCCTGCTGGCGCTCGGCCTGCTTCTGGGCGTCGATGCCCTGATGCGCGGACGTCCGTTCGAACAGAAACTGGCGGCGGGGCTCTTCGCGCTCTCGGTGCCGCTGACGGGCCAGGCCATCTGCGAATTTCGCCCGGATATCGCGTGCGGGTTGGTCACGGCCGCGGGGGTCTGCATCCTTTTTGCCGACGACTGGGTCGCGGCGTCCTGGAAGCGCCACGCGGCGGGCGGCGCGGTGATGGGCCTGGCGCTGGTCTGCAAACCGACGACTTCGCTGATGACGGCGGCGCTCCTGGGCGTATCCCTGGTCGCCGTCGCCGCGCGCGACCGGATGCTAGATTCGTACCGCTGGCAGGCACGCCGGGCCTTCGTAGCCACGCTGCGCGCGCTGGCGGCGGCGGCGCTGGTGTCGCTGCCCTACTTCGCGGTAAACGCCGGGCACGTGCTCGCGTACATCCACATGGTATTCTTCCAGGATCTGCCCGCGCGCGGCGGCGTTCAACCCCCGTTGCTCGAACAGGCGAATTACTACCTGGGCGGGTTCGGCGGGCGGCGGATGCTCGGATGGCACCTGGTACTGTGGGGCGTCGTCGGCATCGGTGCGCTGGTTTGCGCGGTCAAGTTCAAGCGCACCCGCGATGCGCAAAGAGCCGCCGCGTTTGCGGTGCCCGTCGTCTTCACCTACGGCGTAGTCTCGTTCGTGGGGGTGCGGAACCACTTTTTCGGCCTCGCCTTTCACGGGTTGCTGCTCGCGAGCGTGCTGATGACCGTGCGCTGGTTATGGTTGCTGCACGAATCGCGGGGCGGGCAACGCTGGCAGCGCCGAGTCGCGCTGGTCGTCTTGGTCGGACTGGGCTTTCTGGCTTCGCATTTTCCGCCGCGGCTGGGACGCCCGTCGTACCCGGAGATCCAGAGCCGGAACGTGGCGGCCCGGCAGGTGCATGACGCCCTGCGGGAAGCCCGCGCGGACGAACGAGTGGCGCTGACGTTCACCGGGTACGTGAACACGACGCTGCTCGGATACATGGACCTTAAAGAGGGCCGACCGGCGCGGACCTACGAGGATGGCGGATTGAGCGCGGACCCCGGCACGTTCGGACCGATGCTGGACCGCGCCGTCTGGGTCGTGGCGAGCGAGGCGGGCAACGAAAACCTGCTGGCCTCCATGCCGTCCACGCGGATCGCGGGGGAGACCCTGGCGCTGGTGCGCGCGCGGAGCGAGTTCGAGCTTGTGTCCGAGATTGCGCTGCCTTCGGGCAAGCGATTCTTCGTCTTCCGCCGCAAGGCCGGATCGAAGCCGGAGGACGCGAACCGGTAAGCGCGGCGGGACTCGTTTTCCACCCCTTGACTTCCGGGGAAATCGTTCAACAATCCAACAGTCGTTTCTGACACCTGGAAATCACGGGAGCGCACATGGCTTATCTGACCGTGCGGACCGCGCAGGCGCGGCGCGTGCATACGCTGGGACCGGAGACCGTGGTGGGGCGCGGCGTCAGTTCCCACGTGATGCTCGACGATCCCCGCTCCAGCAAACGCCATTTCGAAATCCGCGAACGCGCCGGGCGCTACCTGCTTAAGGACCTGGGCAGCACCAACGGCACGTTCATGCGCGGCCTGCGCCTGCAGCAGGAAGTCTCGCTTCAGGACGGCGACGAGATTATGGTCGGCAGCACGACGCTGACGTTTACCCGCACGCTGCCGCCGGGCGCCGAAGAGCAGGTTCCGCCCACGCAGATCCCGACCAAGAAGGGCACGACCTCGCTGCGCCAGAAGCCGCCGCCGACCAAGCGCACCGGCACCAGCGTGATCCTGGCCGAGAAGTACAAGGAAAAGGACGCGCTCCCGCGCGGCACCGTCTCGATCCCGCTCGAACGCTTCGAACTCGGCGCGAGCGACGCGCCCGCCGACGCCGCGCAGGCCTCGGCCGTGGGCAACCAGTGGCTGCGCGGGCTCTACCGGCTGCTGCGCGAAGCCAATCCCTGCGAGACCGAAGACGAACTCTTCGCGGCCACAACCCGCGTGCTGGCCGAAGTGCTGCCCGGCGCGCGCGTGAAGGTGCTCTTCGAGGCCGGCCTGGGCGCGCAGGGCAAGGGCGCGGGCAAGGAGAGCAAGGAAGGGAAGGAGAAGGACCCCAGCCGCCAGACGCTGCTGCTGTCCACCTGGCAGGCGCCGGGGATTTCCTCGGGTTCCTCGCAGAACACGCGCGTGCTGGAAGCGCGCCTGACCGACCAGCGCAACCGCCTGCTGGCGCACGCGCGCGAACGCGGCGTCGCGGTGCTCTCGCAGGACCTCGAAGCGGACCTGACCGCCAAGCGCGCCACGCGCACGATCGTTCCCGAAGATCCCAAGGCCGAAAAGCTGGCGGTGATGATCGCGCCGCTGCAGATGGGCCGCGCGGTGCTCGGGTACCTGCTGGCCGAACGCACGGTTCGCGCCGACAAGACGGGCGAACGCAACGCGCCCTTCATGCAGGAGCACCTCGAATTCCTCGCCGCCGCCGCCTTCCCGCTCGCGACGATGCTCTCGAACGTGCGCCGGCACCAGAGCGTGCTCGACCAGAACGCGCGCCTGCGCCACAGCGTCCAGGAACGCTACCGCATCGTGGGCGAATCGAACTCGCTGAAAAACGTGCAGGACGTGATCGCGCGCGCCGCGCCCTTCGACACGCCCGTGCTGATCCTGGGCGAAAGCGGGACCGGCAAGGAACTGGCCGCGCGCGCCATCCACGCGATGTCGCGCCGCGCCGACGGCCCCTTCGAGGCGCTCAACTGCGCCGCGCTGCCCGAAAACCTGGTCGAATCGGAACTCTTCGGGCACGCCAAGGGCGCGTTTACCGGGGCGAGCGGCGACCGCGCGGGCTACTTCGAGACCGCGCACGGCGGCACGCTCTTCCTTGACGAAGTCGGCGAACTTCCGCTGCCCGTGCAGGCCAAGCTCCTGCGCGTGCTGGAAGAAGGCAAGGTCGCGCGCGTGGGCGAGACGCGCCTGCGCGACGTCGATTGCCGCATCGTCGCCGCGACGAACCGCGATCTCGCGGCCGAAGTCGATGCCAACCGCTTCCGCCAGGATCTGTATTACCGCCTGCGCGTGATGGACATCACGCTCCCGCCGCTGCGCGCGCGCGCCGACGACCTGCCGGTGCTCTGCAAGCACTTCCTCGCGCCGTTCGGGAGCTACCGGCTGCAGCCGGACGCGATGGAGTATTTCCAGCGGTACTCGTGGCCAGGCAACATCCGCGAACTGCGCAACACGCTCGAACGCATGGCCGTGCTGGCCAAGCCGCAGGGCGGGGCGGCCGCGCGCGGCGTGGTGGCGCTGAGCGCCAACGACGTGCCGCTGGACATCAAGCGCATGGTGGAAGGCGCCGGCGATCCGACCCTGCCGCTCGGCCAGACCGTCCCGGGGCGCAAGAAGACCTCGGTGCGCACCGCGGCGATCCAGCCCGCCGTCCCCGGCTTCAACGTGCTCGCCGCCGACATGCCGCCGCTGGAAAAGCTCCAGGTCAGCTACGCGCGCTGGGTGCTGGAACAGGTGGGCGGGAACAAGACCAAGGCCGCGAAGATTCTCGGCATCCAGCGTTCGACGCTGTACGCCTGGACCGAATGGAACGCGGACGAGAAGGGCGGGGACGGCCCGCAGTAGCCCCGCGCCCGCGCGGGCGGTCATGCATGGCCCCGAGCCCGGGCCGGGCCGGTACGGTACGAGCGGACGTGGGGCCTGCGCATGAGCGAACTCGTCTTCGTCGTCGGCGACCTGCACGGCCACGTGCAACTCGCGCTGGCCATGATCGCCCAATGGAACCGCGAGGACACGGACGGCGCGATTTTCCTGCTCGGCGACGCGGGCCTTTTTTCGCGCCCGGAGCAGGTGGACGAGGCCGCGCGCGCGCGCGCCGTTCACAATCCCTGCGAACTCGAATTTCTCACGCAGTGGGCCGACCCGGCCGGCGCGCCGTGGCTCCCGTGGATCTTCGCGTCCAGGAAGGACGGCGGCCTGGGCGTGACCTGCCCGGTGGTGCTGGTGCACGGCGAACAGGACCCGCCCGAACTCTACGCGGAACACCTGCGCGCTCCGTTGCCGCACGCGCCGGCGCCCGTCGCCAGCCTTCCGCGGATCGGCCCCGGCGGATGGCTCCGCTACCTGCCGAGCGGCTGGCGCTGCGCGTTGCCCTCGGGCCGGATCGTCGCGGGCCTCGGCGGCGTGGAGGCGCGCGGCGCCGGCGAATGTCCGCCGGAAGCCAGGCTCGATCCGGAGCGCGTGGCGGCCGTGCGCGCGGGCGCGCCGGTGGACCTGTTGCTCACGCACCAGGGCCCCGCGGCGGCGCAGGGCAAGCGCTCCGGATCGCGGCTGCTCGATTCGTTGCTCGATCCGCCCGTGGCGCCCGTCTGGTGCTACAGCCACGCGCCGTTGCGCCACACGAACCCGCCGGAACTGCGCGTGAATTTTCCCGAGGGCCGCCCGGTGCTGCTCAAGCAGATCCAGTCGCCCGCGTTTTCGGTCAAGAACGGCGCGCCGGGAGCGCCCGGGGTGGACGCGTGGGCGTCGGTGCATCTGGGCGAACAGCGCTGGGTGCGGCCCGCCTCGGGCACGCTGGATTTCCACGCGCGCCACTGGAAGAAGCTCAAGGACGGCCGGCTGGTCGCGCCTTCGCTGGCCGCGCGCGTCCCGGAGGGCTGGTGATCAGTACCAGGCGATCTTCTGGTGCGCGTGGCAGGTGCAGCGTTTGTTGTCGGGATTCGGGCACGACTTGATCAGCGCGATCAGTTCGTTCGCGTCCTCCGTTTGCATCGACGCCGCGTGCTCGTGCACTTCGCCCAGGAACTTGTCGCGCACCAGGGCCTGCCAGCGGTCGCCGCAGTCCGCGCAGCGTCCGACGAACAGCGTGTAGGTATCGCCCATGTGCTCGTATTCCAGCCGCGCGAGCCGCTGCGCCGGATCGAACGCGCGCCCGCAGGAGCACGTCTTGCGTGGCGGAGCCTCCCCGCGCTTCTTCAGCCGGTCGATCTTGCGCTGAATCCGGTTCACGTTGGTCACGGAGGCGATGCCTTCGCCCGAGCCGGTCGCGTAGGTGCCCTCCTTCACGTTGCTGACGCGGGCGAGTTCCAGGAGGCGCAGCGCGTCCTCGGGCCGTTCTTTCGCGATGCGGTCCGCCATCTCTTCGCAGAGGTGCCACCAGCAGTCGGCCGCCGCCGGATCGGTGGTGATCTGTTCGGGCGTGCGCGTCTCGAGAAGGCGCAGAATCTCCTCCGCAAGCCCGGGGTCCTTGGCCGCGTTCCATTCCTTGATCATGCGGTCGTTGAACTCGTTCAATTCGCGCGCGTTCATGGTTGGCCTCGCGTCCAGGAACCCCTGCCGTGCGGCGGCGTCCTTGCGTGCCGCCCGCCCATGTGTCACTATAGAGGAGCAGGAGGTCGCGCGCCATGGCCACGCCCGTCATCGTCAGCTTCGACACCGAAGACTTCATCGGACCCGCGTCCGACGATGCGCTGCTGCGCCTCGCCAGGCTGCTCACCGCGAAGAAGATTCGAGGCAGCTTCTGCATGGTGGGCGAGAAGGCCCGCGTGCTCCACGAACGCGGGCGCAAGGATGTCCTCAAGGCGCTCGAACCGCACGAGATCGGCTTCCACAGCCGCGACCATTCGATCCATCCCACCATCGCGCCTCGCTGCGAGGAACTCGGCTGGAGCGCCGGCCTCGAGAACCTCCGCCAGCTCGAACTGCCCGCGATGCGCTGGGTCCGCGATATCTTCAACCGCGACCGCCTCCTGGCCGCCGTCCCGCCGGGCAGCAACTGCGCGCCGCAGGCGATCTGGTTCTACCGCCAGGCCGCGATTCCCTGCTACGCGGGCGGGTATTTCGGCGCCAGGGACGGGGCGCTGTACTGGTACCTCGGCGCGCTGAACGTTCCGTACACCTTTTACGCCGACTCGCAGTGCCTGCAGCACGACGCGGGGGAAGTCTTCGAGCGCTTCAGCGCGCAGGCAGGGCGCGCGTGCGCGGTGCTCTGCATCCACCCGACGATTCTGGTGCACCAGAAATTCTGGGACGGCGTGAACTTTCCCGCCGGGACCAACCGCCCGCGCGAACAGTGGGAGCCCGCGCCGCTGCGCACGCCCGAGGAGATCGAACGGGCCTTCGAACGCCTGGGCGCGTTCCTCGACCGCATCGCCGCCGATCCGCGCTTCGAATTCTTCGATTACGAGCGCCTGCTGGCCGAGACGCGCCGCCGCAGCCAGATCGCGCGCCTGCGCGAAAGCTGGCCGGTCTCGCACTTCGCGCACCTGGCCGAAGGCCCCGACTGGACGTACGTCCCGCACGAAGGCGCGCTCTCGGCGCAGGCGAGCTTCGGCGAACTGGCCGCGCGCGTGACCGGCGATCCGTGCTGGCGCGACCGCCTTTCCACGCGGCGGTTGCCCGGCCCGGTGGACGAACCGCCGATCGTGGAGAAGGACGTTACCGCCACGCGCGAGCAGGTGCTGAACGGCCTGTGGCGCATGCAGGCGGCCATCGGTTCCGAAGCGCAGGGCCTGCCCGCGCGCTGGCCGCTGAACGGCTGCGAGGTCGGCCCCGGCAAGTTCCTCTCGGCGCTGGTGCAGGTCGCGCAGGGCGAAGCCACGGTGCGCGTCCCCGCCGGCGTGCCGGAAGAGCCGCGCTGCGCCGAACGCGTGGGTCTGACCGAGTGGAAGTACGGCGCGTGGATCTACAAGCCCGGCTTCGACGGCCCGCGCAACCGCGCGCTCGCGCGTCGCATGAGCTGGACGCTGGCGCCGGCGTAGCCGGAAATAAAACCGGCCGCTCGCGCGGCCGGCTCACAGTACCCATCGTAAAGCGAACGCCGATCACTTGCCCAGGAAGGCGCGCCACGCGTTCACGTCGTCGCCCAGGTCCTTGCCGGCGTACGCGCGCAGCGAGGCCGCGGGCGCCGAGACCGTCGTGCGCACGCGCTTGATGCTCAGGTTGGGGAATTCGATGGGGAAGGTGAGCGGGATCAGCACCGTCACCTGCGCGCCGGTCAGCACCGTGTAGCTGGAGATCGAACCGGGGGCGAGCGTGCCTTCGGTCTGCGTCGCGCGCACTTCCATCACCGCGGAGGTGAAGAGCGCCTCGCCGATGCGCTTGTCTTCCATCGCGCGCAGGCCTTCCACCGCGTTGTCGCGCACGGCCACGTTGATCACTCTGCCTTCTTCGTCAAACGCGCCGATCAGCGAGCGGATCATGCCGCCCACGGCCGCGTCGTCCTTGCGGTCCTTGATCATCGCCACGACGCCTTTGCGCACGCTCGCCGACGGATCCATCACCGCCGACCACGCCAGCGTGGGCGAGACCCTCGGGTTCGCCGGCTTGACGACCTGGAGGCCCTTCACCACGCCCACGCGCGTCTCTTCGTCGGTCACCTTGCGGTAATCCAGCGCGCCGAGCAGCACGTCGCCGACCTTGTCCTTTTCGCGCACGTACGAGGCGACGACTTCCGACTTCTCCTGTTCCGCCGCGTCCGAACGGCCCAGCAGCTTCGCGCCCTCGATCACCTGCTTTTCGAACGAGGTCCGTTCGCGGGTTTCCTCGGGCTTGCCGATCGTGCCGATGAAGATGGGTTCGTCCTTGGCCTGCGCGGGCTTGGCCTCGGCCGTCTGTTCGCCTTCGCCCAGCGCGCGCTTGACCGACGGGTGGTTCGGATCGAACTGCGCCGCGGCGTTCAGCGCTTCGCCCGCGAGCCCGTACAGCCGGCGCTGCTGCGCCCATTCGTACACGCCCAGCAGGCTGCCCGCGTCTTTGCCCGCGTCCGCCACGCGCTTTTTGAACTCCGCGCGCGCGGCCTCGTCGAGCGTGATCTGCGCGATCTCCTTGCGCGGTAGCGTCACCTGCTTGGCGCCCAGATGTACGACCACCTCGGCCGACTCGGGCTTGTTCTCCAGGACCTCGCCCAGCAGCACGGTGCCGCTCTTCATTTCGATGGTGTCGGCGGCCGAAGTTCGGACGTAACCCGAAAGGGCCAAAGAGCTTGTTACGACAAAGGTCAGCAGCGTTCGAGGGGGCTTCACGGCATTCGGCTCCTTTAGAGTAGGACGCATCCTGCCAGCATTTCCGTCACGGTCCTTTGACGCCGCCTCCCAAGCCCTATTAGAGGAGAATTTTACAGGTGCGCCGGCCCTATCCCATATGGCTGAGGAAATGGATGTACGTCTCCACGCCGCGGTGGAAGGTCGGGAGATGCAGCTTCTCGTTGGGCGCGTGCAGGTTGTCGTCGGGCAGCCCGAAGCCGAGCATCAGCGAGTCGATGCCGAGCGTGTCCTGAATCTGGCTGACCACCGGCACGGTCCCGCCGTTGCGCGCGAAGAAGGGCTCCGTCTTCCACACTTTCTGGAGCGCCTCCATGCCGACCTTCACCGCGCGGCTCTTGCGGTCCACGATCGGCGCGCGCACGCTGCCGAACTGCTCGATCTCCCACGTCACCGTCGGCGGCGCGTGCTGCTTCAGGTACGCCTTCAGACTCGCGTACACGGCTTCGGGGTCCTGGTCCGGCACCAGCCGCATCGAGACCTTCGCCGAGGCCTTCGACGGCAGGACGGTCTTGCTGCCCTTGCCGGTAAAGCCACCCCAGATGCCGTTGACATCGAGCGTGGGCCGCGCGGTCGCGCGTTCGGTGGCCGTGTAGCCCGCTTCGCCCGCCAGCGCCGGCGCCCCGGAACTCTTGATCCACCACGCGTCGGGCGTGGGCAGGCGGTTTAGTTCCTTGCGTTCGTCGGCGTCGAGCGCGCGGACCTTGTCGTAGAAGCCCGGGAGCGTCACGCGCCCTTCGGCGTCGTGCATCCCGGCGATCAGCTTCGCGAGCACGTTCGCGGGGTTCTGCACCGCGCCGCCGAAGATGCCCGAATGCAGGTCGGTCGCCGGTCCGGTAAGCCGGATCTCGAAATACGCAATGCCGCGCAGCCCGTAGGTGATCGACGGCGCGTCCGCGCCCACGATCCCGCCGTCGCCGTTCAGGCACAGATCGGCCTTGAGCAGGTCCTTCTTCTCCTTCAGGAACGCGGGCAGGCTGGGGGAACCGATCTCTTCTTCGCCCTCGATCATCAGCTTCAGGTTGACGGGCAGCGCCTCGCCGGAGGTCTTCACCAGCGATTCGACGGCCTTGAGGAAGCAGACGACCTGGCCCTTCATGTCGCTCGCCCCGCGCGCGTACAGGTTGTCGCCGCGCTGCGTCGGTTCGAAGGCGCCGGTGGTCCAGAGTTCAAGGGGTTCCGCGGGCTGGACGTCGTAGTGGCCGTACACGAGCAGCGTCGGCTTGCCCGCGCCCGCGCGCAGGTTCTCGCCGTAGACGACCGGATGCATCGCCGTCGGCATCACCTGGACGTTCTGGAACCCGAGCGTCTTGACGTAGGCCGCGACCCATTCCGCCGCGCGCTGCATGTCGCCCGTGTGCTCCGGCGCAGTGCTCACGCTTGGAATGCGCAGCAGTTCCTTCAGGTGCTCGACAAACGCCTCGCGGTGCCCCCGCGCGTACGCCAACCCTTCGTCCGGCTGCCCCATAAGCGCCTCCGTGTGAGTGAACGTGCGTATGGTAGTCCCGCGCGCGGCTTGGGGCAAGAACGGGTGGAGGCCGAAGCGCGCGAGAGAAACGCCGTGATTGCTTGCTATGTAAGACTTGGAAGCGAGGATAGCCTTACGGCGCCGGAGCAACCGGCGTGCGCCGCATCCAATCCGGGCAATTTCCTGAGACCTCCGCGAAGTAGCGCTTACGTAAGGGCCATCTCTTCCGGCGCGACCGCGCGGTGCTGTTCGGCCGAAGCGTACGCGGCATCGACCAGCGCCATCGTCTTGAGGTTGTCCGCGCCCGAGAGCGTCTCGGGTTCGCGGCCGGTCTCGAGCGCGCGGAGCAGTTCGGCCATGGGCCCGACGAAGGCGTCGGGGAACCAGACTTCGTTCCAGCGCGGCTGGTGCCAGCGGCCGGGAAACCGCGCGCAGGTGTAGTCGAGCGTGCTCGGGCAGCGTTCGGGATACTTGGGCCAGCCGATGGTCCCGCGCGCCATGCCCTGCGTGCCTTCGATGCGCCAGCGGATGCCGATGTCGGGCTCGCAGCCTTCCTTCGCCGGGCCGGCCCAGACATCGTCCCAACTGCTCGCGCGCAGGCCGTTGGCGTATTCGAGCACGTACAGGCAGATGCCGTCCGTGTGCGCGAACTTCGTCCGCGGGTCCGGGCGCGTGCTGCAGTAGATGCGTTCCGGGTCGCCGAACCAGTAGCGGAACGTATCGAGGTGGTGGATCGACATGATCCGCAGCGTGCACCAGCCCTGCTCGGTCTGCCACGGCATCCAGTGCGGGATCGCGCGCATCTCGACGGTCGCCAGCACCGGCGCGCCCAGCAGTTCGCGGCCGAGCAAATCCTTCGCGCCGCGCACCGACTGGTCGTAGCGCATGTTCTGGTTCACGGCCAGGGTCTTGCCGGATTCGCGGCAGAGCCGCACGATCTCGGCGGCCTGCGCGTAGTTCACGCCCAGCGGCTTCTGGCAGAGGATGCCCTTCAGGTGCTTCCGCCGCACCGCGGCCTGGACGACCTCGAACTGCTTGTGCGGTGGCACGCCGATGTCGAGCACTTCAATGCGCTCGTCGTCGAGCAACGCTTCGACGCTGTCGTGCACCGTCGGCAGCTTGTGGCGCGCGGCCGCTTCGGCGGCTTTCGCGCGGCTGCGGGAGGCGATCGCGACGGGGTTGAAGCCCGCGTTGCGGTACGCGACGAGGTGGCAGTCGGCG